>JAODAS010000190.1 GCA_025463555.1 Schumannella sp.
GGGAGCTCGCAGACGTCGCCGTCGCAGGAGGCCGCATCGAGATCCCCGAGGATCTGCAACTTGGCCGGGGTGGCGTCCGTCATGCGGCGGGCTCCTTCGCGTTTCGCACCTGTTCGAGCACGTTAGCGAACGTTGCGGACTCCTGTGCGCCGGACACCCCGAACTGCCCGTCGAATACGAAGAACGGCACGCCCTGGATGCCGTACTCGACCGCCTGCGCCATGTCGGCCTTCACGTCGGGAAGGTACCGGTTGCTTTCGAGAGCCGCGCGGACATCCGGCCCCTCAAAGCCTTCCCGCTCGGCGAGCTCGACCAGGTCGTCGATGCGACCCACGTGCCCGCCGTCGAGGAAGTAGGCCTTGAGCAGCGCCTCCTTCATCTCGAGCTGGCGTCCGTGCGCCTTGGCGTAGTGGAGCAGTTCATGCGCCTTGACCGTGTTCGTCTGATGCATGTGGTCGTAGTCGTAGTCGAGGCCGACGGTCTTGGCGATGCCGATGACGCGGTCGAGCATCGGGCCGACCTGCTCCATGGGGATGCCCTTGCGCTCGGCGAGGTACTGGGCGGGCGTGCCGTCGTAGTCGACGGGAGTGTCGGGTGCCAACTCGAACGAGTGGTACTCGACCTCGACCTCGAACGCGGCCGCGGCGGCCTCGAACTTGCGCTTGCCGATGTAACACCACGGGCATTGCACGTCGGACCAGATGTCGACCTTGATCGCACTCACACTCGGTGCAACCCGCCCGCGCGGTGGCTATTCCCGCTGCCCGATGTCGACGGATGCGGAGTTATCGCGGTGGGGTCGCCGGGTTCGCCGAGAGCCTCGAGGCTCGGCGGACTTGACTCCGGATCCGCCAACATCTCCGAATCGCCGAGCAGCGAGCGCGGCCTCGATCGCACGCTCAACCCCTTGCCAGTCCCGCGTAAGCATCGAGTAGGTGACACGGATCGCCTGCCTGCCCTCGGTGACTATCTGCAAATCCTTGCGTCGATCGCGCTCGAAGCTCTTCTCGTGGTGCTCCCGGCCATCCAACTCGAGCGCGATGTGGTCCTCGATCACCAGGTCGATCGCACCGAGTTCGCCGACCCGAACCTGCGAACGCACGCCCCAGCCACGCCGACGCAGCCGCACTCGCGCGATGCTCTCAAGAACACTCTCGGAATCGGGATCTACCCATTTGCCCAGGACCCTCGCCGGCGCCGGAAGCGACAGCAGTATCCGTTCGAAGTCGATCCGGTGGAGCCGACCCGTATGGAGCGCCCAGTCGAACACCGAAACGACCGTCTCGAGTGGCTCCGAAAGCGCCGCCTGCGTCAACGCATCCACGAGCGAGACCACGCACGGCGAGTCACCGGTCGAGTGCACCCAATGGATGCAAGCGTCCACAGACGAGCGAACGACCCTGGCGCCCGGAGCCACCGCCACGTGCAGACGATCAGGAGGGTCGAGCATCCACGCCCCCATGACGTGCAATGCCGATGCACCGGTCAACCGTCCGCCGGCGGCGACGGCGCGGAACCGAGGGTCACCTGCCGCCAGGGTGGAATACCAACCGATCCGCGGCCGACGAAGCTCGCCGGAACGCACGACCGTGGTCATCTCACGAGTGGTCACCCCCGCCCGCTGAAGTTGGGTGGTGGTCGCGAAGCCGCCGAGTCCTTTCACGACGGTGACCGCACCCACACCGACAGCGTCGTGGACCTCGTACTAGGCGATAGCCGATTCGCGCGGTTCTGAGGATCGGGCGTCACGCATTTCGGAGTTGAGGAGCGGACCTGCTGACATTCAGGCGCCGAGATCCACTGGCGGCAGGTTGACTCCGGATCCGCTGACGACGGGCGGCGCGGTGAGTGCTGGCGCGGGCGGGGCGTACGCGCCCAGGCGCGCGACGCCGGCGCGGCGGGCCAGCCACGACATCCAGAGCACCCAGAGGGCCAGGGTGACCAGCGAGATGGCCGGACCCATCGGGCCCCCCGTCTGCGACTCGTTGACCGTGGTGCCGAAGATGCCCGACGCCAGCAGGAGGAACGACGCGATGTTGTTAACCGAGTGGTAGGCGATGCCCGCTTCGAGGCCTCCGGTGCGCCAGACGACCAGCGATGCGGCGAAGCCGAACAGGAACACGTCCACAAGACCCCAGAAGTCGTAGGCGTGGAGCGCCGCGAACCCGAGGGTCGACACCACCGCACCGACCGGGAAGAACCGCACCCACGATCCGATCGCCTGCGGAATAAGGCCGCGGAACACGTACTCCTCCGCCGCGGCCTGGAACGGCGTAAGCACCAGGATGATGGCGCCGCACAGGAGGAACTGCTCCAGTCCGGTGGCGGGCGGCGCCGGCCACTCCCCCGAGATCAGGCCCGGCACCAGGAACCCGATGGCCAGGTTGAGCGCCAGCACGAGCGACGCAGGGCCGAGCGAGATCAGCAGCCACCGCCAGCGCAAGCGGAACGCGACCGAGTGCCGCACGCTCGTCGGCCGGATCCCGATCGTCAGCAGCGCGAGCTGCACCGCCGGCAGCATGATCGCGATGCTCGTCAGCGCGAACGTGATGCTGAACGGCGAGGCCGCGTCGATCTGGGCCAGCGCGTTGACGTCGGTCAGCGCCTCCCCGACACTGCCGATCCGGATGTCACCCGTTGCGACCCCGATCGCGAACAGCACCAGAGACACCGCGATGCTGAGCACGAGGTAGTAGACGGCCGCGAGAAGGACAGCGACCAGAGGGCGCCACCAGCGGTAGCGCGGCAGCGTGCGGAACAGCCGGTGGAACGGAACCGGCTCGCTCGGCGCGAACACCGGTGCCACCGCTTCCGGTGGCACCCAGCCCTGCGGCGTCGGAACCCAGCCCGGCGGCGGGGTCCAGGGTTGCGGCAGCGGGGCCGCGGGCGCCGCGTCGGCGGAGCTCACGCCCCGAGCAGCCGTTCCGCGAGGTATGCGGGCAGCCGGTCCAGCGACACGCGCTCCTGCGACATCGTGTCGCGCTCACGGACCGTCACGGCCTTGTCGTCGAGCGTGTCGAAGTCGACGGTGACGGCGAACGGCGTTCCGATCTCGTCCTGACGGCGGTAGCGGCGGCCGATGGCGCCGGCGTCGTCGAATTCGATCATCCAGTGCTTGCGCAGCTCGTCGGCGAGCTCGCGCGCGACCGGTGAGAGCTGCTCGTTGCGCGAGAGCGGCAGCACCGCGACCTTGACCGGCGCGAGCCGGCGGTCCAGCCGCAGCACCGTGCGCTTGTCGACGCCGCCCTTGGTGTTCGGCGCCTCGTCTTCGGAGTACGAATCGACCAGGAAGGCCATCAGCGCACGCGTCAGCCCGAACGCCGGCTCGATCACGTACGGGATCCAGCGCTCGTTCTTGGTCTGATCGAAATACGACAGGTCGGTGCCCGACTTCTCGCTGTGCGTGCGAAGGTCGAAGTCGGTGCGGTTCGCCACACCCATGAGCTCGCCCCATTCGCTCCCCTGGAACCGGAACCGGTACTCCAGGTCGACGGTGCGCTTGGAATAGTGCGACAGCTTCTCGGCAGGGTGCTCGAACCGTCGCAGGTTCTCGCGCGAGATGCCGAGGTCGAGGTACCAGGCCTCGGCGGCGTCGATCCAGTACTCGAACCAGGTCTCGTCGGTCCCCGGTTCGACGAAGAACTCCATCTCCATCTGCTCGAACTCGCGGGTGCGGAAGATGAAGTTGCCGGGCGTGATCTCGTTGCGGAAGCTCTTGCCTACCTGCGCGATGCCGAAGGGCGGTTTCATGCGCGCCGACGACAGCACGTTGGCGAAGTTCACGAAGATGCCCTGCGCCGTTTCGGGCCGCAGGTACGCCATCCCCTCCTCCTCTTCGACGGGGCCGAGGAAGGTCTTGAGCAGTCCCGAGAAGTTGCGCGGCTCGGTCCACGAACCCGGCTGGCCGGTGTCGGGGTCGTTGATGTCTGCCAGGCCGTTGGCGGGCGGATGCCCGTGCTTGGCCTCGTAGGCCTCGATCAGATGGTCGGCGCGATAGCGCTTGTGCGTGTGCAGCGACTCCACGAGCGGATCGCTGAACACCTCGACATGGCCGCTCGCCTCCCAGACCTGGCGCGGCAGGATCACGGACGAGTCGATGCCGACGATATCGTCACGGCTCTGCACCATGAACTTCCACCACTCGCGCTTGATGTTCTCTTTCAGCGCGGTGCCAAGAGGACCGTAGTCCCAGGCCGAGCGCGAACCCCCGTAGATCTCTCCCGCCTGGTAGACGAATCCACGGCGTTTGGCGAGGGAGATGATCGAGTCGAGAGGGTTCGGCGTTGCCACCCGTTGAGCCTACCGGCGGTGCGTCAGCCGTTCAGAACGCGAAGGACCGCCTCGACGTCGCTCTCGTCGTTCCAGAGGTGGAAGGCCGCGCGCAGCCGTCCGGCCCTGCCGGATACCTTGATGCCGGCGGCGATGAGCCTCTTCACGTCGTCGCCGCTCTCATCCGGCCAGGTGACGATCGCCTGATGCTGTTGCGGGATGCCGAGGCCGTCGCAGAGCGCGTCGCCGAGCGTCGTGGTCCTCTCCCACACCTCGGAGATGTCGAGTCCGGCGAAGAGCTCGATCGCGTGCTCGGCCCCTGCCATCGCCTGCCAGGCCGGCGAGACGTCGAATCGCCGCGCGTCGCCGGAGAGGTTCATGGCGGGTCCGTAGATGCTCGTCCACCGGTCGTCGCCGGCATACCATCCGGCGTGGATCGGCGTGAGCAGCGCGCCTGCCCGCTCGTTCACGGTCATGAACGCGACCCCGCGAGGCGAGCAGAGCCACTTGTAGGCGTGGCAGGCGGTGACGTCGAACAGGGACGCATCCCACGGATGAACTCCCGCCGCCTGCGTCGAATCGCAGAACGTCAGCACGTCGTGCGCCGCGGCGGCCTCGACGATGGCGGCGACATCCGCGATGCGGCCGTTGGCCGACTGGGCGAGTGAGAACGAGACGAGCCAGGTCTCGTCGGTGAGGGACTCGGCGACCGCCTCGAGGGGGACGCTGCGCACCGTGAGCCCGCGTTGCAAGAAGGGGAAGACGATCGAGGTGAAATCTCCCTCGACGCAGACGACCTCGGCACCCTGAGGTGCGGCGGCCGCGACCACCGAGGCGATGGTGGAGGTCTGCGATCCGAGAGCGACGGATGTCGACGGCACGTTCGACAGGTGTCCGTAGTGCTCGCGCGTGCGCTCGCCGATCGGGTCGTAGCCCATCGGGTCGCGGTTCGCGTCCTCCCAGGCGTCCAGGTCGGCCCGCATCGCGGCGACGGCTGCTTTCGGTGGCAGACCGATGGACGCGGCGGCGAGGTAGCCCCGGACACCGGTGAACTGGCCGATGGCGTCGGTGAGAGCAGCACTGGTCACGCATCAAGGGTGCACTCGGCCTCATCCATGCCACAAGAACATGAGTCGCATGCCATCCATCACATATCGTTATGCAGCATGAGCGACCTGGACCTGCATTCCGTCCGCATCGTGCGGGCGATCGCCGAGCACGGCACGATCAGCGGCGCCGCCCGTGCGCTGGGTTACAGCCAGCCCGCGGTCAGCCAGCATCTGCGACGAGCGGAGGCGCGCCTCGGGGTACCCCTTCTCGTCCGCGCGGGCCGGGGCGTCCGGCTGACCGAACCCGGCCAGGTGCTGGCGCGTCACGCGATCACGATCTCCTCGGCGATGGATGCAGCCAACGGCGAGCTCGCAGACCTGCTCGGTCTACGCACCGGAACGGTGCGGGTCGCCGCGTTCCCATCGGCATCGTCCACGCTCATCCCCCGGCTGCTGCGCCGGATGCGCGAGACCCATCCGGGCATCACGGTCACCTATCTCGAGTCCGAGGAGCCCGACGCGCTCGGCCTGCTGCGCGATGGGCTCGTCGATCTGGCCATCACGTCCGCGTTCCCCGGAGACCGGGCCGACCCGCATCGCGAGAACGAGGGCTCGTTCGAGACACTCCCCCTGTTCACCGAGCCGGTCGTGCTCGCCCTTCCGGCATCTCATCCGCTCGCGGACCAGGATCCTGTGGAACTCTCCGCTCTCGCCGACGACAGCTGGGTGGCCGGCTGCCCGGTCTGCCGGGGACATCTGCTCGCGGCGTGCGAATCCGTCGGAGTCGAACCCCGCATCGAGTTCGAGACCGACAACGCTGTCGCCGTGCTCAACCTGGTCGCGTCCGAGCTCGGCGTCGCGCTGCTTCCCCGGCTGGCGCTGGCGACCGCCGTCGTACCACCCGGGGCGACGATCCGCGCGACGAGCCCGTCGAGCGACCGCAGCATCCGGGTCGTGTCGCTGCCCGGCTCGCGGCGGGTGCCCGCCATCGCCACGGTGCTCGCCGAGATCGCCGCGCTCGACGGCGACGACTGGGGCCTGACCCGGGTGTAGATTTCGGGGCACGCGGGGGTCGTGCAACGCCGAACGAGCGGAGTGCCATGCGACGTGCAGCCGGATTCCTGATCACCTGGACCGCCTTTGCAGCAGTCGCACTCGGAGCACTCGGCGCCGTGGCACCCGCGTCGGCCGCACCGCTCGTCGCACCGATCGACTTCGTGGAGTACACGGGCACGGGCAAGACGGTGAGTTCCGTCGGTGGAACCAGCGCGGACATCCCGACGACGGTGACGATCGACTGCGCGGCCGGCGAATGCGTCTTTGCAGCGTCGATGACCTCCCCGACCTACACGTGGGACATGACCCAAGGCCAGAAGCTGGTGCTGGAAAACGGCCACGGCGAGTTCCCGATGGGCGAATGGGGCGACATCTGCGGCGCCGTCTTCTGGACGCCGCCGGGAACCCTGACGGTCGACGCCGACGCCGACGGAGTCACGATCACGCGCACCGGCAGCGGCGCGCCTACCGCCGCGTGCCTGGGCGAAGGCAGCGGCACGATCACCATCAGCTATGTGGCTACCGTCCACGGCACCGTGAGCGGCGGCAACCCGTGCGTGCTCGACGGCACCTGCGCCGATGTGGACGGCCAGCCGCCGGTGATCGCGACCACGGGTGCCGCCGAACCGGGAACCCTGAGCACGCTGCCGACGGTCGCCGACGCTTCCCGGCCCGCGAATGCCCTGTGGGCGCTCGGGTTCACCATCGTTCTCGTGCTGCTCGTGGCGCTGCCTGCCCAGCTGCTCAACATGGCGGCGGAGCACGGCAGTGACCGGCTGTCGGCGTGGTGGGCACGGGTCCGCCGCCCGCGCGAATGGCCCGCCGCTCTCAAGCAGCTGAGTGGGTGGCCGCTGGCGATCGCCGGTGTCGTCGTCGCCAGCGTCATCTCGGCGTTCGTCGATCCGCGGTTCGGCACCGACTCCGGCGCCTCCCTGCGCATCGTCGCGTCGATCCTGCTCGCCTTCATCGTGGATGTGGCGCTCGGCTGGATCCTGCTGCTGCTGTTCCTGCGCCGCACGATGCCCGACGCGCAGGCGCGGCTGAGGTTCGTGCCTGCCAGCCTGCTGCTGGTGGTGGCGGCCGTGGTCTTCTCGCGGATCACCGGATTCCAGCCCGGGATCGTGTTCGGTTTGGTCGCCGGCGTTGTGATCGGGGCGACCATCGCGCGCACCGACCGCGCGCGCGTGGCGCTTATCGGGCTCGGGTACTCGTTCGCGGCGGGGGTCCTGGGGTGGATCGGGTTCGCGATCGCCTCGGCCGCCGCGGGCAGCGACACGTCGTTCGGAGTCGTGTTCCTGCAGGAGACGCTGTCGGCGATCGCCATCGGCGGCATGGCGATCCTGCCGGTCGCGCTGTTCCCGCTTCGCGGGATGACCGGGTTCGACATCTTCATCTGGAACCGGCTGGTCTGGGGCGTCGCCTACGGAATCGGGTTGTTCGGATTCTTCTTTGTGCTGATGCCCGCACCGTTCGCGTGGCAGGGTGTGCCGCTGCAGCTGGGCGTCTGGGTGAGCCTGTACCTGGTCTACGCGGTCGCCGCCGTCGCGATCTGGGCCGCGGTCACCCGACCGTGGCGGCGTGCGAAGGCGTCGGCCTGAGCGTCACGCGCTCGGTGCGTCGACGGCTCCCCCGAACCGGCGGGTGCGGCTGGCATACAGTTCCACCGCGCGCCACAGGTCGACTCGCGAGAAGTCGGGCCACAGGGTGTCGAGGAACACCATCTCCGCGTATGCGGACTGCCACAGCATGAAGTTCGACGTGCGCTGCTCACCCGAGGAGCGCACGAACAGGTCGACATCCGGCAGCTCACGCGTGTACAGGTGCCGCTGGATCGTCTTCTCGGTGATGCCCGACGGCTTCAGCCTGCCCGCGGCGACCTCGTCGGCGATGCCGCGCACGGCATCCTGGATCTCGGTGCGGCCGCCGTAGTTGACGCACATGGTCAACGTCAGGGTCGAGTTGCCTGCGGTGAGGCGCTCGGCGAACTGCAGCTCGTCGATCACCGACCGCCAGAGCCGCGGCTTGCGTCCCGCCCAGCGCACCCGCACGCCCCACTCGTTGAGCTGATCGCGGCGGCGGTGCAGCACGTCGCGGTTGAACCCCATGAGGAAGCGCACCTCATCTGGGCTGCGCTTCCAGTTCTCGGTCGAGAACGCGTACACGCTGATGTGCTTGACACCGATCTGGATGGCCCCGGCGACCACATCCAGCAACGCCGCCTCTCCCGCTTTGTGGCCCTCGATGCGCGTCAGGCCTTTGCCGTTCGCCCAGCGGCCGTTGCCGTCCATGACGATGGCCACGTGCGCGGGCACCGATCCGGATGGCATGGCCGGGGGGTACAGACCCGTCCAGTCGATCGGTTGAAAGTCGACGGCGTCTTTGTGGGTCTTGGCGACGGGGCTCATGCCGCAGGTCCGGTGGCCACGCGATCCTGGTGCTCGAGCGAGCGGAGCCCGCGTTCCAGATGGAACTGCGTGTAGGCGGCAACCACACCCGATGCCTGGTCCTGCGTGCGCTGGTCGCTGTCGTGAGCCGCATCCCAGTCGCCCGACAGCAAGGCGCCGAGCAGGGAGAGGGTGCCGATGTCGAGGCGCACGGATCCGGGAGGCGCCACCGCGTCGGCTACGACGCCGCCGAGTTGCGGCACGAATGCCGTGTGCGGGCCCGGGGCGCCGGTGACCGCGCAGTCGATGAAACTGGGCGCCCATCCGGCGATGGAGAGCGCGCGGAGCAGGTACGAGTCGAGCGTCAGCCCCGGCGGATGCTCGGCCTTGGCCAGCGAGCGCAGGGCGCCGACCAGCAGAAGGTAGTGCTGGAGCCCCGCCTCGTGCTCGGTCAGCCTGTCGGCCGCCTCGACCATGGCGTTCGCCGCCGTGTAGCGGGGATAGTCGTCGACGATGTCGGCGCCGTACGAGCCGGCGGATTCGGCTTGCTGCACGATGTCGAGCGTGCGGCCGATGTAGAACTGGCCGTCGATCACCATGAACGGCTCGAGGCGTGCGCCGAAACGCGATCCGGTGCGCCGCACGCCCTTCGCGACCGCCCGGATCTTGCCGTGCTTGCGGCTCAGCATCGTGACGATGCGGTCGGCTTCGCCCAGCTTGTGCGTGCGCAGCACGACGGCTTCGTCACGGTAGGTGGGCACGAGACCCATTATCGGCGCGGCTGCTGTCAAACTGGCGGACGTGGCGGACTACGTGTGGCGCGGCCTGGAATACGACGGGCTCGAGCGCTTGCGGCTCGAAGAGGGCGGCATGGTGCGCGCCTCCTCGGTCGTCGATTCGGCGCGTGGCCGCTATGCGTACGAACTCACGGCAGAGCGGAACTGGACGTTCCGGCGCCTTCAGCTCGAAGCGCTCGCCGGAGAGCGCACGCTGACGATCGCATTCGACGGCAAAGGCGGCTGGGAGGTCGACGGAGTACAGCGCCTGGACCTCTCCGATGCCATCGACATCGACCTGGCGATCACGCCGTTCACCAACTCCCTTCCGATCCGCCGCCTCGACCTCGCGATCGACGACGAGGCGGACATCACCGTCGCCTACGTCTCGTTCCCCGACCTCGAGGTCACCGTCGACGAGCAGCGCTACACCCGGCTGGACGAGGACCTGTACCTGTACGAATCGCTCGACAGCGACTTCAGCCGCGAGATCCAGGTCGACCTCGACGGGCTGGTCGTCGACTATCCGGGGCTCTTCGAACGGCTGTGAAGACCGCGCTGGAGACGTTTCAGGCGGTGCGTCCGCGCCTCTTCGGCATCGCGTACCGCATGCTCGGCAGTGCGGGCGAGGCCGACGATGTGATCCAGGATGCCTGGGTGCGCTGGCAGGGGACCGACCGGTCCGCGGTGCGCGAGCCGGCCGCCTTCCTGGCCACGACGGTGACGCGGCTGGCGATCAACGCGCTGGAGTCCGCTCGCGCGCGCCGTGAGGTGTACGTCGGGCCGTGGCTGCCCGAGCCGGTCGACACGGCAGCGGATCCCACGCTCGGCGCCGAACGCAACGAAGCGCTGTCGCTTGCCGTGCTCACCCTGCTGGAACGGCTCTCGGCCGCCGAACGGGCCGCTTTCGTGCTGCACGAGGCGTTCGACTACCCGTACCGTCAGATCGCCGAAGTGCTCGAGATCTCTGAGGCGAACGCACGGCAGCTCGCGACACGCGCTCGAGCGCACCTCGACCGCGAGCGCGCCGCCGCCGTCTCGGACACCGAGCGCCGACGCCTGCTGGAGGCCTTTATCGCGGCAGCACAGAACGGTGACCTCGAGGCACTCGAGGCGGTCCTCGCCGAAGACGTCGTCGCGCTGTCCGACGGCGGCGGAATCGTGCTCGCCGCCCGCAAGCCGGTGGTGGGACGAGCGCGGGTGGCGCAGTTCCTGCTCGGCGTGCTCGACAAGTTCGCGGCAGACGTCGAGAACGTGCCCGTCGCCGTCAACGGCGAACTGGCCTTCGCGGGCATCCGCGAGGGCCGGGCGATCGCGATCTGGACGGTCGAGATCGGGCCGGACGGCATCCGGCGATTCTTGAATGTGATGAACCCGCACAAGCTGTCACGAATCGACGTGCTGTCCGGTCTTAGCTGACATGACCGTTCTCATCACCGGCGGCACCGGGCGGCTGGGCCGCCCCACCGTCGCCGCACTCCGCTCCCGTTCGCTGCAGCTCCGCATCCTCAGTCGTCGTCCGGGCGAGGACCACGCCGTTGCCGATCTCGCCACCGGCGAAGGTCTCGCCGACGCCTTGGCGGGCGTCGACACGGTCGTGCATCTGGCGACATCACGCTCGCGGGACATCGAGCAGACCCGCCGGCTTCTGGATGCGATGCGCGCCGCCGCCGTGGAGGGACGACCCGCGCACCTCATCTTCATCTCCATCGTCGGGGTGGACCGCATCCCGTTCGCGTACTACCGCGACAAGTTCGCGAGCGAGCGGCTGATCGAGGCGTCGGGCGTGCCGTTCACGATCCTCCGGGTCGCGCAGTTCCACGGGTTCGTCACCGAGTTGCTGGACGCGCAGCGGCGGCTGCCGGTCACCGTCGTGCTGCCCGTCTCGGCGCAGACGATCCACATGCCCGAGGTCGCCGAGCGGCTCGCCGAACTGGTCGCCGCAGGTCCCTCCGGGCGCGTGGCAGACCTCGGCGGCCCGGAGCAGCTCATCCTGACGGAGTACGCCCGGCAATGGCAGTCGGCGCGCGGAGTACGCCGCCCGATCTGGACGTTGCACCTGCCCGGCAGGACGATGGCTGCCTTCAGGGCGGGCCACCACATGCCGGGGCTGCCCGGAGCCGGTCGTGTGACCTACGCCCGGTACCTGGAGGCAGGCAGATGACGGTCGTGCTGCGCGCCGGGCTCGCGGTTCTCGCTGCCACCATGCTGGTGGTCGGTGCGTGGAACGAGTTCTGGCCCCGCGAGTTCTTCGACCATTTCCCGACGGTCAACCTGCTGCCGCCGTACAGCGAGCACTTCGCGCGCGACTACGGCGGAACAAGCCTCAGCCTCGGAGTGGTGCTCGCGGCCGCCGCCCTGTTCCCGCGCACGATCCTGGTGATCCCGGCGCTGCTCGGCATCTGGGCGTGGGCCCTCCCCCATTTCGTGTTCCACATGAGCGAACTCGATCACGGCACCGCAGCGGATGCGGCGTTCAACATCGTCGCCACCGGGGGCGCCGCGGTGCTGCCGCCGGTCCTGCTGCTGGTCGCCGTGCTACGAATGACGCGTGACCGACGCGCTCTTCACGATCCCCCTGTGGGCTGAC
>JAODAS010000201.1 GCA_025463555.1 Schumannella sp.
CCGCGCGCCTAGAGTCGAAAACACACACTTGTTGAATCGTTTCAATCCCTCGATGGAGAGGCCCGTGGCCACGTCCCCCGCCGCCCCCGCCGCTACGGCGGCGCTGGTTCTGCGCGATGTCGCCAAGTCTTTCGGAGCAGTGGTCGCCCTCAAGTCCGGAACCCTGACCCTCGAGTCCGGCTCCATCCACGCCCTCGTCGGAGAGAACGGCGCCGGCAAGTCCACTCTGGTCAAGATCGTCGCCGGCCTCTACCAGCGCGATGGCGGCGAGTTCCTCCTCGGCGGCGAGAGCGTCGACTTCAGTTCCACCGCGCAGGCGAAAGCGGCCGGCATCGCCGTGATCTATCAGGAGCCGACCCTCTTCCCCGACCTCAGCGTCACCGAGAACATCTTCATGGGCAGCCAGCCGACGCGCTCGTTCGGCCGGATCGACCGCACCGCGATGCGCGGTGAGGCCGTGCAGCTCTTCTCGCGCCTCGGCGTTCGGATCGACCCCGACCGCCCGACGCTCGGCCTCTCGATAGCCGACCAGCAGATCATCGAGATCGCGAAGGCCATCTCGCTGGATGCCCGGGTGCTGGTCATGGACGAGCCGACCGCGGCACTCAGCGGCGTCGAGGTCGACCGGCTGTTCGCGGTCGCCCGCAGCCTGCGCGACGAAGGCCGCGCGCTCCTCTTCATCTCGCACCGCTTCGACGAGGTGTTCGACCTCTGCGACCGGGTGACGGTCATGCGCGACGGCGAATACATCGCGACCAGCCCGATCAGCGACACCACCGTCGAGCAGATCGTGAAGCAGATGGTCGGACGCGAGGTGTCGAACCTGTTCCCGAAGGAAGAGGCGACCATCGGCGACCCGGTGCTCGTCGTCGAGGGCCTCACCCAGGCGGGCGAGTTCCACGACATCACGTTCTCGGTGCGCTCGGGCGAGATCGTCGCACTGGCCGGACTAGTCGGCGCGGGGCGCAGCGAGATCGCGCGCGCCATCTTCGGCGTCGACCCGTACGCGAGCGGCACCGTCACGATCAACGGCACACGCGTTCCGAAGAAGAATCCCGCCGCCGCGATGCAGCTCGGTCTCGCCCTGGTCCCCGAGGACCGCCGCAAGCAGGGCCTCGTGCTCGACTCGAGCGTCGCCCGCAACACGACCCTCGCCATCCGCCGCCGCCTCGCGACCCTCGGGTTTCTCACCTCGGGCCGTGAGAACGCCGCCGCCCGCGTGTGGGACAGCCGGCTCGAGGTCAAGGCCGCATCGCTCGACACGGAGTCGGGCACCCTGAGCGGCGGCAACCAGCAGAAGGTCGTCCTGGCCAAGTGGCTGGCGACCGAGCCGAGCCTGCTGATCGTCGACGAGCCCACCCGCGGCATCGACGTCGGCACCAAGGCCGAGGTGCACCGCCTGCTGAGCGAGCTCGCGGGCCAGGGCATCGCGATCCTGATGATCTCGTCAGAGCTGCCCGAGGTGCTCGGCATGGCCGACCGCGTCATCGTCGTCCGCGAGGGCCGCATCACCGCAGACATCCCCCGAGCGGATGCCACGGCCGAGTCGGTCATGACCGCCGCGACCGTGCAGGGAGCGGCCTCGTGACCCACGTCAAGAACTTCTTCCGGGCCCGCGAGACCAGCATCCTGATCGCCCTGGTGCTGCTGATCGGCGTCGCGACCATCAAGAACCCGACGTTCCTGTTCTCGGGCGACGGCTTCCGCGACCTGCTGCTGACCCCGTCGATCCTGCTGCTGGTCGCGGTGGGCCAGGCGATCGTGATCATCACGCGCAACGTCGACCTCTCGGTCGGATCGGTGCTCGGCTTGACCGCCTACCTCACCGGGCGCCTCTTCGTGGACGCCCCCGGCATCCCGTTCTGGCTGGTGTTCCCGATCGGGATCCTGTTCGGCGGTGTGCTCGGCCTGATCAACGGAGCACTCGTCGCCTTCGCGAAGGTCCCCTCGCTGGTCATCACGCTCGGCACGCTGTACGCGTTCCGGGGCATCAACGTGCTCTGGACCGGCAGCGACCGCATCAACGCCTCCGACATGCCGAAGGCGTTCCTGGGCCTCGGAACAAGCGCGGTGCTGTTCATCCCGGTGCTGACGATCATCGCCGTGGTCGTGCTGCTGTTCGCCGGATGGTTCCTCCGCACGCAGCGCGCCGGCCGGGAGCTGTACGCGATCGGGTCCGACCCGGCGGCCGCGAACCTCTACGGCCTCAAGGTCACGCAGCGCGTGCTCGTCGCCTTCGTGGTCAGCGGTGCTCTCGCCGGCCTCGCCGGCGTGCTGTACGCCTCGCGCTACGGCACCGTCGACTCGCAGGCCGGAACCGGGCTCGAGCTGCAGGCCGTCGGCGCGGCGGTCATCGGCGGCGTCGCGATCTTCGGCGGAAGCGGCACCGTCTGGGGAGCAGCCCTCGGCGCGTTCCTGCTGCTGACCATCAACCGCGCCCTGCCGATCCTTGGCGTGCAGGACTTCTGGCAGCGGGCTGTGGTCGGCGCGCTGATCATCGGCGCCATCGTGCTCGACCGGATGCTCGCGCTGCGGCAGACCCGCCGTCTCGTGGAAGCGAGGGACGCCCCATGAGTGCTCTCACGCCGGGAACCGCGGCCCGCACCTACCGCGACTACTCCCACCCGCTCTGGCGACGCATCCTGATCAACCGCGAGGCGGCGGTCATCGCCGGGCTCATCCTCGTGATCATCGTCGCGAGCGTCAGCGTGAAGGCCTTCTCGAAGCCGATCACGATGACCTACCTGTTCCTGGACATCGCCCCGATCCTGCTGATCGCGCTGCCGATGACCCTGATCATCATCACGGGCGAGATCGACCTCTCCGTCGCCAGCGTCGTGGGCCTGTCGAGCGTGACGCTCGGCATCCTGCACCAGGGCGGGATGCCGGTGCCGGCCGCCGCCGTCATCGCCCTGATCGTGGGCGCGATCGCCGGTGCTCTCAACGGTTTCCTGATCACGGTGGTGGGGCTGCCATCCCTCGCCGTCACCATCGGAACGCTCGCGCTCTATCGCGGCCTCGCGGTCGGGGTGCTCGGCACGAAGGCGGTCACCGAGTTCACGCCGTTCTGGACCGACTTCGCCAAGTCCAAGATCGGCGGCACCGCGATCCCGACCGTCGTGATCCTGATCGTCGTGCTCGCGATCGTCTTCGCTCTGCTGCTGCATTTCACCACGTTCGGGCGTGGCGTCTATGCGATCGGCCTGAGCGTCGAGACGGCGCGGTTCTCGGGCGTGCGCGTCGAGCGCACCAAGTTCATCCTGTTCGTCTTGAGCGGCCTCATCTCGGCGCTCGCCGGCGTCTACTACACGCTGAGATTCGGCACGGCGCGGGGCGACAACGCCACCGGCCTCGAGCTCTCGGTCATCGCGGCCGTTCTGCTCGGCGGCGTCTCGATCTTCGGCGGACGCGGAGCGCTGCACGGCGTTCTGGCCGGCGCCCTGCTGATCGGCACCCTCGCCAGCGCACTCCGTCTGGCCAACGTCACCTCCGACGTCATCAACATCATCACGGGAACACTGCTGGTGCTCTCCGTGGTGACCACGAGCTTCCTCGCCTGGCTGCAGAAGCGCCGCCAGAGCGCAGGCAAGAAGCGGCGCGATGCGCTCGGATCCGCCGCCGGCTGATCCAGTTCACCGCCCGGTGCAATCACATCGGTCACACCACGAAAGGACAACAACGATGTTCCGTTCACGTATCGGAGCGGTCGCGGCCCTCGGCCTCACCGTCTCCCTGCTCGCTGCCGGCTGCGCCGCAACCGGCGGCGACAACGGGGGTGGCGGTGGCGATGCCAACTACGCCATCACCTTCCTCCCCAAGAACCTCGGCAACGCGTACTTCGACACCTCCGACAAGGGCGGCAGCGATGCCATCTCGGAGTTCGGCGGCACCTACGCCGAGGTCGGCCCCGCCACCGGCAGCCCCGACGGCCAGGTCAGCTACATCAACACCCTGACGCAGCAGGGCGTCGGCGCGATCGCGATCTCGGCGAACGACCCCACCGCGCTGTGCGACGCGATCAAGGAGGCGCGCGACAACGGCGTGAAGATCGTCACGTTCGACGCTGACACCAGCCCGGACTGCCGCGACATCTTCATCAACCAGGCCGACGCCGCCGGTATCGCGAAGATCCAGGTCGACCTCATCGCCGAGCAGATCGGCGACGCAGGCCAGGTCGCGATCCTCTCGGCCACGGCAAACGCCACGAACCAGAACGCCTGGATCGAGCTCATGAAGACCGAGCTCGCGGACAACCACCCGAACATCGAACTCGTCGACGTCGTCTACGGTGACGACGACGACCAGACCTCGTTCGACAAGACGGCGGCGCTGCTGCAGACCTACCCCGACCTGAAGGGCATCATCTCGCCCACCACGGTCGGCATCTCGGCGGCCGCGCGCTACCTGCAGACGTCGGAGTTCAAGGGCAAGGTCGCACTGACCGGTCTCGGCACGCCGAACCAGATGCGCGACTTCGTCACCGACGGCACCGTCACCGCGTTCGCGCTGTGGAACCCGGCCGACCTGGGCTACCTCGCGGCCTACGCCGCCAAGGCCCTGATCGACGGCGACATCACCGGCGCCGAGGGTGACAAGTTCACCGCGGGCAAGCTCGGCGACTACACGGTCGGCAAGGACGGAACCGTCCTGCTGGGCGACCCCTACACCTTCAACAAGGACAACATCGGCGACTTCGACTTCTAAGTCGAAGCCCCAGCGGGGTCCGGCCGACACCACCGGCCGGACCTCGCACCTCCCACCGAAAGGCAGCCTCGTGCGCGTCGGGTTCCAACTGCAGGTCGATCCGGACCGGATCGCCGAGTACGAGGAGCGCCACCGTCAGGTCTGGCCGCGCATGCTGGCCGAGATCACCGCTTCGGGCCGCCGCAACTACACGATCTTCCTCCGCCCCGACGGCCTGCTCTTCGGCTATTTCGAGGTCGACGACCCGGCGGCCTCGGCCGCCTACCTCGCCGCCTCCGAGGTCGCCGCGGAGTGGGAGGCGGAATCCGCGGGATTCTTCACGCAACTCGACGGGCGACCCGATCAGGGGTCCGTCGCACTGCGCGAGGTATTCCACCTCGATTGACACCACGCCTGACCCAATGGAAACGACATGACCTCCTTCGCAGACATCTCCCCTCGCCTCGCCGAGCAGGCCATCGAGCTGCCCTCCTGGGCGTTCGGCAACTCCGGCACCCGGTTCAAGGTGTTCACGCAGCCCGGCGTCCCGCGCGACCCGTTCGAGAAGGTGTCGGATGCTGC
>JAODAS010000206.1 GCA_025463555.1 Schumannella sp.
GCCATGTTGTCGCGCAGGTAGTCGAATCCGAACTCGTTGTTGGTGCCGTAGGTGATGTCGGCCGCGTACTGCTCCCGGCGCTCTGCCGGGGTCTGGCCCGACAGGATGACGCCCGTCGTCATCCCGAGCGCGC
Organism: Schumannella sp.; assembly: GCA_025463555.1. GTDB lineage: Bacteria > Actinomycetota > Actinomycetes > Actinomycetales > Microbacteriaceae > JBDSKH01. The sequence goes on from JAODAS010000206.1 coordinate 134, forward strand.
GGTACACGCGGCCCATCAGCTCTGACTGGTAGCTGGCCAGGTAGTCGTTGACCGTGATGACGTGGACACCCTCGCCGGCGATGGCGTTCAGGTAGGCGGCGGTCGTGGCGACCAGGGTCTTGCCCTCACCGGTCTTCATCTCCGCGATGTTGCCGAGGTGCAGGGCGGCGCCGCCCATGAGCTGCACGTCGAAGTGCCGCAGGCCGAGGGTGCGCTTCGATGCCTCGCGGACGGCGGCGAACGCCTCGGGCAGCAGGTCGTCGAGCGATTCACCATTCGCGTGACGCTCGCGCAGCGACGTGGTCTCGTCGCGCAGCTCTTCATCGGTGAGCTCTTCGAAGCTCTCCTCGAGGTGGTTGACGGCCTCGGCGTAGTTCTTGAGGCGTCGCAGCAGGCGACCCTCTCCGACGCGCAGGACTCTCTCGAGAACGTTGGCCACGGGTGTGCTCCTCTTGATTCCAGGCACGCAAGTGTGCCCGCCGTTACCGGCGCGTTACAGCCTATAGGCGGTGACCTGGGGAAAGCCCGGAGCGCGGCGACGCGGCTAGCGTGAGGCGGTCTCGATCAGCTTGCGCAGGCCGCCGTTCACGTAGAACCCCCACGCGTTCGAGCACGCCTCGTAGCATTCGACGCCGGGCGTGAGGCCGAGGTGCGAGAACCGGACTTCGGTGCGGCCGTCGCGCTCGGAGATGTCGAATGTCACGTCCGTGCCGATCCATTCGTCCCGGTCGTCGACGAAGGTCAGTTCGGCATCGTCGATGTGCCACACGACCCGCTTGCCGGGCATCGATTCGGTGATGCGCTGCACGCTGCGGTGCTCCGGCAGGTGCCGGTAGGTGAACACGTCGCCCAGTGCGCGCGTGTCGCCCTCGATGTTCCCGGTCCACCAGCCGCGGACGTCGTTGATGGCGGCGAACGCCTCGTCGGGCGAAGCGTCGACCGTGAAGGTGGTCGTGAAGTCGTTCATGGAAGTGCCTCCGTTCGATGTGCAACCTTAGAGTTGCATTAATCGAACGGAGGCGCAACCTTGGGGTTGCAAGTTGTGGGGGTGGTTGTGGGGGTTTCGATACGCGCCTTCGGCGCTACTCAACCACCGGAGTCAGCGGCGGGCGCGCGCTGCCGCCAGTTCGTCGGCGGACTCCTCCAGCCCGATGACGCCGTAGTTCCAGCCGTTGCGACGGTAGACGACCGAGGGACGGTCCGTGATCGCGTCGATGAAGAGGAAGAAGTCGTGGCCGACCAGTTCCATGTGATCGACCGCATCCTCTTGAGTCATGCGGGTCGCGGGAAAGACCTTCTGCCGGATGACGACCGGGCTCCATTCCGCCTCATCGGCGGGCACGTCGGGCAGCGGGATCGAACCGGTCGACACCGCGTCCATGACGGCCGCGCTCGCCGGCACGACATCCAGAACCCGCCCGTTGGAGGTCGCCTCGCCCAGAGACACCGGGCGATGCTGGCCGCGGTGCACCTTCTTGCGGTCCTTGGCCTGGCGGATGCGCTCGAGCATCTTGTCCAGCGCGATGTCGAAGGCGGCATATTTGTCGCCGGCGGCGGCCTCCGCCCGCACGATCGGTCCGGGCCCGATGAGGGTGAGTTCTACACGATCATCGCCCGAGGTGCCGTTCGTCTCGTGATGACGTATCAGCCTGATCTCGAGCGCGAGAGCCTTCTCTGCCAGTTGAGCGACCTTGTCGGCCTTCTCGGTGGCGTAGTCCTCGAACCGGTCCGGAATCCCCACTCCGCGGCCGGTGATCGTGATGTCCATGGCGCTCTCCCCTTCACATTCGGCGCCTGCCGCTTCCGGGTGAGGCGGGTTCTGACGCCTTTGGGGCAACCGTAGCCCCCGCCACCCGGGAAGTCACGGATCGGCAACTGTGCATGCTCACAGAGTCGGGTTCGTGGTTTCGATACGCCGCCAGCGGCTACTCAACCACCGGGGCGAAGCGCTTCGGCGTCGACGCCACCACCGCTGCCCCGACCACGTCCGCACCCCCTTCGCGCAGCGCCCGCGCGACCTCGCGCAGCGTCGCACCAGAGGTCACGACGTCGTCGATGATCAGGATGCGGCGGCCGGCCACCGCGCGTCGCAACCGGAATGCGCCGCGAAGGTTGGCATCCCGCGCCGAGACCCCGAGTGTCTTCTGCGCGGCGTGCGGACGTGCGGCCGAGAACACCCGCAGCTCACGCAGCCCTGCTCTGCCGACGAGCAGCCTGACCGGGTCGTAGCCCCGCCGCCGGTAGGCACGACGCGTGGCCGGCACGGCGACGACGTCGATCCCGTCCGGTTCGGGTGCAGCCGCCACCACCGCGGCGGCCAGGGCGGGCGCGAGGGCGCGTGCCGCATCCACACGCCCGTCGCGTTTCAGCGCGAGCACCACCTCTCGCACCACGCCGTCGTACTCCAGCCCCGACCACACCCGCAGTCCCTCGCCCACGAGCCGGGAGCTGACCTCGGGCACAAGCGACGCCCGGCACGAGGAGCACAATCCCCGATCCTCGGCGCCGCACCCCGCGCATTCGACGGGGAGCAGCACCGCGAGCGCATCGAGCGCCGCCTCGCGAACCGCCGCCGCGTCCCATCCCCACACGCCTCGAGCCTCGTCAACCGCCGGCCCGCACCAACCCGGCCGACGACATCTGTGCAGAACGCCTACTGCTGCGTTGCGAGGAAGGAGGCGTCGATGCCGGTGTCCTGCCAGCTCGCACCACCGCCGGGCCGCAGTACGTTGCCTGCGCTGTCCAGCACACGGGTGCCCTCGGCGCCGTTGCCTCCGACGATTTGGACGCCGTCGACTCCGCCGGCGAGCGTGCCGAGGCTGCTGTGCTGGCCTCCGATGTCGTACGTGTCGATGGAGGTGACGGTCCCCGCCGTGAGAACCACGACGGTGACGCCGTCCACCCAGGCGGCGTCGATCAGCGCAGCATCTCCGATGGGGATGTCCAGGGCCGAGACGAGCGCCGTCGGGTTCAGGTCGGCGTCGCGCTGGATCCCCGCGACGAGCAGCCGCGGGCCGCCCGCGGTCTGCAGGGCCACGAGCAGACGCGCGCCGTCGCGTGAGACGTCCACCGACACGACCCGGGCATCACTCGGCAGGCCCGCGACCGCGTGGGGCGTGCCGTCTTTGGCGATCGCCTCGAGCGCGTCGGGCGCCGAGGCGGGCACCGACCAGGTGTACCCGAGGGCGTCGAGCGAGGGTGCGAGCAGGCCCGGCCGCGGATCGATCACGGCGGGTGCCTGGCCGCTCCGCACGATCGAGATGCCGGCGGCGCTCCGCACTGCGATCGTGCCGCGGTCAGTCGAAACGATCGACGCAGCGGTGGCGGCGAGATCGTCCGCCCCGCGCCCGATGCCCGAGATCGGTGTGATCCCGTCGGTGCTCAGCACACCGATCCGGCCCTCGACACCGCCAATCGGATCGTTGCCGACGAGGTAGCTGCTCTCGGGCACCGTTCCGCCGTCGGGTACCTGCAGCGTGAAGCTGTTCACGACCATGTCGACTTCGCGCACCGACGACACGGAGCGAAGCGTCGCCAGCAGCTGCTGCTGCATCCGCCGGTGTGTCGTCACCCCTCCTGCGCTCACGTCCGAGCTGAGCGGTACGGAGGCGACACCGGCGGTGATGGTGACCTTCTCGTTGCGGGGTCGCTGCGTGCCGGCCGGGAATGCCGAGAACAGCACCCCGCTGCCGAGCCGGTCGCTCGGGCCGGCGAGGAGGGCGTCGACGACGGTTCCGGCGGCAGCGGCCCCCGTCCGGAACCAGCGCAGGTCAGGAACCAGGTACCGGAAGCTCGGGTCGAAGAAGTACAGCTCGAACGGATCGAAGATCGCGCCGAACCGGCTCGGCGAGAGCACCGTCCCGTCGGGAGCGGAACTGATCCGCCACTGGCCGGCGTCGTTCTGCACGAGCCCGAAGGTGAGTTCATAGCCGTCCGACGGGGTGGCCGTCTGGTAGCGCCCCTGGTCGTCGACCGCCGCCTCAGCCGAGACGGAGACCGAGAAGGTGTTGTCGGCGAGGGCGACCGGCGAGATGGGGGTGGAGCTCACCAGCGTCCGGGCGAACGGCGACCATTTCGACTTGAATTCGTCGGTCAGATACTCGCGCGCGACCGCGTAGTTGTCCTGGGGCCCGCGGCCCGCCCGCAGGAAGTCGGCCACGATCTCGGCGGGCGTCGCATCCTTCGAGGGCGACGCCGGCAGGCTGAGCAGCGGGTTGTCGGGATCCTCCGCCTGGACGTCCGTCGTCGTCACGCCACCGCTGGTCGGGATGCTGACGCAGCCCGCCAGCAAGGCCAGCGCGGCGAGGGGGGCCAGCCACGACATCCGGAACCGCCGCCGCCTCATGCGCGCGCCCCCTCTGCCACGAGTTCGATCCCATCGTCGGGCGGCAGATCGAGCGGCGACTTGCCGATCAGCTCACCCCGGTGACGCGGGATCGTCAGCCGGAAGCAGCTTCCGCGTCCGGGCTCCGACCACACGTCGAGTTCGCCGCCGTGCACGATCGCGTCCTCCTGCGAGATCGCCAGGCCGAGCCCGGTGCCGCCCGTCGAACGCTGCCGGGACGGATCGGCCCGCCAGAATCGGTCGAACACCCGTGCCATGTCAGCCGGAGCGAGCCCGACGCCGTAGTCGCGCACGGCGATCGCCACGGCATCCGCGTCGCTGTCGACGTACACGACGATCGGGCGTCCCTCGCCGTGATCGATCGCGTTGCCCAGCAGGTTCTGCAAGATACGCCGGATGCGGCGGGCATCCACCTCGGCCTCGAAGTATCCTCCGGGCGCGACCAGCCGGATCTCGGTGTCCTTCTCTTCTGCCAGCGGCATGACCGCATCGATGGAGTCGTCGACCAGGCGCACCAGGTTCGTCGGCTCCACCTCCAGCTCGACGGCACCGGCGTCGTAGCGGCTCATCTCGAGCAGATCGGCGAGCAGTACCTCGAATCGCTCGGTCTGCGCGTGCAGCAGCTCGGTAGTGCGCTTGGTCGCCGGCGGGAAGTCGTCTCGCTGGTCGTAGAGCACCTCCCCCGCGAGCCGGATGGTGGTCAGCGGCGTGCGCAGTTCGTGCGACACGTCGCTGACGAAGCGCTGCTGCACGCGCGACAGGTCCGCGAGCTGACGGATCTGACGCTGAAGGCTGTCGGCCATCCGGTTGAACGAGCGGGCGAGCGTCGCCAGCTCGTCCTCGCCGCGCTCGGCGAGGCGCTCTTCGAGCTGCCCGGCCGCCAGCTTCTCGCTCGCCTCGGCCGCCACACGAACCGGACCGACGACCAGCCGTACGACGAGGTAGGCGACCACTCCGATCAGCAGCACCAGGGCGAGCCCGCCGAGCACGAGCGTCTGCTGCACGAAGTCGAGTGTCTGCTGCACGTCCCGCAGGTTGTAGACGAGATACATCTGGTAGTCCTGCCCCTGCACGTTGAGCAGGGCGCCGGTGATGACGGCGGGATCCGTCCCCCCGCCATCCGGAGCGTCGATGGTGATCGACTGCCACGACACCGTGTCGCTGCGCGAGAGCACCGCCTTGCGCAGTTCCGCGCTCACGAGCGTGATGTCGAAGTTGGCCTGATCCTCGAACGGCGCCGCTCCGCCCTGATCAGGTCGCCGCAGGATCGCCAGCAGCGGACCGGTCGACACCAGTTGGGTGATGGCCTTGATCGCGACCTCGCCCGAGGTCTCGAGGTCCTGCGGCTCTCCGGATCCTCCGACCGAGTCGAACACCCGCTGGGCGCTGGTCACCGCACGGCTCGTCTCGGTGACGATCTGATCCTTGCGGCTGTCGAACAGGTTGTTGCGCACGCTCGATGAGATGTAGGCGCCGATGATGGTGACCGCGATCACGGACAGCACAAGGGTGATCGCGACGGTGCGCAGCTGAAGTGAACCGCGCCAGAGCCGGCGGAGCCGGTCCAGCGCTGCCCGCCAGTCGTAGCGCCGCATGGAAGCCCCTAGACGACGGCGCCGGCGCGGTACCCGACGCCACGGACCGTCATGACGATCTGGGGGTTGTCGGGGTCGTGCTCGACCTTGGCGCGAAGACGCTGCACGTGCACGTTCACCAGCCGGGTGTCGGCCTTGTAGTGGTAGCCCCAGACCTGCTCGAGCAGCATCTCGCGCGTGAAGACCTGCTGCGGCTTCGCGGCGAGCGCGAGCAGCAACTGGAACTCGAGCGGCGTCAGGCTGATCTTCTCGCTGCCGCGGCGCACCTCGTGCCCTTGCACGTCGATGCTGAGGTCGCCGATGCCCACCGTCTCGGTCGTCTCCGGCAGCACGGGCCGCAGACGGGTCCGGATGCGCGCGACCAGTTCTTTCGGATTGAAGGGCTTGACGACGTAATCGTCGGCTCCGCTCTCGAGGCCCTTCACGACATCCGTCGTCTCGCCCTTGGCGGTCAGCATGATGATCGGCACGCCGCTCTCGGCGCGGATGGCGGCGCAGACCTGGATGCCGTCGATGCCGGGCAGCATCAGGTCGAGCAGCACGAGGTCGGGACGCATGCTGCGGAACAGGTCGATCGCCTCGGCCCCGTCGCCCGCGAACTGCGGCTCGTAGCCTTCTCCGCGCAGAACGATGCCGATCATCTCGGAGATGGCGGTGTCGTCGTCGACCACCAGGATGCGCGCGTTCATCGGCCTTGCCTTTCTACCGCCCCAACAGTAGTCGAGTGTGAAAACATGAACGTGAGAAGCACCCGTCTTCCGATTCGGAGCATGCCGTGAGCGACAACCAGGGATGGCAGGCGCCGAGCGCGTCCCAGCCGCCGCCGCCGAGCGGTCCGCCCGCCCCCGGCCCGCACCCGACGGCTTCGTATGCGCCGCCGCCTGTCGCCGCCGCCCCGGCGCCGGCCGTGCTGCCCCCGCCGGCACCGCCGTTCCCCTCCGCGTCGCCGCAGGGCTGGACCCCGCCGCCCAAGCCCGGGCTGGTCCCGCTGCGGCCCATGACGCTGGGAACGATCCTCGGGGCGTCGTTCCAGGTGATGCGGCGGAACCCGCGCACCACGCTCGTGCCTGCGCTCATCCTCGCGCTGGTCATCGCCATCGCGACCGCGGGCGGAGTCGCCCTGCTGGTCGGATCGATATCGCGCGTCTTCACCACCTCCTCGTACGCGGACCAGGGCGCCCTCGCGGCCGGTTCGATCGGGCTCGCGATCCTGGTGGCCATCGTGGCGGTCGCGCTGGTCGTCGTCGCCGGTGCCATGCTGCAGGCCCTGATCGTGACGGAGATCGCGAGCGGCACCGTCGGACAGAAGCTGACGTTCGGTCAAGCGTGGGCCCGTGCGCGGGGGCGCGTCGGCGCGGTCCTGGGCTACGGAATGCTGCTCATCGTCGCCATCGTGGTGGCCCTCGTGCTCGTGATCGCCGTGCTCGCAGGGGTGACGGCGGCCATCGCCGGCTCGGCGGTGACGACGACGAATCCGACGTCCGCGAACATCGGCGCCATGATCGGCGTGGTCCTCGGCGGCGAGCTTCTGGTGTTCCTGGCCGCAGGAGTCCTCTGGGCCTGGCTGGGCACGAAGCTCGCCTTCGTCCCCTCCGCCATCGTGCTCGAACGGCTGTCGATCCCCGCCGCGATCGCACGCTCGTGGCGACTGACGCGAGGCGCCTTCTGGCGCACGTTCGGCATCCTGCTTCTCGTCTACGCGATGGTCTACATCGCCACCAACCTGGTCGCCGCTCCCGTGCAGGTGCTCGCCACGTTCGGCACCTCGTTCTTCGACCCGACGGGGGCATCGTCTGTCGACGTGGGTTCCGCCCTCACGGGGGTCGTGATCGCGGCCGTCGTCCTCTATGCGGTCACCTCGTTCGTCAGCTCCCTCGGCATGGTCATCGAGTCGGCCACCGCCGCCCTGCTGTACCTCGATCTGCGGATGCGCAAAGAAGGACTCGACCTCGAGCTGAGCCGCTACGTCGAGGCACGGCAGACCGGTGCGCAGGTGCCCGACCCGTACCTGCCCCACGCGGCTTCGTGATCCTGCTGCCCTTCGCCGGGGTGCCGCTGGATGTCCCGGTCGATCCCGACGCCCCCGAAGCCCAGAAGTGGATTCTCGACGAGCTGAGCAAGCAGCCCTACCAGGCCGCGAAGCCGACGCTGCTCGATCAGGTCGCACAGCAGATCCTGCGATGGCTCGGCGACCTGATCGACTGGCTCAGCTCGGCCGGCGACGGAGGCTCGGGAGGGGTGGGATCGCTCGGGTTCCTGGCGATCCTGATCCCGGTCGCGATCCTCGTCGTGCTGGCGTTCCTCATCTACGGCCTGCCGCGCCTCAACCGGCGCAGCCGGGTGACGGGCGCACTGTTCGGCGACGACGAACACCGGGATGCCGCCGCCATGCGCCGCGCGGCCGAACGCGCCGCCGCCTCGGGCGACTACTCGACCGCGATCGCCGAGTTGTTCCGCTCATTGGCGCGCGGGCTGGCCGAGCGCACCCTGGTGACGACGCATCCCGGGACGACCGCCGGCGAGTTCGCGCGTCGCGCCGCGGGCGTCTTCCCCGACGCACGCGAGCCCCTCGGAACCGCGGCGCGGGACTTCGACGCGGTCCGCTACCTCGACCACGAAGGCACCCGCGAGCAGTGGGATGCCATGGTCGCTCTCGAGGCCCGCCTGCGATCCGCGCGCCCGGGCGTCACGCCCGCGATGGCGGCACCCGCATGAGCGAGGCGCCCTCGACCCTGACCGTGCGCCAGGAGGACCCGGATCAGGTGGCGATGACTCCCACCGCCGCTCGGGCGATCCGACGTGCGGCGGTCTGGATCGTGCTGATCGCCGCCGGCGTGGTGACCGCCATCCTGGTGGTGTCGTCGGTGAGCGGCGGGCTCGACGGGGGCGTACCGCTCGGGGCCGACAACCCTGCGCCCGGCGGCGGCATGGCCGTCGCCGAAGTGCTGCGCGATCAGGGCGTCGACGTGGTCGAGACCGCGACTCTCGACGACACACTGGATGCGGTCGCCACGGCAGGCGACGCCACCGTGCTGTTGTCGGACTACCAGGGGCTGCTCGACTCGCAGATGCTCGACCGGCTGCAGAGCAGGGCCGGGGACCTGGTGGTTCTCGATCCGGACTTCTTCGCACTGGACGACCTCGCCCCGGGCCTCGCCCTCGGCGGAAGCATCTCGGGAACCATCGACGCCGACTGCGATCTGCCCGCCGTGACGAAAGCCGGCACCGTCGTCGCCTCGGGCTCGTCGTACCGGGTCGAGGAGGGGACGGCCGGAGTCACGAGCTGCCTCGGCAAGGACGGCCGCTTCGGGCTCGTGCAGGTGGAGCAGGGCGTCAGGACGACCACCGTGCTCGGAGTCTCCGGCATTCTCACCAACGAGCATGTCGCCGAGGAAGGCAACGCGGCTCTCGCGCTGAACCTGCTCGGCGCGCACCGGACGCTGGTCTGGTACATCCCCTCCGCCGCGGATCTCGCCGGCCAGGTGCCGCCGAACATCGCCGAGCTGACTCCGCCGTGGGTGACGCCGCTCGCCGTGCTGGTCGCGCTCGTCGCCCTCGGCGCGATGTTCTGGCGCTCTCGCCGCGTCGGACCTCTCGTGGTCGAGAACCTGCCCGTCGTCGTGCGCGCCAGCGAGACCATGGAGGGGCGCGCACGCCTGTACGGGCGCAGCAACGCGCGCCTGCACGCCCTGGACGCCCTCCGCATGGGTGCCGTGACGCGGCTCGCGCGTACGTGCGGGCTGTCACGTCTGGCGACCGTGACCGAGGTCGTGGATGCCGTGGCCGCGGCGACCGGACGCGACCGCGCCGCTGTCGCCGGCATCCTGATCGACCAGGTCCCGACCACCGACTCCGAGCTCGTGCACCTCTCAGACGAGTTGCTGCGCCTCGAAGCCGAGACCACCGCCGGCACCCGCCCCTGATACCGAACCGCCCACAGAATGGACACCATGACCGACAGCAGTTCCCTCCGCGACTCGTTCGCCCGCGTCCGCACCGAGGTCGGCAAGGCCGTCGTCGGGCAGGACGGCGCCGTCACGGGCATGCTGATCGCCCTGCTCTGCGGCGGCCATGTGCTGCTCGAGGGCGTGCCAGGAGTCGCGAAGACGCTGCTGGTGCGCACCCTCAGCCGCACCCTCCAGCTCGAGACGCGGCGCGTGCAGTTCACACCCGACCTGATGCCGGGGGACATCACCGGATCTGTCGTCTACGACCCGAAGTCGGGCGAGTTCGAGTTCCGCGAGGGGCCCGTCTTCACCAACCTGCTGCTGGCGGACGAGATCAACCGCACGCCCCCGAAGACGCAGTCGGCTCTGCTCGAGGCGATGGAGGAACGGCAGGTCTCCGCCGACGGGATCACGCGGCCGCTGCCCGTGCCGTTCCTCGTCGCCGCGACCATGAACCCCATCGAATACGAGGGCACGTACATGCTGCCCGAGGCACAGCTCGACAGGTTCCTGCTCAAACTGGTGCTCGACCTGCCCGAGCGCGACGCCGAGATCGACGTGGTCACCCGGCACGCCCACGGCTTCAACCCGAGGGACCTCGCCGCTGCGGGAGTCGAGCCGGTCCTCGACGCCGCCACCCTGGCGGCCGCGCAGGCGGATGTGGCGACCGTCACCATCAGCTCGGACGTGCTCGCCTACGCCGTCGACCTGGCGCGCGGAACACGGCTCAGCCCGTCGGTGAAGCTCGGCGTCAGCCCGCGCGGCACCACCGCCCTCGTCGCCGCGTCGCGCGCCTGGGCGTGGCTCACCGGATCGGAGGGGGTCACACCCGACCACATTCAGGCGATGGCCGTCCCGGTGCTGCGCCATCGCATCCAGTTGCGCCCCGAAGCCGAGCTCGAAGGCGTCGCGCCCGACGCGGTGCTGCGCTCGATCATGCAACAGGTGCAGGTGCCGATCTAGATGGCGGGCGGCATCTGATGGCCGTCAGCGGCTGGTTCGTCGCACTGCTCGCCGTGGGCAGTGTGCCTGTCGTGATGCTCGGCGGCTGGCCGGGGGTCGCGCTCTGGGTGGCGTTCGTCGTGCTGGTCACGGCGTTCGATCTGCTGGTGGCCGGATCGCCCCGCGCGCTGCATTTCGCCCGGGAGGTGCCGGCGCGCGTGCGTCTCGGCGAGTCCGTCCCCGCCGAGCTGCAGGTCACCAACCGGGGTCGTCGCACCGTGCGCGGGGTGATCCGGGATGCCTGGCAGCCGTCTGCGGGGGCGCGTCCGGCCCGGCGCGCATTGCGTCTGCCGCCGGGAGAACGCCGCAGCTTCACGGCCACCCTGACTCCGACGCGGCGCGGGGAGCGCAGGGCCGCGCACGTGACCGTGCGCTCGTTCGGGCCCCTCCGCGTCGCCGCACGGCAGGCCACGGTCCGGGTGGCGGGCTCGATCCGCGTGCTGCCGCCGTTCCATTCGCGCAAGCACCTGCCCTCGCGGCTCGCGCGCTTGCGTGAACTCGACGGGCGGACCAGCGTCATGGTGCGCGGCCAGGGCACCGAGTTCGACTCCCTGCGCGAATACGTGCGCGGGGACGATGTGCGCTCGCTCGACTGGCGGGCCACCGCTCGCCGGCGGGACCCCGCGAGTGGCGGCGTGAAGCTCGTCGTCCGCACCTGGCGACCGGAGCGCGACCGCCGCGTCGTGCTCATCGTGGACGCCGGACGCACATCTGCCGCGCGCATCGCCGACGAGCCTCGCATCGACACCGCGTTCGAGGCGTCGCTGCTGCTCGCCGCCCTCGCCTCGCGCGCCGGGGATCGCATCGACCTGCTCATCTACGACCGCCGGGTCCGCGGGCGCGTGCAGGGCGCGACCGGCGCGGACCTGCTGTCCCGCATGGTCGACACGATGGCGCCCATCGAGCCTGAGCTCATCGAATCCGACTGGAGCCTCGTGCCCGGCCTCGTGCGACAGGTCACGACGCAGCGCGCGCTCGTGGTGCTGCTCACCTCGATCGACGCCCCGGGCGCATCCAGAGGCCTGCTCTCGATGCTGCCGCAGCTCACCCGCAAGCACACGGTCGTCGTGGCATCGGTGTCGGACCCCGACGTGCTGGCGGCCACGCGGGAGCGGTCCGATCGCACGGAGGTGTTCCGCGCCGCCGCAGCCGAGCGCGCCCTCCTCGACGCCTCCCGGGTCGCCGCCGCGATCCGCCAGTCGGGAGCCGATGTCGTCACGGCCGCCCCTGCCGACCTGCCCCCGGCCCTCGCCGACCACTACCTCGCCCTGAAGGCCGCCGGCCGCCTCTGAACCCGGTTGCCCGCGGGTCGGCTGTGCCGCCTGCCGCCGGTCGGTCGGCTCACGCCGGCCGCCACCTCTTGCGGATTCGCAACCGTGGTCCGACGCGCCGTGTGCCCGCGGCCAGAACCGGCGTGTCGGCCCGCCTTTGCGAATCCGCGTAGGGGGTGGGGCGCCAGACGAGCCGAAACCAGCCGCTCCGCTAATCTCGGAATGCAGCCCGACCGACCTTGATGGGACAGGACCATGGCAGACGCCGCCGCACCGTACTCGCTCACCAGCCGCCTCATCGCCGAGGTATTCGGAACCTTCGTGCTCGTCTTCGGGGTGATCGGAACTGCCCTGTTCGCCTCCAAGAACGTCGGGTTCCTGGGTATCGCCATCGCCGTAGGCCTAGCGGTGCTGACCGCCGCCTACGCCGTCGGGCACATCTCGGGCGGCCACTTCAACCCCGCGGTAAGTCTCGGCGCCGCAGCCGCCGGTCGCATGAAATGGGCGGATGTGGGCCCCTATGTCATCGCGCAGATCCTCGGCGGGCTGCTGGCGACTCTGCTGATCTGGCTGTTCCTGACCCTCAGCGGCCTCCCCACCGCGTTCGATGAGGTGTCGAACGGCTACGACGCCCACTCACCGGCCGGGTTCGGAATGGTCTCTGTTCTTCTCGCGGAGGTCGTCGCGACCGCCGTCTTCCTGTGGATCATCCTCGGCGTCACCGCACCGGGCTCGACGACCGCCGGCTTCGCGCCGCTCGCCATCGGCCTCGCCCTGACCATGGCGCACCTGGTCATGATCCCGATCAGCAATGCGTCCCTGAACCCGGCACGGTCGATCGCGACCGCTGTGTTCGGGGGCCCGGACGCCCTTGCGCAGCTCTGGGCGTTCCTGCTCGCGCCCGCCGTCGGCGGCCTGCTCGCCGGGTTCACCTGGAAGGCACTGTTCGCCCGCGCCTGATGCGGGTCGTGCGCCGCTAAGCGCTGACGATCTGGCGGGCGCCCGCGTCGAACTCCGACAGGTCGCCCGTGACCCCGGCCCGGTACGCACGGCGCCCGATGACCCACTGGTAGAAGAGCACCAGCCCCAGAGCCACCGTGCCGATGCCGATCTTCACCGGCCACGGCCAGTCCTGCCGGGTGATGACGCCCTCGATGACGCCCGACATCAGCAGCGTGATCGTCAGACCGATCACCAGGGTGAAGAACGCGCGGCCGTCTTCGGCCAGAGCCCGCCGGCGTGTGCGGGCGCCGGGAGCTATCCAGGACCAGAAGATCATCAGGCCTGCCGCGCCGGCCGTGAACACCGAGTACAGCTCCAGCTGACCGTGCGGGGCGATGTAGAGGAAGAAATGGTCGAGCCGGCCGTACTCGTTCATGATCGCGGCCGACTGGCCGAGGCTCGTGCCGGTCTGGATGAGGACCACGGGTGTCCACACGCCGAAGATGCCGAACATGATGCACTGGGCCGCGAGCCAGGCGTTGTTCGTCCAGACCTGACCCGTGAACCCCGCCTCGGAGTTCGCGTCGTAGTACCCCACGAACTGCTGCTCGGCGTACTGCTTGAGCTCGGCGGGCGACCCCATCGTCGCGATCAGCCGAGGGTCCGAGGAGTACCAGGTGAAGAACACCACGAACAGCAGGCCGACGACCGCGGTGACCCCGAGCGTCACCCACCGCACCCGGTAGAAGGCCGCAGGCAGCGACTGGGCGAAGAACACGGTCACCTGATGCAGCGGGTTCGCGGGGGCGCCGGTGAAGCGCAGGCGCGCGCGGGAGAGCGCCAGCGACAGCCGGTCGGCCTGCGGCGCCTCCCCCACCGTCGTGCGGATGACCGAGAGGTGAGTGGCTCCGGCCTGATAGTGCTCGATCAGCTCATCGGCGGCCGCGCCGTCGAGCGAGCGGGTACCGCCGAGTTTTGTCAGGCGGTCCCATTCCGCACCGTGGGCGGCTGAGTAGGCGTCGAGGTCCATCTGCCTGCGATGATATCCGCATGCCGGTAACCGACCACGATGCCGGGTCGGAGCCCGGGTCCGGGCCCGGCTCCGGGTACGACGCCTACGACCCCGACGCCCTCATGACCGGGGAGGCTGTCGCCCTCGATCTGCGCCCCACCGGATGGGCTCTGCGGGCGGCAGGCACGGCCATCGACTTCGTCGTGTACCTGGGCGCCTACCTCGTCATCGCGATCGTGCTCTTCAACGCCGCAGCAGCGTCGGGCAGCGAGAGCGCGGTCTTCGGCATCCTGTCGGTCGTCGCACTCGTCGGGTGCCTGGTCGTCGCGCCGATCACCGTCGAGACCGCCAGCCGCGGCAAGTCGCTGGGCAGGCTCGCCGTCGGTGCGCGCATCGTGCGGGAGGACGGCGGGGCGATCGGGTTCCGGCATGCCGCGATCCGGGCGCTCGTCGGCGTCTTCGAGATCTTCATGACGCTCGGCGGCATCGCCGCTGTCGCCGGGCTCGTGACGGACCGCACTCGCCGGATCGGCGACCTGCTCGCCGGCACCTACAGCCAGTACGAACGCATGTCGCAGGTGTCCCCGCCCGTGTTCGGTGTGCCCGCGCCGCTCGCGGACTGGGCGCTCACCGCAGATGTCGCGCGCATGCCCGATGGCCTGTCGCGGCGGGTCGCGCGGTTCCTGGCGCAGGCCGCGCAGCTGACTCCCGACCGCCGCAGTTACACCGCCACGCAACTGGCGGGCGAGGTCGCGGCGTACGTGTCGCCGTTGCCGCCCGTGCCCCCCGAGCTGTTCCTCGCCGGGGTGGCGGTGGTGCGCCGCGAGCGGGAGTTCGCTGCGCTGCGCCTCGAGCAGCAGCGCATCGCGCGCCTCGAGCCCGCGCTGCGGGGGCTGCCGCACGGGTTCCCCGAGCGGGGGTGATCTCGAGCGGGGGTGATCTCGATACACCCGCTGCGCGGACACTCGATCACCGCTTACACCCGCTGCGCGGGCACTCGATCACCGCTTACACCCGCTGCGCGGGCACTCGATCACCGCTCACACCCGCTTCGCGGGCACTCGATCACCGCTCAGTAGCGGTAGTGGTCGACCTTGTACGGGCCCGTGACCGGAACGCCGATGTACGCGGCCTGCTCCGGTGAGAGCTCGGTGAGTTCGACGCCGAGCGCGGCGAGGTGCAGTCGCGCCACCTTCTCGTCGAGCACCTTCGGCAGCACGTACACGCCGACCGGGTAGGCGTCGGTGCGCGTGTACAGCTCGAGCTGGGCCAGCACCTGGTTCGAGAACGAGTTGCTCATCACGAACGACGGATGCCCGGTCGCGTTGCCCAGGTTCATCAGGCGGCCCTCCGAGAGCACCAGCACCGAACGGCCGCTCGGCAGCCGCCACTCATGAACCTGGGGCTTGATCTCGACCTTCTCGGCGCCCGCCAGCTTCTCGAGCCCGGCGATGTCGATCTCGTTGTCGAAGTGACCGACGTTCGCCACGATCGCCTGATGCTTCATGCCGAGCAGGTGATCGACGGTGATGACCTTCTCGTTGCCGGTGCCGGTCACCCAGATGTCGACCTGGTCGAGAACGCTTTCGATGCGGGCCACCTGGTAGCCGTCCATCGCCGCCTGCAGCGCGTTGATCGGGTCGACCTCGCTGACGATCACCCGGGCGCCCTGACCGCGCAACGCCTCGGCGGCACCCTTTCCGACATCCCCGTACCCGGCAACGAAGGCGATCTTGCCGCCGATCAGGACGTCGGTGGCGCGATTGAGGCCGTCGGGAAGCGAGTGACGGATGCCGTACTTGTTGTCGAACTTCGACTTCGTCACCGAGTCGTTGACGTTGATCGCCGGGAAGAGCAGCTCGCCGCGCCTGTGCAGCTCGTACAGGCGGTGCACGCCCGTGGTGGTCTCCTCCGTGACGCCCCTGATCTCGGCGGCGACCGTCTGCCACCGGGTCGGCGCGGATGCCAGGGACCGGCGCAGCACGTCGAGGATCACGCTCAACTCGTGGCTGGCACCGAATTCGGTGGCCGGCACGGCGCCGGCAAGTTCGTACTCGCGTCCCTTGTGCACCAGCAGGGTCGCGTCGCCGCCGTCGTCGAGGATCATGTTCGGGCCCGAGACACCCTCGCCGTAGAGCGACTCGTCGGACCAGTCGAAGATCTGCTCGGTGCACCACCAGTACTCCTCGAGCGTCTCACCCTTCCACGCGAAGACCGGCACGCCGGCGGGCGCATCCACCGTGCCGGTGGGGCCGACGGCGACGGCCGCCGCCGCGTCATCCTGGGTCGAGAAGATGTTGCAGCTCGCCCAGCGCACCTGCGCCCCGAGGGCGACGAGGGTCTCGATCAGCACCGCGGTCTGCACGGTCATGTGCAGCGACCCGGCGATGCGGGCGCCGGCGAGCGGCTTCGATGCGCCGAACTCCTCGCGCAGAGCCATCAGCCCGGGCATCTCGTTCTCGGCGAGGCGGATCTGGTGCCTGCCCGCCTCGGCCAGCCCCAGCACGGCGACCTTGAACGGAAGGCGGATGTCGGTCTGGGTCGACTGAGGTGCAGAAGTCATGCCTCCAGGTTAGACGGCCTCCTGCGAGCCGACCACGACATGACGGACCACCTGCCACCCCTGGGGCGCCGACAGCCGCTCGGCATGTCGCGGGCACAGGTCGTAGCTGTGGGGCTCCGAGCGGTAACTCAGCGGACCGAGCACGGCCATCGCATCCGCGTAGTCGTAGGTGAGGGTCGCCACAGCGTCTTGCCCGCAGGCCACCTTGCTGCAGAGCCGCACCGTCACGGCGTCAGGATACTGCCGGCGTCGGGCGACGCCGATCTAGACTTGCCGACATGGTCCGATCCGCTCACCACGCGACGACCCGATCGGGGTCGCGCGACCGTCACGGACGCGGACTGCGGTCGCCGGTGACCGGACCGCACCTCGACGTCCTGCGCACGCGATCGGAGTTCTTCGACGCCTGCATCGCCTCGGCGGTCGAGTACCTGCGAGAGCTGTGGCCGGATGACCTGGCCGGGGTGCATTTCGAGGTCGCACAGGTGCCGGCCGGCGATCCGGGCCCGCAGGGTGTCGATCGCTGGCGGATCAGCATCCCGGAGAGGCGGGTGGTGCTCTACCGCCTGCCGATCGAACGACTCGCGCACCTGCATCGGGACGACGAATGGCACCGGCGCTCGTTCATCGAGAGCTGCGTGTTCCGCGCCGTCGCCGAGCTGCTCGGCAAGGACCCGTGGGACATCGCGCCGGAGCGGTACCGCCACTTCTGAGCGGTGCGCGGCTCTATTGCCGGATGACGATGGGGCCCGAGACCGGGCGCGCCGACGTCACCGGATACGCGCCGAGGCTGTCGTCCGCCGCGTAGCTCACGGCCGCGAAGAGTCCCTTCGCGCCGGTCAGCAGGTAGCTGACGCCTTCGGTCACCGGTGTGGTGGCTGCACCGCCCGCAGGGACCACGAGCGTGATGTCGGCTCCGTCCTGCGCATCCAGCACGAGCGAGACGTCCGCCGTCGTGGGGTTCACCGCGGCGAGCTCGGGATCCGGGCCGTTCGCCACGACCACGAGAGCGTCGCCCGCGAGTGGCGAAGAGCCGCTGTACCAGGCGAGATCGGACGCGGGGGCCTGGATGGCATCCTGCGTCTCGATGGGGCCGATGTCAGCGGCGGCCGAGGTGCGGACGCCGGCCACGAAAGGCTGATCGGCCGTCATCGTCACCGTGTAGGTGCCGTCCGCCAGGGAGACGCCGGAGTCGACCTCGGCACCGGAGTCCAAGCCCACCTCGGTGACGACTCCGGGCTCGGTCTGCACCGGGAAGCTGGTGCCCGCGATCGAGGGATCGACGGGCGTGACGCTGACGGTCACCTCGGTGGGCACGGTGCCGGGGTTCAGGATGCGCACCACGGGTGCCACGTCGTCCCAGTCATCGAGTGCGAGAGCGCGGCTCGTGCCGAGTGAATCGAAGATCTGCACCCCGGCGAACGTCATCTCGGTGCCGGGGTCGGGGGCGCCGCCGACCAGGTCCACCCCGGTCGCATCGAGTCCCCGCACGATCGACTGCTGCAGGTAGGCGACGACCTGTCCACCGCGCGACTCGACATGCACCACCGGCGACAACAGGCCGGGCGCGAACCCGGCGAGCGACAGCACGCGTTGCGTCCCGGCGGGCACGTCGATGCCGGTCAGGCCGGGTGCCTGAACCGCGCCCTGCTCCCCGAAGATCGACAGGCTCACCTGTGCAGCGACCTCGGTCGGGTTCGACAGCGTCAGGATGCTGGTGCGGCCGACCGTGGTCGCGCCCCCGACCAGCCAGATCGATCCGCTCGGTTCGGCGCAGCCCGCCACAGCGAAGCCTCTGAAGTCCCGCGCGTCGACCGCCTGCGACTGCGCACCGGCGAGAGCGGACCCGTCGGCGGAGGCGATGCGCAGTACGGCCGGCGCACTCGACGAGCCGCCGTTCCCCGCGTCGGAGGCGGCGATCGCCGACCGCTCCA
>JAODAS010000240.1 GCA_025463555.1 Schumannella sp.
CGACAGCCGTGAAGAGCGGACGCTCCTCCGCCCGCTGCACCCGGCTGAAGTGCACCGCGAGCGGCGAATGGTTCCAGTCGGGGTCGGACGGGTCGTCGACCTCGTAGATGCCGACCAGCGTGACGGGCTGCACGGCACCGCCGGGACGTGGCAGCATTCGCCGCTCGTCGAGCTTCCAGTCCATCGCGTCGGCGGCTTCCGCGGTCAGCCCGAACTCCGTGACGCCCTCGCTCGCCGGCTGCGGCTCGCGGCCGCCGACCCAGGTCACCCGCTCGTCCACCTGCGGGTCGTACCGCAGCAGCAGCCGGCTCCGGGGACGCTCCGCCAGCGGATCGAGCGTCTCGCTGGGATCGAACTCGACGACGACGCGTGGCGGCCCGACGACCGAGCGAAGCAGCGGATCCATGCTGAAACGCGCATCCGACATCTGCTGGAGTGCGTGCCCCCAGATCGGCTCGAGTTCGCCGGGCAACCCCAGGTTCCCGGTTTGATCCCCCGGACCGAGATCCGGTGCGCCGCGGCTCGAGGCGACGAAGTCGCGCTCGGTGGGCTCCGTGGCGCGCAACGCGTACCGCAGGCTCTCGCTCTGCATCCCCTGAAGAAGACCGGGTGCCGCGGCCCCGACGAAGGCGGTGATCGCCACGATGGCGATGGCGAACACGCTCAGCGCCGGATTCGTCGTCGCAGCGCGCACCGCGAGTCCGACGGGACCGGCTCGGCGGGTCAAGCCAGCACCTTCGTCAGCCCGGGCACCACGAGAGCGGCGGTCAGCATCCCGGCGGCGGCGCCGAGCAGGGCCGCGAGCACCGCCGCCGTCGCCAGTTCGATGGCGCGCGCCCCGCGAACGCGTGCAGCGGACAGCCCGAGTGAGCGCAGCGGGGTCAACTCGACACGGCGGCGCTGCCCGATCGAGGCGGCCACCGCGGCGAAGCCGAGGATCGCCAGCATGCCGGTGACGGCGACGCCGAACCCGACGAGCTGAATCGTGGGATCCAGCACCGGGCCGGACGACAGCGTTCCCGGACTGACGATCTCTGATCTCACCGTCAGGGCCGATCGCACCTCACTGACCGCGCCATCCGGATCGGCCGCCGCCACCCATATCTGGTTCGCCGCGGGGACGGAGCCGCCGAGCTCGACAGCACGGCCCTCGAGCGTCGGCAGATCGAGCACCAGGCCGAGCGAATCGCGCAGACCCGGGAGGGAGGGCAGGATACCCACGACGGTCGCCGGGATCGGAGGCGGGACACTCGCGACCCGGAAGCTGAGCCCCGCCCCGATCGTGAGCCCCAGTCGCTCCGCGAGGCCGGCGCCCACCACGACCGGCAGCGGATCGAGGTTCCCCGGCTGGGGCAGGAAGCGCTCCGGTTTGCTGGAGGTGAGCGTGCCCGTCGACGCCCCCGCGAACGCGATCGCATCCCCCTGGGAGGTCTGAAGCCCCTGCAACGTGAGATCGACGATGCTCGCGGGGGGCAGCGCGGGGGGTCTGAACTCGATCGCCAGGACGTTCCTGGCGGAATCGGGGACCGGCCCGGTCACGCTGCTCACCCCCGCCGTCAGGGCCGCGGTGCCGAGCGGGACTCGCAGCGCGGCGCCGTCCGCGTCGGCCATCCAGAGCACGACGTCGTAGTCGAGGCCGGCAGGCACGTCATCGCTCGGCGCCAATTCGGCAGTCACCGTCAGTTCGCGCGCGCCTTCGGGCACGGCGACTCCCCCACGCATGGCGGTCAGGGCGGGGACGAGCGCTGCCAGTTCCGCGGGCGCCGATTCCGCACCGGCCAGTCGCTGCACGTCACCCGCCACCAGCGGGACCGCATCCGCACCCATGCTCGCCGTCGCGGCCAGGACCGCAAACGCGCCGTCCACGCCGTCGACCCCCGTCAGCACGGCTGCGCCCGCACCCGGCGCGGTCGGCTCGACCGAGGCGCGCACGGGCAGGGAGATCCGCAGGTCCGCGCCGGTCGATGCGCTGTCGGCGTGCAGTCGCGCCGCAGTGGCGCCCACCTGAAACGCCCCGGCCAGCACGATCGCACCGGTCGCCAATGCGATGACCAGCACGCCCGCGGCGACGGATCGCGCACGTCGCGCGAGCTGACGCAGCGGCAAGACGGGCAGGATGCCGCGGCCGGCACGCGCGAACCGCTCCGCCACGGCGACGACGGGGCCGGCGATCGCGGGCGCCGCCAGGGCGAGGGCGAGCAGCACGAGCACCGGAGCTGTCAGAGCCACCGGGTCCGTGCGCACGGTTCCGTCGGAGCGGATCACGACGGGGGAACCCAAGCTGAGGAACTGCGCCAGCGCCAGTCCCGCGATCACCGCCGCCAGCGCCAGGGGGCCCAGCGACGCCACGACTGCGGCGCGGCCGGACTCGGCCCGGCCGGTCACGGGTGCGCGCAGCTCGGTGATGGTGGCGATCGTCCCGAGCAGGGCGGCGAGGGCGGCGATCGCCGCCGGGATGGCGAGAGCGGGCAGCACCGCGACATCGGCACGTGCACCGACCAGCGGCAAGCCGAAATGAAGCGCGCCCAGAGCGATCAGTCCCCCGGCAGTGGCACCGATCAGTGCCGTGGCGGCCGCCTCGCGCGCCGCCGCCGTGGCGAGAGCCCGCGACGACGCGCCTCGTGCGCGCAGCAGCACGAACTCGGCGGCCCTCCCCGATGCGACCGCTCGCGCGATCAAGCCCAGGACGATCGCCCCCGCGACGAAGACCAGCACGAGCGGCAGGCCGAGCACGCCGGACGCCACGGCGGTCGCGCGCGAGGCGCGCGCGATGCTGTCGTCCAGGCCACCGGTCAGAGTGACCGCGTCGTCGCCGCTCAGGCGCCGCACCTCGGTGCCGAGCCTCGCCAGCGCATCCGCAGACTCGCCGAGGGCGCCCACCCCCAGGGCTGGCGGGGACGGCAGCAGCGTCCACCGGGCGATGGGGGTGTTCTCGAGGCCGGTGAGCACGGACTCATCGACGAGCACCGGGCCGACCGCGTCGCCCTCGGCGCCCGATGCCACCGCGGGATCACCGAACCACCGCGGCGCCGCCGGATCGGGCGCGCTCCATGTCCCGGTGAGCGTGAGCGTGCGGGTGCCGAGAGTGAGGGTGTCGCCGGCCGAGACGCCCAACCGGGCCGCCGCAGCATCCTGGATCGCCGCCTCGTCGACGGAGCGCGGCCAGGTCCCCGAGGTGAGTTCGGCGACGTCAGGAAGACCCGGATCGGCCGTGAACTGGACGCGCAGCGGCCGGTTCTCGATCGTCACGTCGGTGTCGACCGTCAGCGTGCGCAGGATCTCGGCGGAGACGTCACGCAGGGCCGTGGAATAGAGGCGGCGAATCTGGTCGTCCTGCTGCCGGGCATCACCGGAGAGGCGTGACTCGATGCGCATCGACGAACCGGTCGGACCCGACTGGGCGATGAGCTCGCG
>JAODAS010000262.1 GCA_025463555.1 Schumannella sp.
TGACCACCGGTTCGACCAGCAACATCGCCTTCATCGGCGCCGTGCAGGCCTGCAACGTGTACTGGCGCGTCGGCAGCAGCGCGACGCTCGGGACGAACTCGGCATTCGTGGGCACCCTGATCGCCCAGGCCTCGGTCGCGGCGACGACGGGTGCGACCATCGACGGACGGCTCTTCGCTCAGACCGGCGCGGTGACGCTGGATGACAACGTGTTCACGGGGCCGACGTGCGACCTGTCCACCGGCGACGGGTCAACGGGCGGCACTACGGGCGGCACGACCTCCGCCGGTTCCGCGCCCACGGGCGGCAGCGGCGGCAGCGGAGGTAGCGGCGGTACCGGTGGCACGGGCGCCGTCGGCGGCGTCACGACCAGCGCGGGAGCCCTGGCCGCGACCGGATCGACCCTTTCGTGGCCGACTATCACGGGTGCCGCACTCGCCATCGGCTTCGGCAGCCTCCTGACGGTGATCGGGCAGCGGGGCAGCGGCTCACACCGCCTGCGTCGGCGTGGCGCGCTCGGCTAGCACATCCGGGGGTTGACCCCAGCCGGTGCATAGCAATCACCCGGTACGCTCAGGGGAACCGTTTGGAGCCTGCCCCGATGAACTTCCTCCCCGCCGTCGTCAGCGGGTTCTCGCCCATCGACCCCCACGCGATCATCGTCGCGGCCGGACCGTGGGCGCTGCTCGTGGTCTGCCTCATCATCTTCTCGGAGACGGGCCTGCTGGTCGGGTTCATCCTGCCCGGCGACACGCTGCTGATCATCACCGGCCTGCTGACCTATACCGGCACCATGCACGAGACCGGCACGGGCATCCAGATCCCCATCTACCTGGTCTGCCTGGCGATCTCCGTGGCGGCCTTCCTCGGGGGAGAAGTGGGTTATCTGATCGGCCACAAGGCCGGTCCGCGCATCTTCGAGCGCCGCGAGAGCGGCCTGTTCTCGAAGGAGAACGTGATCCGCACGAACAAGTTCTTCGAGCGGTTCGGACCGTTCGCGATCATCGCCGCGCGGTTCGTGCCGATCGTGCGCACATTCGCCCCCGTCGCGGCCGGGGTCGGTCACATGAGCTACCGGCGCTACTCGGTCTTCAATGCGATCGGTGCCTTGATCTGGGGTTCAGGACTCACGTTCGGCGGCTTCGTCCTGGGTTACTTCAAACCGATCGCGGACTTCGTCACGGCGTACATCGACATCATCCTGCTCGGGGCGATCGCGATCGCCGTCATCCCGACCGCGTACCACGCCATCCGGCAGACCCTGAAGGCGCGCAAGGCGAACCGCGAGGGCGACAAGCCGCTGACCGACGACGAAGCGGTTGCCGAGTTCTTCGAGAAGAAGTAAAGCGCTAGCCTCCCGAGACGACGAGCACCAGCAGGGTCACGTTCAGGGCGATCAGCAGCACGGCGGCGACGGCGGCCAGGGCGGTGGTCCACCATCGGTTCACGGATTCGCCGAGCACCGACCGCAGGCTCGTCAGCCGCACCAGCGGCACGAGGGCGAACGGGATCCCGAAGCTCAGCACCACCTGGCTGAGCACGAGCGCGCGGGTCGGGTCGAATCCGATGATCAGGATGATGAGCGCCGGTATCAGCGTGATCAGACGCCGAGCGAGCAACGGCACCCTGATGTGCAGCAGGCCGCGCATGATCTCCGCACCCGCATACGCGCCGACACTCGTCGATGCCAGACCGGATGCGAGCAGCCCCACCGCGAACAGGGTCGCGACGACGGGGCCGAGAGCTGCGCCGATCGCTGCGTGGGCCCCCTCGAGCGTGTTCGTTCCGGCGACCCCCTGAAGGGTCGACGCGGCCAGCAAGAGGATCACGACGTTCACGGTCCCCGCGATCGCCAGCGCGATCGTCACGTCGATTCGTGTGGCACGCAGGATGCGCTGCCGGTCGATCCCCTCGGCCACCAGCCCGAACCGGTCCCGCGTGAGGGCGGAGTGCGCGTAGATCGCGTGCGGCATGACGGTGGCTCCCATGATGGAGGCCGCGAGCAGCACCGACCCCGAGTCGGCGAACCGGGGGACGAGCCCGCTCACCGCCGCGGCGGGGTCGAGCGGCGCGAAGAAGATGCCTGCACAGAATCCGATCGCGATGATCGCGACCAGCCCGATGATGACGCTCTCGAAGGAACGCGATCCGCGGCGGCTGTGCAGCAACAGCAGCAGCATCGACACGGTTCCGGTGATGACACCGCCGACCAGCAGCGGCAGGTCGAACAGCAGGTTGAGCGCGATCGCGCCGCCGAGCACCTCGGCGACGTCGGTGGCCATCGCGACGAGTTCGGCCTGCACCCAGAAGGCGTAGCGCGCGGGACGGCGCGTCAGCCGCTGCCCGAGGATGCCCGGAAGGCTGTCACCGGTGCTGATCCCGAGCTTCGCCGACAGGTACTGGATCAACCAGGCCATCGCGTTGGCGACCACGACCACCCAGATGAGCAGGTATCCGTACGCCGAGCCGGCGCTGGCGTTGCTGGCGACGTTCCCGGGGTCGAGGTAGGCGACACCCGCGACCATCGCCGGCCCGAGAAGGGGGAGCAGCCCGCTCTTGCTCGCTGGGGGAGCCTTGGTCGCCAGGGACATCTGCCGCTTCCGTTGTTTTCGGTTAACCGAAACTAGCACCGTCCCACTTCCTTCGGGCGAGGGTTGCGAATACCATTCCCTGGACGGCTGGTTACCGTCGGCTCTACATCGAAACGCCTCCGGCGAATTCCCTGATCCGCGCCGGGGGCGTTTCGCTTGCCCGGTTGCGTGTGCTGCGACGGCGGTCGCGCGGCGTCAGCGACTGTGGGTACGATCGCGAGTGCAGGGCCGGCTGCAGAGCAGCGAGGTCCGGCATGGCGATGCAGCATCACGAGCGCGACGGTGTCGCAGCGGTGTCCCGTGCGCGCACCACCTATCGCAACGGGTGGCATCCGCTGAATTCGGCGGTCGAAGTCGAGCCGGGCACCTGGTGGCTGGTGGGCCAGTACGACAATCGCTACGCGATCATCGTGCTGCTCGAGATCGGGGGAGAGCGCGGATACCGCGTCGTCACGGGCGAGCGGGATCCGGGGGAACGCCGGCTGGTCGGCTACTTCCGCACGCTCAGAGGTGCGGCCGAACGCGGGCACGCCCGCTGGCTGGCGTCGCAGGCGCGTCCGGGTGGGATCAACGGCGGCTAGCTGGTGCGGAAGGTGGGACTCGAACCCACACGCCTCTCGGCACAGGAACCTAAATCCTGCGTGTCTACCATTTCACCACTCCCGCGGGCGCAGCCAGTCTAAAGCCGGGGCGCCAGGCGACTCTGGCCCCATTGCCGGGCTGGGCGCCCCTGTGGACAGCCTCGGCGGCGCCTGATCGAATTCGGGCACGATCGCTCGGGTGAGCAGCCCGGTCGCCCGAATCTCCGACGCCGTGCGCGAGCGGCTTCGCGGTGAGGGTGTCGATCCGGCAGGTGATTTGTCCCTTGTGGAGCGGTTCGTCCGCGACGAGGTGCGACGGTACAGCGAGAGGGCGCTCGGCGGGTCCGAGCCGCTGCTCGCGGACGAGGCCGTCGTGACCCGGCAGGTCATGGCTGCTCTCACCGGCTTCGGGGCGTTGCAGCCGTTCCTCGACGATCCCAGTGTCGAAGAGATCTGGCTCAACGCCCCGGACCGGGTCTTCATCGCGCGATCCGGTGTCTCGCAACGGGTGCCGCTGGAGCTGACCGAGCAGCAGGTGCGCGACCTCGTCGAGCGCATGCTGCAATCCACGGGCCGTCGCGTCGACCTGTCGACGCCGTTCGTCGACGCCTCGCTGCCCGACGGGTCCCGGCTGCATGTGGTGATCCCCGACATCACGCGCCGTCACTGGGCGGTCAACATCCGCAAGTTCCGGTCGGGGATGCGAGGGCTGGCCGATCTGGTGCGGCTCGGCTCGCTGCCCGAGCTCGCAGCCGACTTCCTCGACGTGTGCGTGCGCAGCGGGCAGAACATCCTCGTGTCCGGAGCCACGCAGAGCGGCAAGACGACCCTGCTCGGAGCGCTCCTCGGATCGGCGCCACCGGCCGAGCGCGTGGTCACCGTCGAGGAGACGTTCGAGCTGGCACTGTCGGCGCCCGACTGGGTCGCTCTGCAATGCCGGCAACCGAGCCTCGAGGGGACCGGTGAGGTCTCGCTTCGGCGGCTGATCAAAGAGGCGCTGCGCATGCGGCCCGACCGGCTCATCGTCGGCGAGGTGCGCGAGGCGGAATCGCTCGATCTGCTCATCGCGCTGAACAGCGGGCTGCCCGGCATGTGCTCGATCCACGCCAACAGCGCGCCGGACGCCCTTGCAAAGCTGGCGACCCTGCCGCTGCTCGCCGGCCGCAACATCGACTCCTCGTTCGTGCTGCCGACGGTGGCGTCCAGCATCGACGTCGTCGTCCACGCCGAACTGGAGAGATCGGGTCACCGTCGCGTTGTCGAGATCGTCGCGCCGACCGGCCACGTGGTGGAGGGAACGATCGAGGCGACCCCGCTGTTCGAGTTGCGCGGTGGCCGTCTGCAGGCGACCGGGCTGACGCCCGCGCGAGTCGGCAGGTTCATGCGCGCGGTCCCGAGCCCGGTGGGAGCGACGGCGTGACGATCGCACTGGGGCTGGTCCTCGGCAGCGGCCTGCTGCTCATCGCGTCACCGCGACTCTGGCCTCGCACGCCGGCGCCGACTCGGCCGCGTTCGGTCGACCGGATGCGCGCTTGGCTGGCTCGTGCGGGACTCGATCGCGTGCCTCCGGCAGTGTTAGTCGTTGTCAGCGCGGCGGGCGGAGCAGCCCTGGCCGGCATCGTGGAGTCCTTCGTGCCGGTGGTGGCCGTGGCCGCGGTCGCGGGTGTGGTCGGGGCGCTGCTCCCGGCGACGGTCGTCTCCGCGCGCGGGCGAGCACGACGACGGCTGCTGCGGGCGGCCTGGCCGGACCTGGTCGATCACCTGGTGTCGGCGGTGCGGTCGGGGCAGTCGCTCGCGGATGCCGTGACGGGACTCGCGGAGGTCGGTCCTCCCGAGACTCGTGCGGCGTTCCGCGAGTTCGGCCGCACGGTGGTCGCGATGGGCACAATCGGGGTCGCCCTCGACGAGCTCAAGGCGCGCCTCGCCGACCCGGTCGCCGATCGCATCGCGGAGACGATCCGGGTGTCACGTGAAGTGGGAGGAACGGAGCTTCCCTCCGTGCTGCGCGCACTGGCTGCCGCTCTTCGCGAGGATGCGGCCGTTCGAGCCGAGGTCGAGGCCCGGCAGTCATGGGTCGTCAATGCGGCGCGGCTGGGGGTCGCCGCGCCCTGGCTGGTCCTGCTGCTGCTCGGCTCACGACCCGAGGCAGCCGCGGCCTACAACTCCCCGGCGGGTTTCACCCTCCTCGGCGTCGGGTTCGGCGTCACCGTGCTCGCGTACCGGCTCATGGTCGTACTGGGCCGTCTGCCCGACGAGCGCAGGTGGTTCGCATGAACAGCGTGGGTCTGGCCATCCCGACCGGCATCGCCCTCGGACTCGGGCTCTGGACACTGCTGGCGCTGGTGCCGCGGATCGGGGCGCCGCGGCTCACCGGCCGGATCGCCCGCTACCTGACGGACGTCTCGGCCGACGCACGCGAGGTGGCCAACCGCAGGCCCGCCGAGCCCGCATCGGTGATGCTCGCCTTCGGTGAGCCGTGGGCGGCACGCGC
>JAODAS010000007.1 GCA_025463555.1 Schumannella sp.
CCGCCGATCGCGAGACTGCTCGGCATGGACATCGAATCGGTGGAGGAGGGGACGGTCACCTTCGGACTGGAGCCGCACGAGAGCCACTACAACCCGATCGGCGTCGTGCACGGCGGACTCGTCTGCACCATGCTCGACACGGTGCTCGGCTGCGCGGTGCATTCGACCCTGGAGCCAGGCTGGGGGTACACGTCGATCGACTTGAACGTCACCTACCTGCGGCCGATCACCCTCGCGACCGGGCGCATCATCGCGACGGGCACGATCGTCAAGGGCGGCAAACGCGTCAGCTTCGCATCCGCTGAGGTACGGGATGCGGCCGGCGCACTTCTCGCGACCGGAACGAGTTCACTGCTGATGATGCCGCCGGCGTAGCTACGGCGTCAGCGAGGCGAAGAGCTGAGGCCAGAAGATCGTCGTAACGATCACACCGGCAGCGACGACGGCGAACGACCCCAGAAGCGACTCCCACAGTAGACGGGACTTGATGGTGAGGTACCACGGGTTCGTCGCTGGCATGTCGTGGGCGATGCGCCACAGGGCATCGTCCCAGCCGCGCTCCTCGAGCCCATGCCGCCCGATCAGGTCGTCGATCTCTTTCATGCGCAACTTGTCGAGATGAGCGAGCAGGAAGTTCTTGCTCATCAACTGCACGGATGCGAGCGAGACCGCGATCGCCAGCGCCGACGTCGCGATGCGCGCCACCGGAGAGCTGTCGGGCGCGAGCGCGACCGTGAACAGGAACGCCTGGGCCGTCAGCGCGATCGCGGGCGTCGTCCAGATCTTGCTCTCTTGCTCGAGCTCGCGGAAGAACAGCAACTCGTACTCGGTGAGCAGGTCGCGCCGCTCGCCTCGGCTCAGCCGTACCGGGCGCAGCCGGCGCCGGACGTACATCATGCCTCGACGACCCGACGACCCTCGAAAGCTCGGCCCAGCGTGACTTCGTCGGCGTACTCGAGGTCGCCGCCGACGGGCAGACCGGAGGCGAGTCGCGTGACCCGCAGGCCGGGCTGCACGAGCAGTCGCGTCAGGTACGTCGCGGTCGCCTCGCCCTCGAGATTGGGGTCCGTGGCGATGATCACCTCGGTGACGGTCGCGTCCGCGAGGCGGGTCACCAGCTGGTGGAAGCGCAGGTCGTCGGGACCGATTCCATCGATCGGGCTGAGAGCGCCACCGAGCACGTGGTACAGCCCGCGGAACTCGCGCGTGCGCTCGATCGCCGCGACATCTTTCGCCTCTTCGACCACGCAGATCACCGTCTGGGAGCGGCGCGGATCACGGCAGATCGAGCAGGTCTCCTGCTCGGTGACGTTGCCGCAGATGTTGCAGAACTTCACCTTGTCGCGCACATCCGCGAGGATCTCGCTGAGCCGGGTGGTGTCGAAGCTCTGCGTCGTGAGGATGTGGAACGCGATCCGCTGTGCCGACTTGGGGCCGATGCCCGGCAGGCGGCCGAGCTCGTCGATCAGCTCCTGGACGATGCCCTCGTACACGCGCTAGGCCGGGGTCTCGTCGGTGCCGGGAGAAGCAGACGGCAGAGTCACCGGCTGATCGCGCGGAGCGAGCGACTGCTCTTCGATGAAGTTCGCGTTGAGCAGCTCGCGCACCACGGCTTCCCCGTACCGGGCATTGCCGGCGGCCGTCTTCTGCGCGGGCTTTCCGGGTGGGGCAGGTTCCGCTTCGGCGGGGGCGGACGCGTCGGGGGCTCCCGGGATCGCTGCCACCTTCCAGCCGGCAGACTCGGCCTTCTCAGGCTCGGGAGCCGAGTCCGCAGAGGGCTCGGGTACTGCGTCCGGCGCGGCGGGGGCCTCGGCCTGGGCCTCGGGCACGTCGGGCTCGGGCGCGTCGGGCTCGGGCACGTCGACCTCAGCGACCGCGACCTCAGCCACCTGGGCCGCGGCGGCCTCGACGCGGGGCAGGAACTTGACCCGCACCCCGAGCACGTCGAGGATCGCCGCGCGCAGTTGCTCGCTGATGCTCTCGCCCGGCTTCGAGTTGGGCGCCGGCCGGAAACTGGCGAGGTCGCTCTCGTTCGAGAACGCAAGCGTCAGCACCTCGCCGTCGAACCCGTGCACCGAGGTGGTCGATACGACCGCCCACGGCCGACGGCCGGCCGCCTTCTGCACGGACTCGAGCACCTCCGGCCAGGCGTCGCGCAGCTGCGATGCGGTGACGGGCTTCAGTTCGACGGGGGCGACGGCCTGGGCCTCGGCGGCTGGCGTGGCTGGTTCTGGATCGGGGACGATCGTGAGAGTCGGCTTGGGCCTTGCGGCGGTGGGGGCCTCGATACGCGACGCCGGAGGCGGCGCTACGGGACCATCGGCGTCCTCCGCCATGCCCACCCGGCGCTCGAGCCGCTCGACCCGCGCGAGTGCCCCGCGCTCGGAGTCGTCGCTCGCCGGGACGAGCAGTCGCGCGACCATCAACTCCAGATGCAGCCGCGGAGACGTCGCGCCTGTCATCTCGGTCAGAGCGGTGTTGACGACATCGGCGGCGCGCGAGAGCTCTGCAGAACCGAACGACGCCGCCTGAGCGGCCATGTGATCCAGTTCGTCTTGCGGGACGCCACGCAGCACCGACGCCGCCCCGTCGCGCGTCGCCGCCACCACGATGAGATCGCGCAGGCGCTCGAGCAGGTCTTCGACGAACCGCCGGGGGTCCTGGCCGGTCTGCACGACCCGGTCGACGGCTGCGAAAGCCGCC
The DNA here is from genome assembly GCA_025463555.1 of Schumannella sp. Lineage (GTDB taxonomy): Bacteria > Actinomycetota > Actinomycetes > Actinomycetales > Microbacteriaceae > JBDSKH01. The sequence continues at coordinate 2,704 of JAODAS010000007.1, forward strand.
GCCGCATCCATCGCTGCGACCGCGTCGACGACCTCGTCGAGGAGCGCACCGTGCGTGTACCCGAGCAGAGCGACGGCGCGCTCGTATTCGACGGCGCCGTCCTCGGACCCTGCGATGAGCTGGTCGAGCAGCGAAAGCGTGTCGCGCACCGAGCCGCCGCCGGCGCGCACCACCAGGGAGAGCACGCCCGGTGCGACCGTCACGCCCTCCGTCTCGGCGAGCTGCTGCACGTAGTCGAGCATCTGCGCGGGCGGCACCAGGCGGAACGGGTAGTGATGCGTGCGCGAGCGGATGGTCGAGATGACCTTCTCGGGTTCGGTCGTCGCGAAGATGAACTTCACGTGCTCGGGCGGCTCTTCGACGATCTTGAGCAGGGCGTTGAATCCGCCCGAGGTGACCATGTGCGCCTCGTCGACGATGAAGATCTTGTACCGGTCGCGGGCGGGAGCGAAGATGGCGCGTTCGCGCAGATCGCGGGCGTCGTCGACGCCACCGTGACTGGCGGCGTCGATCTCCACTACATCCAGTGAGCCGCTGCCGTCACGTGCCAGCTCGACACAGGAGGCGCAGACACCGCACGGCGTGTCGGTCGGCCCCTCTGCGCAGTTGAGGCACCGGGCGAGGATGCGCGCGCTGGTGGTCTTGCCGCAACCACGCGGTCCGCTGAAGAGGTAGGCGTGGTTCACCCGATCGGTGCGCAACGCGGTGCGCAGAGGATCGGTCACCTGAGACTGGCCGATCAGCTCGGCGAACGTCTCCGGCCGGTAGCGGCGGTAGAGGGCGGTGACCACATAGAGAGAGTAGCCGTCACCGGTGACCCCGGGCTGGGCCTGTAGACTTCCAGCGGCTCCTCGCGTGGCGCCAACTCGGCCAACTCCCCCAGGGCGGACACGCAGCAAGGGTAACCGCGCTCTGGCGGGTGCGCGGGGAGTCTTCAGGAGGATTCGCCTAGTGGCCTATGGCGCACGCTTGGAAAGCGTGTTGGGTGAAAGCCCTCGGGGGTTCGAATCCCCCATCCTCCGCCAGTACCCTTTTACGCAGCACCCGAAGCAGCACCACCATCGGCCGTCCGGATCCCGCCATCCGGAAGAGGGGGCAAGGTGAGCGAGACCACCCTGGTGATCGTGCGCCCGCGCCGGTCGCTGCTTCGCACGGGATTCGTCTCTGTGGTGCTCGCGATGATCCCGCTCTTCGGCGTGCTGTACTGGTTCTCGATCGAGCACGGCAGCTGGCTGGTCGTGTTCGTGGTACATGTGGTCGTGTCGCTCGTCGCCGTGGCCGTGCTGCTGCGGCAGACGATGGTGCATTCGGCGGTGACCGAGACGGAACTCGTCGGCAACGGCATCTTCTCCCCCATGGTGCGAGTGCCCCTGACATCGGTCGCGAAGGTCGACCTCGTCGAGACCTACGTCGGTCAGGCGCCCGAGTCGGTCACGCAGTTGCTGGTGCGCGACGCCGAGGGCAAGCGCCTGTTCCGGATGCGCGGCAGCTTCTATCACGATGGCGACCTGCAGAAGATCGCCGATGCGTTACCTGCCAAGCCCGACGTGGTGAGGGAGCCGATCGGGCTCACCGAGTTCTTCCGTACCTACCCGGGGAGCGCGTACTGGTTCGAGCACCGGCCGATCCTGCGGGTCGTGGTGTTCGGCCTTGCCCTCGGCGCAGCGCTCGCCGTCGCGGCGTGGGTGATGACCATCCTGGGCATGCCGGTCGGCTTCCAGTCGTAGCTAACGGCTGCGGCCGAACAGCTTTCCGACGATCACACGCGCGATCTTGACGCCGGCGTTCACTGCCTGCCCACGCAGCCGCTCGGCCTCGCGCTCCTGGCGCTTCACCTCGGCGGCGGCTTCGCGGTCGCGCCGCTTCTGGTCTGCGGCGTTCTCGCGAGCCTGACGCTCAGCATCTTTCATCGCCTGCTTCTGCATCGCATCGAGTTCGCGGGCGTTCTGCTCGGCCTGATGCTGCGCCGCGATGGCGGCCTGGGCCTGCGACTGCTGCTCGGTCAGCACTTCGTTGGCGGTGCCGGTCGGGATCGCGGCCTGCTGGTACTTGGCCAGCAACGGGGATGCGGCGACGGCGGCCGCGATCTGGTCGTCGGGCGTCGGCTCCATCGAGCCTTGCGGAGCGCGCAGGCGCGTCCAGGCGACGGGCGACGGCGCGCCCTTTTCGTTCATGACGGTGACGATCGCCTCGCCGATGCCGAGGCTGGTGAGAACCTCGCCGAGGTCGTAGTCCGAGATCGGGTAGGTGCTCACGGTCGCCTTGAGAGCTTTGGCGTCGTCGGGAGTGTGCGCGCGCAACTGGTGCTGCACCCGTGAACCGAGCTGGGCGAGCACGTCGCCGGGGACGTCCTTGGGGGTCTGGGTCACGAAGAAGATGCCGACCCCGCGAGATCGGATGAGGCGCACCACCTGGGTGATGGTCGACTGGAAGTCCTTCGACGCATCCTGGAACAGCAGATGCGCCTCGTCGAAGAAGAACACGAGCTTCGGCTTGTCGGTGTCTCCGACTTCGGGCAGCGTCTCGTACAGCCGGGACAGCAGCCACATGAGGAAGGTGGAGAACAGCTCGGGCTTGCCGAGCACGCTGCGCACTCCGAGGAGGCTGACCATCCCTCTCTCGCCGTCCATGCGGAAGAAGTCGTTCACGTCGATCTCGGGTGCGCCGAAGAACACGTCGGCGCCCTGGTCGGCGAACGTGATCAGCTCGCGCAGGATGACGCCGACGGTCGCCTTCGACAGGCCGCCGAGTTCGGTCATTTCGGCTTTGCCGTCGTCGCTGATCAGATAGTTGAGTACGGACCGCAGGTCTTGCAACGTGATGAGGTTCAGGCCTTTGCTGTCGGCGTAGTGGAACACCAGCCCGAGGCTCGACTCCTGTGTCTGGTTCAGCCCGAGCACCTTGCTGAGCATCAGCGGCCCGAAGGTCTTGACGCTCGCGCGGATCGGGATCCCCTGGCCCATGCCGCCGAGGGAGTAGTACTCGGTCGGGCTGGCCTGTGGCGTCCAGTTCTGGCCGATGCTCTGAGTGCGCGCGAGCAGCTTCGGGTCGCCGGTTCCCGGCGCGGTCGCGATGCCGCTCAGGTCGCCTTTGATGTCGGCGGCAAACACGGGCACGCCCGCGGCGCTCAGCTGCTCGGCGAGCACCTGCAGCGTCTTCGTCTTGCCGGTCCCGGTGGCCCCGGCGACGAGTCCGTGGCGGTTGACCATGGCGATCGGTATGCGGATCTGGGCCGCCGGAATCGGCTCGCCGTTGACGAGTGCGCCCATTTCGAGTGCCGGGGCGTCGAAGCTGTAACCAGCCTCGATGGTTGCAACGGCATCCGCGCCGAGGGGGCCGTGTAGTGCGGGCTTCGACGCCGGGGCGGCGCCGGAACCCGTCGCAGGAGTCGAGCCCGCCGCCTCGGCCGCGGCGTGCTCAGCCGTTGCGTCCCTGGCCTGAGCCTCGGCTGCCGCGAGCGCCGCCTGCGCGTCTGCGAGCGCTTTCTGCGCCGCGGCGACCTGGCCGGCCGGGTCCGAGTCGGGGGCTTGGGTCATTCGGTCAGCCTACCGAGGGCGCGGATACGGCCTTCCCTGCCCGCGCACTCGGGTTCGGTGACACCCTTCGGTGACACCACATCACCGAACCCGCGGCCCCGTTCGGTGACATCACTGAACCCGCGCGCGCCGTTGGGTGACATCACCGAACCTGCAGGACCCGTTCGGTGACATCACCGAACCGCCGGCCCGTTGGGTGATCCCGTGTCACCGAACCGCGGCTCGTTGGGTGATGTCACCGAACGGAGAGCGCTGCCGGATGAGTGACATCACCCAACGGTGTCACCGAACAGTGTCACCGAACCCGAGCGCGCGCGACGGGGGACCGATCACCTGAGCTGCGCGGACGCCCGCGAGCATCTCGCGTCATGGAGTGTGAGGCGGCGGGGGAAGCGACTGGCAGCGTGCGGGTGCTCCGGCGAGTGCGGCCTCAGGCTGTGCCTCGAGCTGCGTGACGCGCAGCCGGGGTCAGCGGTGGCGCTCGAGCAGTGTCAGGTCTGCCGGCCCCAGGCGCTTGCCCGCGCTCGCGGCCTGGTGCCAGTACGGGTAGAGCAGCGTCGGACGGCTGACCTCCTCCAGGCGGCGGGTCTCGTCCTCGTTCAGGACGAGGTCCGCGGCGGCGAGGTTGTCGGCCAGTTGCTCCGAAGTGCGCGCGCCGATGATCACCGTCGAGACGGCGGGCCGGGCGAGAGTCCACGCCAGCGCGACCTGCGCCGCCGAGACGCCGTGCGCCTTCCCGACCTGGACCAGGACGTCGACGATGTCGTAGAGCTTGTCCTCGTCGGGAACCGGCGGCTCGTTCCAGTCGGTCAGCAGGCGCGAGCCCGCGGGCGCCTCGACGCCCCGGCGGTACTTGCCCGACAGAAGTCCTCCGGCCAGAGGCGACCACACCAGGATGCCGACACCCTGATCGACGGCCAGCGGCACGAGCTCGTACTCCGCCTCGCGCGCGTGCAGCGAGTAGTGGATCTGCTGGCTCACGATCGGGTGGAAACCACGGCGATCCGCCACCCCGATCGCCTTCATCAGGTGCCAGGCCGAGAAGTTCGAGACACCGACGTAGCGCACCTTGCCGCTGTCCACCAGGTGGGTCAGCGCAGAAAGTGTCTCTTCGAGGGGCGTCTGCCCGTCCCACTGATGCACCTGGTAGAGGTCGATGTAGTCGGTGCCCAGACGCCGCAGGCTGTTCTCCGCCGCGCGGATCAGGTTGTACCGCGACAAGCCCTCGTCATTCGGCCCGTCGCCCATCGGGAACCGCGCCTTCGTCGCGATCAGCAGATCATCGCGCTTGCCCTTGACGATCTCGCCGACGATCTTCTCCGACTCGCCCGTCGAATAGACGTCAGCCGTGTCGACCAGGTTGACCCCGGCCGCGACTGCCATGTCGAGTTGCCGCTTCGCCTCCTTCGCGTCAGTGTTCCCGACGAAAGCGAACTTGCCGCCGCCCCCGAACGTCATCGTGCCGAGCGAAAGGGCGGAGACCTTGAGGCCGCTAGCGCCCAGGTTGCGATAGTCCATGAGTCGATTCAACACCCGATTCG
>JAODAS010000016.1 GCA_025463555.1 Schumannella sp.
GTCTGCGCGATGCCCAGCGAGACGCCGCGGAGCACATGCTCTCGCTGGACCACTCCGATCCAGTACCTCACAGGGCCTTCTTCGTCATGCCGTGAGCATGGCGCAGACTGGGGACATGCGGGTCCAGTTGAAGCTCGTGCTCGACGCCCCAGCCGACGCGGTGTGGGCGGCGCTGAAATCCCCGGCCGTGCTCGCGCAGGTCGCTTCTCCGTTCTTCTCGTTCGAACCCCTGTCGCCGCGCGGGCTGCCACGTTTCTGGACAGCGGGCGAGCATCCGGTCGCTGCCAGCGTCCTGTGGGGGACGATCCCGGTCGGAGAGCAGCTCATCGACATCCGGTTCCGCGAGCGCGGTGACGTGCGCATCATCGAGGACGGCGGCGGGCCGGTCGCGGGGGCCCTCGCGATCGTCACCGGCTGGAGGCACCGGATGGCCGTGTCGGCCGCGCCGGGCGGACGCAGCCTGTACCGCGACCGGCTGGACATTTCGGCCGGCCTGCTGACCCCGGCCGTATGGCTCGGCGCCTGGGTGTTCTGGCAGTGGCGCGCCTTCCAGCTCAGCAGATTGGCGCCCGCATGGCGAACGACATCCTGAACGTCATCGACTGGCGCAACCGCACGTTCGCCCTGTACGCCGAGGTGCGCGCCATCGCCGACCCGGCTGAGGCGCACGCGCACTGGCGTTCGGTGCGTGACGACATGTTCGCGCACCATCCGGCGACCGCGATCCTGCCAGAGCAGCGCGCGGCGTTCACCGGGCTGCGCGTGTCGCCGTACGACCCCTCCTGGCGGTTCGAGGTGCCCATTCGGGATGCCGCACCGGCCTCGTTCGAATACGAGACCGGTACGGACGGCCTCGTGCGGTTCGACCGCGCAGGAACCGTCGACATCCCGGACCTCGGAACACTCGACGTCTGGCGGCACGAGGGGTACGGCGGCGGCGTCTTCCTGCCGATCAAGGACGGCCTGGCGGGCAAGCCGGGTGGCACCTACGGCGGCGGCCGGTACCTGCTCGACACGATCAAGGGCTCCGATCTCGGGAACGACCCGGAGGCCGGGACGCTCGTGCTCGACTTCAACTTCGCCTACAACCCGTCGTGCGCCTACGACCCCGCGTGGGCGTGCCCGCTGGCGCCCGCCGGGGACCGCGTCGCCGCCGAGATCCCCGTCGGCGAGCGCGCCTGAGCGCCTCCCGCGCCGAGCGTGCACGTTCCCGCCGAGCGTGGGTGGCCCACGGTGCTCGCTGGGCGCAAACGTGCTCGTTGGACGGGGTGCGGCGCCCGCGTGCTACCGTTGAGGTACTCGCAGGGCGCTGTGCCATCAACAGAGCCGCCCTCTTGCGTCGTAGAACGCTCCCTCGCCGCTTCAGTACACGAAGGCCCGGCTGACATCTTCTCCGGCGAACGTTGACGCCCGACCGGGCGTCCTCGCCAAACCATCTGGTTTCGATACGCCGCCGTGCGGCTACTCAACCAGCGCAAACGAAAGCATTCACCTACCCGTATGTCTGACATCACTTTCCGCACGCTCGGCGTGCCCCATCCGCTGCTCGAGGTCCTCGCGGCCGAAGACAAGCACATCCCGTTCCCGATCCAGGCCGACACCCTGCCCGACACCCTGAACGGCAAAGACGTTCTCGGGCGCGGCAAGACCGGATCGGGCAAGACCCTCGCGTTCTCCATCCCGATGGTCGCCCGCCTCGGAACCCGCCTCTCCGGCGGACCCCGCCGCGCCGGCCGGCCGCTCGGGCTCGTCCTCGCGCCCACCCGTGAACTCGCCACGCAGATCAACGCCGTGCTCGAGCCGCTCGCCAAGGCGTACGGCCTCACCACCACTACGATCTTCGGCGGCATCTCGCAGAACCGTCAGGTCGCTGCGCTGAAGGCGGGCGTCGACATCGTCGTGGCCTGCCCCGGCCGCCTCGAAGACCTCATGAAGCAGAAATTCGTGACCCTGGATGCGGTGGAGATCACCGTCCTCGACGAAGCCGACCACATGGCCGACCTCGGATTCCTTCCGGGGGTCACCCGCATCAAGAAGGCCACACCCGAGAACGGGCAGCGCCTGCTGTTCAGCGCCACGCTCGACAACGGAGTGGACAAGCTGGTTCGCCAGTTCCTGCACAGCCCGGTCACGCACTCCGTCGACGAGGCGAACTCGCCCGTCGCCGCGATGACTCACCACGTGTTCGCCACCAACGACGCCGAGACCAAGAAGCAGCTCATTCATGCGCTCGCCTCCGGTACCGGCCGCCGCATCCTCTTCATGCGCACCAAGCACCACGCCAAGAAGCTGGCGCAGCAGCTGACGGCCGCGGGCATCCCGTCGGTCGACCTGCACGGAAACCTCAGCCAGCCCCAGCGTGACCGCAACCTCGCGGCGTTCTCGGCCGGCGACGCCAAGGTGCTCGTCGCGACCGACGTCGCAGCCCGCGGCGTCCACGTCGACGACGTCGAACTGGTCGTCCACGTCGACCCGCCGACCGAGCACAAGGCGTATCTGCACCGCTCCGGCCGCACCGCGCGTGCAGGCAGCGAGGGTGACGTGGTCACGCTCGTGCTCCCGGCACAGGAGAAGGACCTCGCACTCCTCATGCGCAAGGCCGGCATCCAGGCTGCGACCCAGCGCGTCGTCCCCGGATCGGATGCCGTCAAGGCTCTGATCGGGAACGTCGCCGCGTACGTGACTCCTGCCCCGCGCGCCGCCCAGCCGGTTCGCGGCCAGGGTGGCGGGGGCCGCTCGCAGGGCGCCAACGCACAGCGCAAGCGCGCCGCCCGCGACGGTCAGGGTCAGCCGGTTCGCGCCGCACGATCCGGTTCGGCTGAGCCGCGCCGCGACCGCTCCGGTCGTCCCGCCCGCAACGGCAACGGCGGCGCGGGTGGCGGCGCCGGCCGCACCAGCACCTCGGGCGGATCGCGCCCGATGTACTCCAGCTCCAGCTCGGCTCCGACCGGCAACCCCCGCCAGGCGAATCGCCGCGCGCAGGGCTGAGCCTCTTTCCCGGGAAGCGCCGCGAGACTTCTCGCGGCGCTTCTTCGTTTTCGGCCGGTGCCTAGCCCAGCACGCCGACCGAGGCGAGGGCGGCGCGCAGCAGTGTGCCGCGCCCCCCTTCCATCTCCGCATGCACAGCGGGCGAGGAGGCCTCGGCGGGCGTCATCCAGGTGAGTTCCAGCGCGTCGGTCCGCGGCTCGAACGACCCCGTCACCGGTACGACGTACGCGAGCGCCACCGCGTGCTGCCGTTCGTCGAGGTACGCACTGAGCCCCGGGAACGGAAAGTACTCGGCGACCTGGAACGGCACCGGCGAGGCCGGCAGCAGGGGGAACGCCATCGGCCCCAGATCCTTCTCGAGGTGCCGGAACAGCGCATCCCGCAGCGTCTCGCCGAACATCACCCGGCCCGAGACCAGGGTCCGCGTGATCGAACCCTGCGCGTTGGCACGCAGCAGCACGCCCACACTTGTGACCACACCCATCCCGTCGACCCGCACCGGCACCGCCTCGACATAGAGCAGCGGGATGCGGCGGCGCAGGTCCGAGAGCTCGGTGTCGGTGAGCCAGGCGGAGTTCGGCTCGTCGGGCTGGGGGTCAGGCGTTCCCACGGAGCTCATGCTCCAGTATCTACTGTTGACACATGGCGAAAGCGATCACTCTCACCGGCGTCGGCGTCGCATCCCTGCGACTGAGCGAGATCCCGGATGCCGTTGCCGGCCCCGGCGAGATCCTGATCGCGGTCGAGGCGGCCAGCATCAATCCGGTGGACCGGGCCGCCGTCGATCCGGGTTACGGCGACAAGATGCCGGGCTCCGCGCCCTGGATCCTCGGCTGGGACCTCGCCGGCCGGGTCACCGCGCTCGGATCAGGTGTCGACGACATCGCCGTCGGCGACCGCGTGCTCGGGTTCTCGCAGTGGTTCAAGGGCGGGCCGGGGCTGCACCGCTCGCTCGTCGCCCTCCCCCGCGACAATGTCGCTGTCGCCGGCGATGCCGTGCCCGCGGACGAACTCACCACGTTCGGCCTGAACGGGCTCACGGCGCTGCAGGTGCTCGATGCAGCGGGACTCGAGGAGGGTCAGACGCTCCTCGTGATCGGCGCGAGCGGAGGCGTCGGCGGGTTCGTGGCCCAGCTGGCGGACAGCCGGGGGATCACCGTCCTGACCGCCGGCCGCGACACCCCTCCGGCCGATTTCGCCGGGATGGAGCTCGACGGGCTCATCAACACGGCTCCCGCCGATCCGACCAGCTACCTCGAGGCGGTGCGCGATGACGGCGTCGCGACCTCGGTGACCACGCCGGCAGAGGCGGAGCGCGGCATCCGGTCGTCGCGGGTCGGCGTGCGGGTGGATCGCGCTGGACTCGAGACCGTCGCCGGCCTGGCCGAGCGTGGCGTGCTGAGGACGACCGTTGCGGCGGCATACCCGGCAGAGCAGGCCGCATGGGCGTTCGAGGCAGACGGTTCGGCGGGGCGCATCGTCCTGACGTTCTGAGCCGACCCGCTGTCGATTCCGTCGTCGCGCTGCGTCATTGCTGCGAGGGTCCCATCCGGGATCCGACTGCGACGAAGGGATTCAGCCATGACCGGCATCACCTACCCGCCCGATGCGGGCGCCGACATCTACCTGCTCACGGTGCGGGGAACGCCGACCACGGGATCCGGGTCAGCCGCGCGCGACCTGCACAACGCCACCGCGGGAGATCCGGGCGGCGTCGCCGGGGCCAAGGCGGCAGGCGACCTCAGTCACAACGTGTTCCTGCCGACCGACCCGGCCGACCCGGGCCTGCTGTTCGTGGACACCTGGAACAGCCCCGCCGGATTCGGGGGGTTCTTCTCCGACCCGCAGGTGCTGCAGGGTGCCGCAGCGCTGTGGGCGGACCGCGACGCGACGTTCTGGATGCCCGCGGCAGGCTTCGGCAGCTACCGGCTGCCCGTCCCGTCGGGGGCGACCCCCGGTGCGCTCGGCCTGATGCGCGCGCCGATCACGGACCTGAAGGCTGCGGCGACCGCGTTCCGTGCCGACGCCGCGTCGAAGATCAACGCCGAGCGGCAGCACGGGCTGATCGCCCACGAACTGTGGGTGCCCGTCCCGATGCCCGGAACAGAGCCCGTGCTCGAGGTGCTGGGCGTCGACACCTGGCTCGACGCCGGCGCCATGGACGCCTGGTACGCGGCGGCGGAGTATCCGCTGCTCGCGCCCGTCTTCACCGGCGCACCGGTCACCAGCGCCTGGAAGCCGGCCGGCACCGACTGGATCGAGTGGTGACCTGCCGCACTGCATGATGGAGGCATGAGCCTCGATCTCGATCCTGACGCCGTCCTGTGGAGTGCGCCCGCCGCCGAACGCGACGGGCGCGCTCTGCTGGTCGTGATGCACGGCCGCGGCAGCGATGAGCAGGACCTGTTCTCGGTCGCATCGGACCTCGCATCCGAACTGGCATCCGAGCTGCCCTCCGACTTCGTCGTCGCCTCGCTGCGAGCCCCGATCGCCGAAGGGCCGGGGTGGTCGTGGTGGCCGCCCGGTGGCAGGCACGGCGATCCCGACGCGGAATGGCTCGACTCCGCGACCGCGGCGGTGGCCACCTGGCTCGATGCCCTGCCGTTCACGCCGTCGCAGATCGGCGCGTTCGGGTTCTCGCAAGGCGGCGCGATGGCGCTGCACCTGCTGCGGCGGGACCTCGCGCGTACCGCGTTCGCGGTGAACCTCGCCGGGTTCGTCATCAGCGGAGCACAGGAGTCCGACGCCGCGCTCGCCGTCAGCAGGCCGCCGGTGTTCTGGGGCCGCGGCGCCGAGGACGAACTGTTCCTGGGCGACATGGCAGAGCTGGTCGACCGCACGACGCCGTGGCTGGCCACGCACACGACGGCCGAGACGCACGTGTACCCCGGGCTGGGCCACTCGGTCTCGCGCGACGAGCTGGACGATGTCGCCGCCTTCCTGCGCGCGCGATCAGCAGGGAACCCTGCGCACTGACGGTCGTCGCGGGGACAATGGCCGGATGGACTCCGCCCTCGAGCGCTTCTCCCCCGCGACACGGGAGTGGTTCTCGGGCGCCTTCGACGCGCCGACTCCGGCACAGGCCGGGGCGTGGCAGGCGATCTCGTCGGGCAAGCACGCCCTCGTCGTCGCACCGACCGGGTCGGGCAAGACGCTGTCGGCGTTTCTCTGGTCGCTCGACCGGCTGGCCACCACTCCGCGCCCGGCAGACCCGAGGCGCCGCACGCGCGTGCTGTACATCTCTCCCCTGAAGGCGCTGGGGGTGGATGTCGAGCGCAACCTGCGCTCGCCGCTCGTGGGCATCATGCAGACGGCGAAGCGACTGAAGACGGAGGTGCCGGTTCTCACGGTCGGCGTGCGCTCGGGCGACACGACGAG
>JAODAS010000023.1 GCA_025463555.1 Schumannella sp.
CGCTTCACGCACCGCGAAGCGGTCACGGCGATCTCGGTGTCGTACTACTGGCACTTCGTCGACGTGGTGTGGATCGGCCTGTTCCTCGTCATCTACGTCCTCAAATAAGCGAACGGACCGAACCGCAGCCCATGGCACCCTCGCCCCACATCCAGAGCCGCCCGGCACGCAGCCGCAAGAGCCGTACCGGTCGCCGTTCGCCCGTCGCCTCGGCGATGCTGCTGCTCGTCGGCCTGCTCGCCACGGGCGGCAGCTACGCGCTCTTCACGGCCAGCGCTTCGGCCGAGACCACCACGCAGGTGACCCAGCTCGTCGATGAGGGCCAGCGCCTGTTCCAGGCCAACTGCGCGAGCTGCCACGGCCTCTCGGCAGAGGGCACCGTGGCCGGCCCGAACCTGCACGGCGTCGGTGCCGCGGCCGTCGACTTCCAGGTGGGCACGGGGCGCATGCCGATGGCCGCCAGCGGCCCCCAGGCGGAGCAGAAGCCGGTGCAGTTCACCGACGAGCAGATCGCCGCCCTCGCCAGCTACGTCGCCTCATTGGCACCCGGCCCCGGCATCCCGGACGAGAACCTGCTGGGTGGCGACGGCGACGTGTCGAACGGCGCCGAGCTGTTCCGCGTCAACTGCGCCATGTGCCACAACGTGGCAGGCGCCGGCGGCGCCCTCACCGAGGGCAAGTACGCGCCCAGTCTGAAGGACGTCTCGGCGGCCCACATCTACGAGGCGATGGTGACGGGCCCGCAGAACATGCCGGTCTTCAACGACCTGAACATCACGCCGCAGGACAAGGCAGACATCATCAGCTACCTGAAGTTCATCAACGAGTCGAACAACGCGGTCAGCGTCATCGACCTCGGCAGCCTCGGGCCGGTCTCAGAGGGCCTGTTCGTCTGGATCTTCGCCCTGGGTTCGATCGTCGCCATCACCGTGTGGCTGACCGCCAAGTCCAACTAGCACGCTCCACATCTCGGCACGACAGCGCAGCACCGGAAGGAACGCAATGGCAGACAAGGGCAACGCGGTCGCAACCCGCGAGGCTCCGACCCCGTCGACCGGCACCGCCGTGGTGCCGTCCGATGCGGTCGAGAACCCCGGATTCGAGCCCTTCCGCCCGCGCGTCTCCGACCTCGACCCGGTCAAGGAGCGCCAGAACGAGCGCCGCGTCTCGTGGATGTTCTTCGCATCCATCGTCGGCAGCGTCTTCGCCGTCGCCGCCTACATCGCGTTCCCGATCGTTCCGGGCGACCTCGGCTCGGTGCGCGTCAACAACCTGCTGCTCGGCCTCGGCATCACGCTCGGCCTGTTCGGCGTCGGCTTCGGCGCCGTGCACTGGTCGAAGTCGCTGATGGAGGGTCACGATCTCGTCGAGAGCCGCCACCCCACGCGCGGCAGCGAAGAGACCCGCGACAAGGCGGTCGAGGTGTTCAGCCTCGGCAACAAGGAATCCGGCTTCACCCGCCGCAAGCTGATCCGCAACACGCTGATCGGTGCGCTCGTCGTCACGCCTCTTCCCGCGGTCGTGCTGTTCCGCGACCTCGCTCCTGCCGGCGATCCGGTCGCCCGCCTCAAGCACACGCTGTGGGAAGAGGGCAAGCGGCTGACGCGCGATCCCGACGGCACCCCGATCAAGGTCTCTGACGTCACCCTCGGCTCGGTGTTCCACGTCATCCCCGAGGGCCTCAACGACGTCGAGGATCCCCTGGAAGAGAAGGCGAAGGCCGCCGTCCTCCTGATGCGCCTCAAAGAGAGCGACCTCCACATCTCACCCGAGCGCAAAGACTGGAGCTATCAGGGCATCGTCGCCTACTCCAAGATCTGCACCCATGTCGGATGCCCCGTCGCCCTGTACGAGCAGCAGACCCACCACCTGCTGTGCCCCTGCCACCAATCGCAGTTCGACATCACCCGCGAGGCAGCCGTGATCTTCGGCCCCGCCAAGCGCCCGCTGCCGCAGCTGCCCATCACCGTCGACGCCGAGGGGTACCTGGTCGCCCGCAGCGACTTCACCGAGCCCGTCGGCCCGAGCTTCTGGGAGCGCAAGCTGTGACCGTCGAAGCCACCAAGCCCACCGTGTCGACCGAACCGGGCGCGCCCGGCGAGCCCGGCGGCACCCGCATCTCGACGTCGGACGAACAGGCGGTGCCGCCGAACGCGGGCATGCGCTTCACCAACTGGGCGGCCAACTACGTCGACGAGCGCACCAGCCTCTCGGGACTGGTCCGCGAACTGGGACGCAAGATCTTCCCGGACCACTGGTCGTTCATGCTCGGCGAGGTCGCGCTCTACAGCTTCATCGTCATCCTGCTGTCGGGCACGTTCCTGACGTTCTTCTTCCAGGCCTCTATGGCGGACGTCGTCTACGACGGCTCCTACGCCCCGCTCAAGGGCCTGCACATGTCGTCGGCGTACGCCTCGACGCTCGACATCAGCTTCGACATCCGCGGCGGGCTGCTCATGCGTCAGGTCCACCACTGGGCCGCGCTGCTGTTCGTCGCCTCGATCGGCCTGCACATGCTGCGCGTGTTCTTCACGGGCGCGTTCCGCAAGCCACGCGAGTTGAACTGGCTGATCGGCTTCGTGATGTTCATCCTCGCGATGGCCGAGGGCTTCACCGGCTACTCGCTTCCCGACGACCTGCTCTCCGGCAACGGCCTGCGCATCATCGACGGCATGGTCAAGGGCCTGCCGATCGCCGGCACCTGGGTCTCGAACCTGCTGTTCGGCGGAGAGTTCCCCGGAACGCAGGTGGTCGGCATGTTCTACAGCCTGCACATCCTCCTCGTCCCGGCGATCCTGCTGGCGGCGATCGGTGTGCACCTCGTACTGCTGGTGGTCAACAAGCACACCCAGTTCGCCGGCCCGGGCCGGACAGAGGACAACGTGGTCGGCGTGCCGATCATGCCGGTGTTCGCCGCGAAGGCCGGTGGATTCTTCTTCATCATCTTCGGTGTGATCACCCTCACGGCCGCCCTGGTGACCATCAACCCGATCTGGGCCTACGGTCCCTACGACCCCTCCCCCGTCTCCGCCGGCACGCAGCCCGACTGGTACATCGGCTTCGCCGACGGTGCGCTGCGCCTCGTGCCGCCGGGCTGGGAGCTCGAGCTGTTCGGGTTCACGCTGTCGCTCAACATCCTGGTACCGCTCGCGGTGCTGCCGATCTTCCTGCTGCTGGTGGCGATCTATCCCTTCATCGAGGGCTGGATCACCGGAGATCAGCGCGAGCACCACATGACGCAGCGTCCCCGCAACGCGCCGCGCCGGACCGCCATCGGCGCCGCCGGCGTCACGTTCTACGGCGTGCTGTGGGCCGCAGCCGGATCCGACCTGATCGCCACCCATTTCCGG
>JAODAS010000010.1 GCA_025463555.1 Schumannella sp.
GTCACAACTGGAACGGGTAACCACCCTTGTCGCGCACGCTGCGGCCGATCAGCGCGACGTACTTGTCGTCGTTGACCTCGAGCCCGCGCAGTTCGCGGCCCACCTCGCGTTCGGTCTTCTTCAGGTAGTTCATCGCCACGGTCTTCTCTGCGGCCGCGGATGCCGCGGAGTTCGGCTCGCCGTCCCGCGCGAACACGGCGCTGGCGCGTGAGATCACGGCGACCTGCGAATAGATGCCGGAAGCCACCTCGGCGAGGCGCTTCTGCACCAACTGCTTCTCCTGGATCTTCTTGCCGTGCTGACGCAACGCGGACTCCGCCGCAGCGCGCAGGTGGCTCACCTGGCCGGCGAGCCGCCCGACGGAACCGGCGAAGGCCGGGTGGGCGCCGCGCAGCCGCTCCGGACGCAGGGTGCGGTTGATGCGACCCTGCACGTAGGGCGCGAGTTCGCCGAAAGCACGACCGGGATCGCTGAGCTTGATGCTCTTCACATCCGGAAGGTCCTCGCTGAGCGCCTTGAGGCCGTTCAACGCGACATACGCGCGCATGACGTCGTTGGAGCCTTCGAAGATCGGGAAGATGCGGAAGTCGCGCAGCGCCTTGGCCAGCGGATGCCTGTTCATGTACGCCTCGCCGCCGTGGATCTGGAACGCCCGGTTCAGCGCGAACCAGCCGCGATCGCTCGCCTCCACCTTGGTCATCGCGCTCTCCATCGAGAAGTCGGCGACGCCGGCATCCACCATGCCTGTCGTGAGGTAGCTGGTGGACTCGAGGCCGTAGATCTGCGCTGCCATCCACGCCAGCTTCTCTTCGACCATCTCGAAGTCGATCAGGTGCCGGTCGAACTGCTTGCGCGTGCTCGCGTGCTCGACGCTGAGTTCGAGGAAGCGCTTCATGCCTCCGGTGATGGCGGTGCCCATCGACATGCGGCCGTTGTTGAGGGTGTTCATGGCGATGCGGAACCCGTCGCCCGGTTCGCCGAGCAGATTCTCGGCAGGCACGCGGACGTTCTTGAAATGCACGCGCTGCAGGTGGTTGGCGCGCAGGCCGAGCGTCTCGAAGCGCGGACCTGTCGAGAGGCCGTCCATGCCCTTCTCGACGATGAGCGCGACGTGTCCCACGTCGCTGCGCGCGAAAACGGTCAGCACGTCCTTGTCACCGTTGCCGATCCAGCGTTTCTCGCCGTTGAGCAGCCAGGAGCCGTCCGCCTGCCGCTCCGCCCACGTCTCGAGGTTGTACGCGTCGGAGCCGACATTCGGCTCGGTAAGCACGAACGCGGCGAGCTTGCGGCCGGCAGCGAGGTCGGGCAGCCACCGCGCCTTCTGGTCGTCGGTGCCGAACAGGTAGAGCGGCTTGGTGCCGATCGACTGGTGCACGCCCATCACCACGGCGAGGGTGCCGTCGACGTAGCCGAATTCCTCCATGACCCGGCAGTAGCCGGATTGGCTGAGGCCGAGGCCGCCGTACTGCTCGTCGACGAACATGCCGGTGAGCTTGCGTTCGCCGAGATCCCGGATGACGTCGTCGCCGACCCAGCCCTGCTCTTCGGCCTTCCAGACGTCGAACGTGCTGAGGTAGTCGCGCGCGCTCGCCACGGCGGCGTCGACCCGTGCACGCTCCTCGCCGGCGACCAGCGGATACGGCATCACCAGGTCGGACAGCGTCTGGCCGAGGAACAGCCCCTTGGCGAAGCTGGGCTTCGGCGTGCGGTCGACGGTGCTCGTGGCTGGAGAGGTGACCTGGGCGGTGCTCATCTGTGAATTGTCAGTTGTCTCGCCCCGTGCCGCCAATGCCTTGTCCACAAGCTCCAAGCAGAGCCCCGGCAGATAGCGTGGCTTTTGTGAAAGCGGCGCTGTTTCTCATCCTGGCGACCCTGTTCTGGGCCGGGAACTTCGTGTTCGGTGCCGGGGCTCTCGAAAGCGTCGATCCGATCAGCCTGACCTGGATCCGCTGGGCCTTCGCACTCGTGCCGCTGGGAATCGTGGCGCAACTGATCGAGAAGCCGGACTGGCGGGCGGCCGTGCGGCACCTGCCGCTTCTCGCCCTCCTGGGCGTGCTGGGTGTCACCGGATTCAGCCTGCTCATCTACTTCGCCCTGCAGTTCACCAGCCCGCTCAACGCCTCCCTCATCAACGCCGTCAATCCGGCCCTGATCGTGGTGCTGGCTGCGGTGCTGCCCGCCGTCGTCCAGGGCGGGCGCCGCGAGCACCTCGCCTGGCGCTCGGTGCTGGGCATCGTGCTCGGGCTGATCGGCGTCGTGATCGTGATCACCGACGGCGACGTGCTGGCGTTGCTGCGCAACGGACTGAACGTCGGCGACCTGCTGATGCTGGGGGCGATCGCGGCGTGGTCGATCTACACCCTCGTCGGCCGGCGCATCCACGACGTGCCGCCGATCACGTCGACGGCGATCCAGGTGGCGATCGCGGTGATCCTGCTCACGCCGTTCCTCGCGATCAACGGTCTGCAGTGGCCGTCGGACGGTCCCGGTTGGGGTGCGATCGCGTACATCGTGATCTTCCCGTCGATCGCCGCCTACGTGCTGTGGAATGCGGCGACGCGCAAGGTCGCCCCGGCCACCGCATCCATCTACATCAACCTGCAGGTGGTCTTCACGGCTCTGATCGGTCTGCCGTTCGGCTTCGGCATCACCTGGGTGCAGGTGCTCGGCGGCCTCATCGTGGTGGCCGCCGTGGTGCTGCTGGCCCGCGGCACGACGAAGCCGGTCCCGGCCGCCCCGGCGCCGGTGGCGGTGCCATGACCCGCATCATCGGCGGATTCGCGGGCTCACTGCGTCTGGACGTGCCGCGATTCGGCACGCGGCCCACGAGCGACCGGGTGCGCGAGGCGATCTTCTCCGCGCTGGAATCACGGGATGCGCTCACCGGCGCGCGCGTACTCGACCTGTACGCGGGATCGGGTGCCCTGGGACTCGAGGCGGCCTCGCGTGGTGCAGCACATGTGACCCTGGTGGACAAGGCGACCGCTGCATCGAACGTGGCCCGCGTGAACGTCGCGCGGGTGCGAAAGGCGGCGCCACGTGGTGCCGACCCCGAGATCGTGGTGTCGAGCCAGCCCGTGCAGTCGTTCCTCGGCGGCGCGCTGGGCACCTGGGACGTCGTGTTCCTCGACCCGCCGTACGACCTGGGCGGGCTCGAGCTGGTGCACAACCTCGAGGCTCTGGTGCCGCGCTTGAATCCGGATGCCGTGGTGGTCGTCGAGCGCTCGTCCCGAGACAGGGCGCCCGACTGGCCCGACGGACTCGACCTCGACCGGCGCAAGGACTACGGCGACACGGCGCTGTACTGGTTGAGTCCGCTGGTTGAGTAGCGGCCGCAGGTGGCGTATCGAAGCCCCTACCCCGCCCCGCCGTTCCAGTCGTCGTACGGGTCCCAGCCACCGCGATCGCTGTACTGCCGGCCGTCGACGGTCAGTCCGGTGCCGGCCCGCACGACGCCGATCGGTCGGAACCCGCCGGGCGGAGCAACGCCCGGCGGGAACGTGGCCAGCAGCGAGTGGTCTTCTCCCCCTACGAGCGTCGCTGCCGAGCCGACGGCCGAGGCGGTCAGGTCGATCGCGACCCCGCTCGCGTCCGCGATGCGGCGGGCGTCGATGGCGAGGCCGTCACTGAGGTCGAGCATGGCGGTTGCGCCGGCGATGGCTGCCGCGATGCCGTCCGCGAGCGGCGGGCGCGGAGTCAGCTGTGCGGCGAGTTCGGCCGGGAACTCGGCGCGCAGGGCGTGAGCGCGTTCCGCGTCGGGGACACCCTCGTCGTCGATCGCGCGTTCGAAGAGCAACGCGAGTCCCTTCGCGGCGAGACCCATGTTTCCGGAAACCGCAACGACATCACCGTTCCGCGCGCCGGAACGAAGGACGGCATCCCGCCCCTGGAGGTCGCCGAAGGCGGTGACGGCGATCATCATCCTGTCCGAGACGCTGAGGTCTCCGCCGACCACCCCGCAGCCGGGAGCGAGCTCGGTGCACGCGTCGCGGAGCCCATCGGCCAGACCCTCGAGCACGGTCACCGGGGTGTCGGGCGGCGCGACGAGCGCGACGACGAGAGCCGTCGGCCGCGCCCCCATCGCCGCGATGTCGGAGAGGTTCGTC
>JAODAS010000112.1 GCA_025463555.1 Schumannella sp.
CAGGTGGGCGAGATCTCCAAGGGCGTGCTGTTCCCGAAGCACCGCGCGGACCTGCTTCACACGACGGTCGCGAGCGAGCGGATGCGGACCGGGCTCATCGAGGCGATCGCCGTCCCGCAGAACCCGCTCGACATCCTGGCGCAGCAGACGGTGGCGGCGGTCGCCCTCGATACGGTCGAGGTCGAGGACTGGTGGGAGACGGTGCGCCGGTCGGCGCCGTTCGCGACCCTGCCGCGGTCGGCGTTCGAGGCGACGCTCGACCTGCTCGCGGGCCGCTACCCCAGCGACGAGTTCGCCGAGCTGCGGCCGCGCATCGTCTGGGATCGCGTGGCCGGCACGATCGCGGGGCGTCCGGGGGCGCAGAGGCTGGCCGTGACGAGCGGCGGCACCATCCCGGATCGCGGCATGTTCGGCGTCTTCATCGTCGGCACGTCCGATGGCGCCCGCCGCGTGGGCGAGCTCGACGAGGAGATGGTCTACGAGTCACGGGTGGGCGACGTCTTCGCGCTCGGAGCGACATCGTGGCGCATCGAAGAGATCACCTCGGATCGGGTGCTCGTCAGTCCCGCATTCGGGCAGCCGGGGCGTGTGCCGTTCTGGAAGGGCGACGGGCTGGGGCGGCCCGCCGAGCTCGGCAAGGCGATCGGCGCGTTCGCGGGCGAAGTCGGGGCGGTGGCTGGTCTCGATACACCGCCTTCGGCGGCACTCGACCACCGGCTCGTCGAGGCCGGGCTCGACCCGTGGGCGGTCGACAACCTGAAGCGGTTCGTGCAGGAGCAGAAGCTCGCGACCGGCACCGTCCCGACCGATACGACACTCGTGGTCGAGCGGTTCCGCGACGAGCTGGGCGACTGGCGACTCGTGCTGCACTCGCCGTACGGCACTCCGGTGCACGCCCCGTGGGCCCTGGCGATCTCGGCGCGCATCCGCGAACGACTCGGCGTCGACGGCTCGGCGATGGCGGGCGACGACGGGATCGTGGTGCGACTGCCCGAGACGGATGCGGAGCCACCGGGTGCGGAGCTGTTCCAGTTCGAACGTGACGAGCTCGAAGAGCTGGTGACCCTCGAGGTCGGAGGCTCTGCGCTCTTCGCCTCCCGGTTCCGCGAGGCCGCGGCCCGGGCGCTGCTGCTGCCGCGCTACAACCCCGGCCGCCGGTCGCCGCTCTGGCAGCAGCGCCAGCGCAGTGCGCAGCTGCTCGAAGTGGCGCGCAAGTACCCGAGCTTCCCGATCATCCTCGAGACGGTGCGCGAAGTGCTGCAGGACGTCTACGACCTGCCCGCTCTCGCCTCGCTGACCGCCGACATCGCCGCCCGCAAGGTGCGGCTGGTGGAGGTGGAGACGACGTCTCCGTCGCCGTTCGCGCGCTCGCTGCTGTTCGGCTACGTCGCCGCGTTCATGTACGAGGGCGACTCGCCCCTTGCCGAGCGTCGGGCCGCCGCCCTGTCGCTCGACCCGACGCTGCTGGCCGAGCTGCTCGGCCGCGCCGAGTTGCGCGAGCTGCTCGATCCGGCGGTTATCGCGCAGACCGAGCTCGAACTGCAGCGGCTCGCTCCCGACCGCAAGGCGAAGGGGCCGGAAGGTCTCATCGACCTGCTGCGCATGCTGGGGCCCCTGACGACGCAGGAGCTCGAACTCCGGTGGTTGAGTAGCCCTCCGGAGGAGGGCGTATCGAAACCACTGTCGAGCGACGACGAGGCTGATTTCGACACGCGTCCTGCGGACGCTACTCAATCAGCGGCGGAGGCGATCCTCGCCGGGTTCGCCCGCGCCAACCGCGTCCTGCGGGCCACCATCGCCGGCGAGCAGCGCTGGGCCGTCATCGAAGACGCGTCCCGCCTGCGCGACGCCCTCGGGGTGCCGCTGCCGCACGGCGTACCGAACGCGTTCCTCGATCCGGTGGCCGACCCCGTCGGCGATCTGGTCAGCCGCTACGTGCGCACGCACGGGCCTTTCACCGCACAGGATGCCGCGAGCCGCCTCGGTCTCGGCATCGCGATCGTCACCGACGCACTCAAGCGGCTCGCCAGCGACCGTCGCGTGGTCGAGGGCGAGTTCCGCCCCGGAGCCACCGGCTCCGAGTGGGTCGACTCCGAGGTGCTGCGACGCCTGCGGTCGCGCTCGCTCGCCGCGCTGCGCTCCGAGGTGGAACCCGTTCCGCAGCTCACGCTCGGTCGCTTCCTGCCGGACTGGCAGCACGTCGGCGGAAAACTGCGCGGGATCGACGGGCTCGTCAGTGCCATCGACCAGCTCGCCGGGGTGGCTCTGCCGGCATCCACCTGGGAGAGCCTCGTGCTGCCCGCCCGCGTGCGCGACTACAGCCCCGCGATGCTCGACGAGCTGATGACGACGGGCGAGGTGATCTGGTCGGGACGCGGTGAACTGAGCGGAGGAGACGGCTGGGTCGCGCTGCACCTTGCCGATGCCGCGTCGCTCACCCTCGCCGAGCCGGTGCTGCTCGATCAGGACGAGTTGCGTGGGCGCGTCATCGACGCACTGGCCGGGGGCGGGGCGTTCTTCTTCCGGCAGCTGGGCGGTGCGCTGGCGGTGACGGGGCCCGTCGACGACAAAGAGCTGGCGACCGCCCTATGGGATCTGACGTGGGCGGGCCTCGTCAGCAATGACACGCTCGCGCCGCTGCGTTCTCGACTGGGCGCGACGACGACGCGTGCCCGTGCGACACCGCCGAGCAGGGCGATGCGCGGGCGCGGTCGCGCCGCCGTCGCGCGCTCGGTCGCCGCGAGCCTCGCGGCCACGGCACCGCCCGCCGTCGCCGGTCGCTGGAGCCTGCTGCCCGCTCCCGAGGCCAGCGCGACGGTGCGGGCGACCGCCTTCGCCGAGCAACTGCTCGAGCGGCACGGCATCGTCACCCGCGGAGCGGTCATGTCCGAGGGCGTCGTCGGTGGATTCCCGACCGCGTACAAGGTCCTCAGCGGCCTGGAGGAGACGGGACGTACTCGGCGCGGATACTTCATCGCGGGGCTCGGGGCTGCGCAGTTCGCGACTCCGGCGACGGTCGATCGGCTGCGCGCGTTCTCCGCCGACCGTGAGACCGAAGCCGAGAGCGCGGACCGCGCGGTCGACGCTCTGACTCTGTCGGCCACCGACCCCGCGAACCCCTTCGGTGCGGCGCTCGGCTGGCCCTCGGTCGACGACGAGCGGCACGGAGGTCACCGGCCCGGACGGAAGGCGGGCGCGCTTGTCGTCCTGGTCGACGGTGCCCTCGGGCTCTTCGTCGAACGCGGTGGCAAGACGGTGCTGAACTTCCTCGCTCCCGACGACGAGGCGGGACGGGATGCCGCTGCCGCGTCACTCGCGTCGACGGTGCGTTCCACGGGTGGCCGGCTTCGCGTCGAGAAGATCGACGGGGTGTTCGCGATCGGGACGCCCCTCGGCGACGCGCTCATCGCATCCGGATTCGCCCCCACGCCCCAGGGCCTGCGGCTGCGAGGCTGACGTGCCCGAGGGCGACACCGTCTACAAGACCGCGCAGTTGCAGAACGCGGCGCTCGCGGGAGCCGTGCTCACCGGCTTCGACCTTCGCGTGCCGAGATTCGCGACCGCCGACCTGACCGGCGAGACGGTGCACGAGGTGATCTCGCGCGGCAAGCACCTGCTGCACCGCATCGGCGACTTCACGCTGCACACGCACCTCAAGATGGAGGGGGCGTGGCGCACGTACGCGCCCGGCGAGAAGTGGCGGCGACCCGCGTTCCAGGCGAGGGCGGTGCTGACGACCGCCGACGTGGTGAGCGTCGGGTTCGAGCTCGGGACCACCGAGCTGCTGCGGCGCGAGGACGAGGACGCCGCGGTCGGGCACCTGGGTCCGGACCTGCTCGGACCGGACTGGGATGCAGCGCTGGCGGTCTCGCGGCTCGCCGCGCATCCCGACGACGCGATCTACGTCGCGGCGCTCGACCAGCGCAACCTCGCCGGCGTCGGCAACGTGTACGCGAACGAGCTGTGCTTTCTGCGCGGTGTGCTGCCGACCCGCCCCGTGGCCGAGGTGGAGCTGGCACCGTTCGTCGATCTGGCCGAGCGGATGCTGCAGGCCAACAAGGATCGCTGGGTGCGTTCTACGACGGGCGACCTGCGACCCGGTCAGACGTCCTGGGTCTACGGACGGCGCGGGCGGCCGTGCCGCCGCTGCGGGACCCGGCTGCTCGGCGGAGAACTCGGACGCGAGCAGCAGGAGCGCACCGTCACGTGGTGCCCGAACTGCCAGAGCTAGCGAGGTTGCGGGGTCCCGAGTCGTGGGAGTGACATGAGCGGAACGACGGACGGTATTCGCGCTGCGGCACCACTCAGCATGTTGCTCGACTGTCCGCGAATGTAGCCGGG
>JAODAS010000116.1 GCA_025463555.1 Schumannella sp.
GCGCGTACATCGATCACTCCACGGCGCCCGAGCCGATCACCATGCCTCTCTCGCTTCCCACCTCGCTCGTGGGGGTCGACTACACCGCCGAGCAGGTCGTCTCCACGCTCGAGCTCATCGGCGCGACCGTGACCGTCGCGGCCGACACCGCCACGGTCACACCGCCGACCTGGCGCCCCGACCTGACCGACGGGCCGACCCTCGTCGAGGAGGTCGCGCGGATCATCGGCTACCACGAGATCCCGTCGATCCTGCCGGTGGCGCCTCCGGGGCGTGGGCTCACCCGCGCGCAGCAGGCGCGTCGACGGGCCGCGCAGACCCTCGCCGCGGCCGGAGCGACGGAGGTGCTCAGCTACCCCTTCGTGTCGGCGGCCACGATCGAGCGGTTCGAGCCGGGCGCGACCGCCATCGCGCTCGCGAACGCGCTGGATCCCCAGCTCGCCCTGCTGCGCCGCACCCTGCTGCCGGGCCTGCTCGACACCGCGCGTCGCAACCTCTCTCGTGGTCTCACCGATCTCGCGCTGTTCGAGATCGGGACGGTGTTCCGGCCCGAGACCGGCGTCGAGCCGGGAACGGACTTCATCCCGGTGGGGGCTGCGCGGCCCGACGACGCGATTCTCGCGAAGCTTGCCGCCGGCATCCCGCCGCAGGGCTGGCGGGTCGCAGCACTGTTCCTCGGAGATGCGATTCCGAAGCAGCCGGGCGCGGGGGCCGTGCCGACGGGTCTGAGCGACGCGCTCGACGTCGTGAGGCAGCTGGGGCTGGCTCTCGCGGTCGCGCCCACTGTGGCCGCCGGAACTCATCCGGCACTGCATCCGGGCCGCACGGCCGAGGTCCGCGTGGGCGACCGGGTCGTCGGCGTCGCGGGCGAGTTGCTGCCCTCGATCGCGACGGAACTGGATCTTCCGCGCTCGGTCGCGCTCGTCGAGCTGGACCTCGACGCGCTGATCGAACTGGGCGCGACAGAGATCGCTGCGACACCGATCGGCACCCTGCCGGCGGCCACGCAGGATCTGTCGCTCGTGGTGCCGGTCGAGATCCCCGCTGCCGAGGTTCTGGCCGCGGTGGTCGAAGGCGCCGGCGAACTGCTGGAGCACGCACGGCTGGTCGACGACTACCGCGGCCCCGGTGTGCCGGCCGGCAGCAAGTCGATCACTCTGGCCCTGCGGTTCCGGGCGCCCGATCGCACGCTGACCGCCGCGGAGGCGACCGCGGCCAAACTCGCGGGCGCGGCGCTCGCTGCCAAGCGCTTCGGCGCCACGATCCGCGAGTAGAGAGCTACTTCTTTCCGGCTCCGAGCAGCCCGCCCAGCAGTTCGCCCGCGATCTGCTGGCCCTGCGGGCTGGACAGCAGGCCGCCGAGCAGGTCGCCGATCCCCCCGCTGGAGGACGTTTCCGGCTCGGGCGCTGCCGGTGCCGGTGCCGCAGTCGCGGTATCGGTCTTTCCCCCCAGGAACTGGCTCGCAAGCCACGACAGCACGATGGGCGCGACGATCGGCAGCACCTGCTTGATGATGTCGCCCGTCACGTCGCTCTTGGTGCTGGCGCCGGCGAGCTTCGTCGCGACGGCGTCCGTGTTCGGGCCGAAGACATTGCGGACGATCTTCTCGCCGTCCTCGGTGTCGACCTCTTTCACCGACTTGGCGATGCCCTTGTTGTGGTGCTTGAGCACGTTGGTCAGCGTGGTCTGACCCTTCGCGTCGTTCGCATTCGCGGCGAGGCCCCCGACGAGTCCGGGCAGCACCTGCTGAACCGCCGCCCGAGCGACGTCCTCATCGATCCCGAGCTGCCGTGCGATGTCGCCGACGGGAATCTGGTCGAGCAGGGCGTTGAGATCTGCCATGGGGTCCTCTTTCATCAGGCCGGACTCCCTCCGAGTCCGTCGCCGTCCCCAGATTAGACCTGGGCGACGCTCAGCCAGTAAGGTCGATGCGTGGACCTGACGCGGAACGACATCGTGGGCAACGCTGCCCGTCGTCTCCGTCGCGCGCGCCGACTCTCGGCGACGCCGCTGCGCTGACCACAGCACCTTCGCGACGTCGCCGCCTCTGCTCATTCGAAGCGCAGCTCATTGCAGAGCGAAACCCCGACCCGTCGAAACCGAAGGTTGATCCATGCCCCTCTCCGTTGCCGTCGCCGGCGCCAGTGGCTACGCGGGCGGCGAGCTGCTGCGTCTGCTCGCCGCGCACCCGGAATTCGAGGTGACCGTCGTCACCGCGAACACGAATGCCGGCCAGGCGCTCTCGGCAGTGCATCCGCACCTCGCCGGCTACCGCGACCTCGTGCTGCAGGAGACGACTGCAGCGGTCCTCGCCGAGGCCGACGTCGTGTTCCTGGCGCTGCCGCACGGTGCGTCCGGCGCGATCACCGCCCAGTTGCCAGATGACGTGCTCGTTGTCGATTGCGGCGCCGATCATCGCCTCACCTCGCCCGAGGCGTGGGCCGCGTTCTACGGCGGCGAGTACCACGGAGCCTGGACGTACGGCCTTCCCGAGCTGGTGACGGATGCCGGGGCGGGCCGCCAGCGCGCCAATCTGCCGGGCGCGACCCGGGTGAGCGTGCCGGGTTGCAATGTCACGGCGATCACGCTCGCGCTCGCCCCGGGGATCGCGGCCGGCGTCATCGAACCGGATGACCTGGTGTCGGTTCTGGCGGTCGGCACGTCCGGCGCCGGGAAGTCGCTGCGCCCCGACCTGCTCGCCAGCGAGGTCGCCGGCTCGGCATCCGCCTATCAGGTCGGCGGCGTCCACCGGCACACGCCGGAGATCCTCCAGAACCTGCAGGTCGCCGGGGCACCGAACCCCACCATCTCGTTCACACCGGTGCTCGTGCCCATGGCCCGCGGAATCCTGGCGACCTCCACGGCGAAACTGGTGCCCGGCACCAGCGCGACCCGCATCCGCGAGGTGTGGGAGGGCGCCTACGCCGACGAGCCGTTCGTCCACGTGCTGCCGGGGGGAACGTTCCCGCGCTCCGGGGACACGACGGGTGCCAACACCGCACTCATCGGCCTCGCCGTCGACCCGAACGCGGGACGCGTGGTCGTCATCAGCGCGATCGACAACCTGGTCAAGGGCACGGCGGGCGCGGCGATTCAGTCGGCGAACATCGCGCTCGGCTTCCCCGAGACACAGGGACTCTCGGCGAACGGGGTCGCGCCATGAGCGTCACGCACGCACAGGGTTTCGTGGCGGCCGGCGTGGCGGCGGGGCTCAAGTCCAACGGCAATCCGGACCTCGCTCTGGTCGTCAACAGCGGTCCGCTGCAGAGCGCGGCCGCTGTGTTCACCGGCAATCGCTCGAAAGCGAATCCGATCATCTGGTCGCAGCAGGTGATCCTCGACGGCACCGTCTCGGCGATCGTGCTGAACTCCGGCGGAGCGAACTGCTTCACGGGTGCGGAGGGCTTCCAGACCACCCATCTCACCGCGGAGGCGGTCGGCGCGGCGCTCGACGTGTCGGCCGGCGACGTGCTGGTGTGCTCGACGGGGCTCATCGGCGACCAGCTCGATCGTGCAAAGCTGCTCGCCGGCGTCGCGGCGGCCGCGGCAGCACTCTCATCCACCGGTGGCGCGGATGCCGCGCGTGCCATCATGACGACGGACTCGGTCCCCAAGACGGCGACTCGCGACCGGGACGGCTGGAGGATCGGCGGCATGGCGAAGGGCGCGGGCATGCTCGCGCCGGGCCTGGCGACGATGCTGGTCGTCATCACGACGGACGCCGTGCTGTCGCCGGCCGAACTGGATACCGCTTTGCGCTCGGCGACCGGCAGCAGCTTCGACAGGCTCGACAGCGACGGCTGCATGTCCACCAACGACCAGGTCTCGGTGCTCGCGAGCGGGGCTTCCGGCATCACTCCCGACCCGGCGGAGTTCGCCGCCGAGCTGGCCGCGCTGTGCCTCGACCTGGCGCTCCAGCTGCAGCACGACGCCGAGGGTGCATCCCACGACATCGCGATCGAGGTGACCGGCGCCGCATCCGAGGAGGACGCCGTCGAGGTCGGCCGCTCGATCGCACGGAACAACCTGTTCAAGGCGGCCGTGTTCGGCAACGACCCCAACTGGGGTCGCGTGCTCGCCGCCATCGGCACCACGCGCGCCGCGTTCGATCCGTACGACGTCGACGTGTCGATGAACGGAGTGCGCCTGTGCAGCGAAGGCGGTCCCGACCGGTCCCGGGACGAGGTCGACATCTCGCCGCGTGCCCTGCATCTGCTGCTGGACCTTCACGCGGGCAACGCGACTGCCACGATCCTCACGAACGACCTCACCCACGACTACGTGCACGAGAACTCGGCGTACAGCTCATGACCGGGTCCGAATCCGCAACCGGCGCGGCGCCCGACCACGAGGCGAAGACCCACGTCCTCATCGAGTCCCTGCCGTGGCTCAAGCGTTTCGCCGGCGAGATCATCGTCGTCAAGTTCGGCGGCAATGCGATGGTCGACGCCGACCTGCAGCGGGCCTTCGCCGAGGACATGGTCTACCTGCGTCACGTCGGCATCAAGCCGGTGGTCGTGCACGGGGGCGGTCCCCAGATCTCTGCGATGCTCGGGCGGCTGGGCATCGAGAGCTCATTCATCGGCGGGTACCGGGTGACGACGCCCGAGACCATGGAGGTCGTCCGGATGGTGCTGACCGGCCAGGTCAGCCGCGAGCTCGTGTCGCTGATCAACGAGCACGGACCCCTCGCCTCCGCGATCTCGGGCGAGGACGCCGGTCTGTTCCTCGGGCGCAGGCGTGGCGCGCTGGTCGATGGCCAGGTCGTCGACATCGGGCTGGTCGGCGACGTGGTCGAGGTGGATCCCGCTGCGGTGCTGGCGGAGATCGAGGCCGGCCGCATCCCGGTGATCTCATCGATCGCGCCGGATCGCGACGTGCCGGGGCAGTCGCTGAACGTCAACGCCGACTCGGCCGCCGCATCCCTCGCCGTCGCTGTCGGTGCCGCCAAACTCGTCGTCCTGACCGATGTCGCCGGGCTGTATCGCGACTGGCCCGACACGGAGTCGCTGGTCTCGGTCATCGGCACCCGCGAGCTGACCACCCTGCTGCCGACGCTCGAGAGCGGCATGATCCCGAAGATGACCGCGTGCCTCGAGGCTGTCGAGGGCGGAGTCGCGAAGGCGGCGATCATCGACGGGCGTCGCCCGCATTCGATCCTGCTCGAGATATTCACCGACGCCGGCATCGGTACGGAGGTGGTGGCCGGATGACCGCTCACCTGAATCGTTTCGCGGCCGTCATGATGAAGTCCGCCCCGACGCCGATGGCCGTGCTCGACCACGGTCTCGGAGCGCGCGTCTGGGATGTCGACGGCCGCGAGTACCTCGACTTCCTCGCCGGCATCGCGGTCAACTCGCTCGGTCACGCGCACCCGGTGTTCGTGGATGCCGTGGCGGCTCAGGCGGGCCGCCTCGCACACGTGTCCAACTATTTCGCGACTGAGCCGCAGCTCGAACTCGCCGAGCGGCTCACCCGGCTGAGCGGGGGCGACCGCGTGTTCTTCGCCAACTCGGGTGCAGAAGCCATCGAGGCGGGTATCAAGCTCGCCCGGCTGACCGGCCGCCCGCGCATCCTGTCGCTCGAGGGCTCGTTCCACGGCCGCACGATGGGATCACTGTCCCTCACGGGCAAACCGGCGCTGCAGGAGCCGTTCCGGCCGCTGCTGCCCGGTGTGCAACAGATTCCCGGCGACCTGGCGGCTCTGGAAGCGGCGCTCGCACCCGGCGACGTCGCAGCGCTCTTCCTCGAGCCGATCAAGGGCGAGGCAGGAGTCGTCGACCTTCCCGCGGGCTACCTCGCGGCGGCTCGCCGCCTCACCGCGGAGCACGGCACCCTGCTCATCCTCGACGAGATCCAGACCGGCGCGGGGCGCACGGGGGAGTGGTTCGCGTACGAAGCCGAGGGCATCGTGCCCGATGCGATCGCCGTGGCGAAGGGCATCGGGGGAGGATTCCCGATCGGCGCCCTGATCACCTTCGGCGCGGCGAGCGACCTCTTCGCCGCCGGGCATCACGGCTCGACGTTCGGCGGCAACCCTCTGGCGACGGCCACGGCCAACGCCGTGCTCGGCGAGATCGAGCGCGCCGGTCTGGTCGGGAATGCGCGCGTTCGCGGCGAGCAGCTGCGCGACCGGCTCACGCGCCTCGCCTCGCCCCTGGTCACCGACATCCAGGGCCGGGGCCTGCTGATCGGGATCGGGCTCGCCGAGCCGATCGCCCACCGCGTCGTCGCCGAGGCGCTCGGCCGCGGCCTCATTGTCAACGCGGCCAGCGACTCCCGGATCCGGCTGGCTCCGCCGCTTCTCATCGGCGACGCCGAGATCGCCGAGTTCATCCCCCTGTTCACCGCAGCCCTCGAGGCAGCAGCAAAGGACACGCCATGACCCGCCACTTCCTCCGGGACGACGACCTGACACAGGCCGAGCAGACCGCCATCCTCGACCTGGCCGAGCAGATCAAGGCCGATCGCTGGGGCCGCACGCCTCTGGCCGGCCCGCAGACGGTGGCCGTGATCTTCGACAAGTCATCGACCCGCACGCGCGTGAGCTTCGCCGTCGGAATCGCCGATCTGGGCGGCAGCCCGCTCATCATCTCGACGGCCAGCAGCCAGCTGGGCGGCAAAGAGAGCCCGAGCGACACGGCACGCGTGCTCGAACGGCAGGTCGCTGCGATCGTCTGGCGCACCTACGGTCAGGCGGGGCTCGAGCAGATGGCGGCCGGAACCACCGTTCCCGTCGTCAACGCTCTGAGTGACGACTTCCATCCGTGCCAGCTGCTGGCCGATCTGCTGACGATCCGCGAGCACAAGGGGGCACTCGCCGGGCTCACAGTCACGTTCCTGGGCGACGGCGCCAGCAACATGTCGCACAGCTACCTGCTGGCCTGCGCGACGGCCGGCATCCACATCCGCATCGCGTCGCCTGACGAATACGCTCCAGCGGATGCCGTGGTCGCCGATGCGGGCACGCGGGCCTCGGCCACCGGCGGCTCGGTCACCCTGTTCAGCGACCCGCACGAAGCAGTCGCCGGTGCCGACGTCGTGGTCACCGACACCTGGGTGTCGATGGGCAAGGAGGAGGAGAAGGCCCATCGCGTCGCCACCTTCGGCGGCTACCAGGTGACCCGGGAACTTCTGTCGCTCGCGAAGCCGGATGCCATCTTCCTGCACTGTCTTCCTGCGGACCGGGGCTACGAGGTCGCCGCGGATGTCATCGACGGGCCCCAGAGCGTCATCTGGGATGAGGCGGAGAACCGCCTGCACGCCCAGAAGGCGCTGCTGGTGTGGCTGCTGGAGCGGGCCGGATGAACTCAGCCGCGGCTGGAGATAAGCGACGGATCCGAGAACATCACGGCGATCAGCGCCACCCAGAAGATTCCCGCAGCGATCACGCCGGCGCCCAGCGGAACCCAGAACGCGACCCGCTTCGTGATCAGCAGCGGAATCGCCCCGCCGACGGCGACCAGGTACAGCACGACATGGCTGGAGGCGATGACGGGTCCCGCGACTCCGGTGTCGCCCGCGAAGGTGCCCAGGTTCTGCTGCTGGTAGGCCTGGTCCAGTATCTGCGGCAGCACCGCGGAGTAGAACAGACCCAGCAGCATGCCGAAGAAGCCCACGACCAGCAGGACGACGGTCAGCACGAGGTCCCAGGTCTTGCGCCTGCGGCCCGCAACGGGCTGCACGAACTGGCCGGGGTAGGACGCGTAGCCGTAGGGCTGCTGGGCCGCGGCAGCCGCCTCGAAGCCCGGCGCGGGCTGCGGGGGCACGTAGCCGGCGGGGGCGTACTCGCCGTACCGGGGCACGGGCGGAGCCGGGGGAGCGGGCGGGCTCGGCGGTCCGGGCGGCGTCGGCTGAATCGGCTCTGACATGCCAGCAACTCTAGACTCGACCACGATCACAAGGAGAACCACACCATGGCAGAACGCGTCGTCCTCGCCTACTCAGGCGGCCTCGACACCTCGGTCGGCATCGGCTGGCTGAAAGACGCCACCGGCAAGGAGGTCGTCGCCCTCGCGGTCGACGTCGGCCAGGGCGGCGAGGACATGGAGGACATCCGGCAACGCGCCCTCGATTGCGGAGCGGCGGAGGCGATCGTCGTCGATGCACGCGACGAGTTCGCGAACGACTTCCTGATGCCGGCGCTCAAGGCCAACGCGCTTTACCAGAAGCGCTACCCGCTGGTGTCCGCGCTGAGCCGCCCGGTGATCGCCCGGCATCTCGCCCGCGTGGCCAAAGAACTCGGCGTCGACAGCGTCGCCCACGGCTGCACCGGCAAGGGCAACGACCAGGTCCGGTTCGAGGCCGCGGTCGCCGCTCTGGCTCCCGAACTGACGAGCATCGCACCGATCCGCGACCTCGCGCTGACCCGTGACAAGGCGATCGCGTACGCCGAAGAGCACGGCCTGCCGATCAAGCAGAGCAAGAAGAACCCGTACTCGATCGACAAGAACGTCTGGGGCCGGGCCGTCGAGACCGGGTTCCTCGAGGACCCGTGGAACGCACCGATCGAGGACCTCTACGAGTACACCGCCGACCCGAGCATCGACGGCCCGGCCGACGAGGTGACCGTCACGTTCACGCAGGGCGTCCCCACGGCACTGGATGGCGTCGCCGTCACGCCGCTTCAGGCGGTGGAGCAGCTCAACGTGCTCGCGGGCAAGCACGGCGTCGGGCGCATCGACATCGTCGAGGATCGGCTGATCGGCATCAAGAGCCGCGAGGTGTACGAGGCGCCGGCAGCGATCGCCCTGATCGCCGCACACGAGGAACTCGAGAACCTCACGCTCGAGCGCGCCGTCGGCCGCTACAAGCGAGGCGTCGAGAACGAGTGGGCGGGGCTGGTCTACGACGGGCTGTGGTACTCGGGATTGAAGCGCAGCCTCGACGCCTTCATCGATCACACGCAGCAGCACGTCTCGGGCGACATCCGCCTCTCGCTGCAGGGTGGTCGGGCGACCGTCACGGGACGGCAGAGCTCCGAGAGCCTGTACGACTTCTCGCTGGCCACCTACGACACCGGCGACAGGTTCGACCAGTCCCTCGCGAAGGGCTTCATCGAGCTGTGGTCGTTGCCGTCGAAGATCTCCGCGAAGAGAGACCTGCGGTGACGCTGTGGGGCGGCCGGTTCGAGGACGGGCCGTCGCCCGAACTCGTCGCGCTGAGCCGCTCCACCCATTTCGACTGGGACCTCGCGCTCTACGACATCGCCGGCTCGCACGCGCACGCCAAGGCGCTCGCGGCGGCTGGTTACCTGACGCCCGCGGACGAGCAGGCCATGCACGAGGGCCTGGATGTCGTGGCCGGGCGGGTGCAGAGCGGCGACCTGGTGGCGACCGATTCCGATGAGGACGTGCACGGGGCGCTCGAGGCCGCGCTGATCGAGGCTGTCGGCCCCGAGCTCGGAGGCCGGCTGCGCGC
>JAODAS010000153.1 GCA_025463555.1 Schumannella sp.
GAGTCGGTGACCTGCACCCCCAGCCGGGCGAGGGGGCTGCCGAGCGGGCCCATCGAGAACGGGACCACGTACATCGTCCGCCCGCGCATCGAGCCCTGGAAGAGGCCCTCGAGCGTGGCGTGCATCTCGTCCGGATCGGCCCAGTTGTTGGTGGGACCGGCGTCGGACTCGTTCTTCGAGCAGATGAACGTGCGGGCCTCCACCCGGGCGACGTCCTCCGGGTGACTGCGGGCGAGGAAGCTGTACGGGCGGTGCTCGGCGTTCAGTCGGGTCACCGTTCCGCTGGCGACGAGGCCGCGGAGCAGCTCGTCCTGCTCGCGACGGGATCCGTCGCACCAGACGACGGTGTCCGGAGTGGTCAGGTGCGCCATCTTCTCGACCCATGCGACGACGCGCGGATCGGTGCCCTCGGGGGCGAGGGCCCAGCTGGAGTCGTGGACCGGTTCGTACTCTTCGTCGGTGTCAGCGAGGGACGCTGTGTCGATCACGGTCATGGCTCCTCCTGAAATTTGCGGTGTATGTCCACTGTGCACCTGCAAATCGGGCTTGGATGTAGAGATCGGTAGGAAAAAACCCCCGAAGTTTCCATATGATGCATTTCGTGAACGATCTTGCGACCCTCGGCCAGAGGATGCGTCATTTCCGCACCAGCGCCGGCCTCACCCTCGACCAGCTCGGCGCCGATGTGGGTGTCGCCGCGAGCCAGTTGTCCCTCATGGAGAACGGCAAGCGCGAGCCGCGGCTCTCGCTGCTCGCCGCGATCGCCGAACGCCTCGGCATCCCGGTCGCCGAGCTGCTCGAGCCGACCGCGCCGAGCGAGCGCGCCGGGCTCGAGATCGAGCTCGACCGCGCCCAGGCGAGCCCGGTGTATGCGGAACTGGGGCTTCCCGTGATCCGGGCGGGCAAGGGGATGGCGGACGACACCCTGCGGGCGCTCGTCGGGATGCACCAGGAGCTGGCTCGCCGTGCCCGCGAGGCGATCGCCACGCCCGAGGAGGCACGCCGCGCCAACACCGAGCTGCGCGCCATGATGCGCGCGCGCGACAACCACATGCCCGACATCGAGAAGCTCGCCGAAGACCAGTTGCGCCTCGTCGGCCACGTCTCGGGTGCTCTCACCCATCGCGAGACGCGACAGATGGCCGAGAACCTCGGATTCGAGCTGGTGCACGTCAACGACCTGCCGCACTCCGCGCGCTCCGTCACCGACCTCGAGAACGGGCGCATCTACCTGCCGCCGGCCTCCATCCCCGGGGGCCACGGCCTGCGCTCGATGGCGCTGCAGGCCATCGCCCACCGGTTGCTCGATCACGCCGCGCCCACCAGCTACGCGGAGTTCCTGCACCAGAGGCTCGAGATCAACTACTTCGCCTCGGCCTGCCTCATGCCCTTGACGCAGTCGGTGGAGTTCCTGCGGCAGGCCAAAGCGGACCGCAACATCGCCATCGAAGACTTCCGCGATGCGTTCGGCACCACGCACGAGTCCGCGGCGCTGCGCTTCACCAACCTCGCCACGCCGTACCTCGACATGACCTGGCACTTTCTGCGGGTGGGCGACGACGGCGCCGTCTACAAGGCCTACGAGAACGACGGGCTACGACTGCCCGTGGATGTCACCGGCAGCACCGAGGGCGAGATCGTGTGCCGCAAATGGAGCGCCCGGCGCGCCTTCGCGCGCACCAACCGGACCACCGAGTTCTACCAGTACACCGACACTCCCAGCGGGTCCTTCTTCGAGTCGACCCAGATCGGCACCAGCCAGGCCGACGAGTTCTCGATCACCCTCGGCGTGCCGTTCAACGACTCCAAGTGGTTCCGCGGGCGCGAGACGACGCGCCGCGAGCTCTCGCGCTGCCCCGATGTCAGCTGCTGCCGCCGCCCCCCTGCCGACCTCGCGCACCACTGGCGCAGCCGGGCATGGACGAGCGCCAAGGTGCACGCGCACATCTTCTCGCCGCTGCCGTCGGGCACGTTCCCCGGCGTCGACGACCGCGAACTGTACGAGTTCCTGCAGACCCACTCCGTCAGCTGAGGGCCCGATCCGCGTTCAGGCCCTCGCGCGTGCGGCCGCGGCGCCGGCCTCGCGCAACCAGCGCGCGGGGTCCGCGATCGCGGCGTCCACCGACCCGGCCAGACCGGCCAGCGCCCACGCCCGCACGCCCTCCGGCGGGTCGGCGGCGAGCTGGCCCGCGATGATCACGGTCCGGTCGCCCGCCAGGGCGAGCGCCTGGCCCACGACCTTGCCTGTCGAACTGGTCGCGTCGAAGCGGCCCTCCCCGGTGACGACGACATCGGCGGATGCCGCTTCCGCGGTCAGCCCGGTGAGCTCGGCGATCGCCCGTGCGCCCGATTCGATCCCGGCGCCCCACGCGGCCAGAAAGCCGTAGCCCGTTCCGCCGGCCGCCGCGGATCCCGGGATCGAGGAGTCCCCGCCGAGCAGCGCCGCGTACCGGGCGAGGCCGTCCTCCAGCGTGCGCACGTCGGCGGCGCTCGCGCCCTTCTGAGGCCCGAAGACCGCAGCCGCGCCGGTCGGCCCGAGCAGGGGCGCGGTGACATCGCTGAGCAAGCGCACCCCGCCGGCGGGGGCGGGCCGCAGGGTGCTCCGATCGATCCGGGCGATGCGGGCGAGTTCTGCACCGCCGAAGCCGATCGGGCGCCCGTCGCCGTCGAGCAGGCGCATCCCCAGTGCGGCGAGGGCGCCGGCGCCCCCGTCGGTGGAGGCCGAACCTCCGAGTGCGATGACGAGTGCTTTCGCTCCGGCGTCCAGAGCCGCCGCGATCACCTCCCCGAGACCGCAGGTGGTCGCGCCGAGAGGGTCCGGCGATGCCATCAGCGGCAGGCCGGAGGCCTGCGCCAGCTCGACGACAGCCGTTCCGCCGGGCAGCTGCAGCCAGTGCCCCGGAACGGCACGGCCGTCGGGTCCGGTCACCGTTCCGGCAGAGCGCAGCACGGCTCCCTCGACGGCCGAGGCGATTACCGCGAGGGTCCCCTCGCCCCCGTCGGCCTGGGGCAGCATCCGGATGTCGTCGCCGGGTCGCACGGATCGCCAGCCCTCCGCGATGGCCGCCGCGACATCCGGGGCGTCGAGCGATCCCTTGAAGGAGTCGGGCGCGAGAACGACACGTAGCGGCACCGCACCAGGGTAGGTGCGCGAGGTCGCAGGCTCGGTGCGTGGTGCCCTCGACACGATTCGAACGTGCGACTTCTTCCTTCGGAGGGAAGCGCTCTATCCACTGAGCTACGAGGGCGGGATGCCGAACTAGGTTAGCAGTATGACCTTCGCCGACCTGCCGAGCCCTGCCACCCTCCCCGCGTGAACTCGCGCCGCGAAGTGCACGCGAGCATGACGCTCGAGGTGTCGGATCCCACCGCATTCATGCTGGCCGTGTCGACCGCGCAAGGGGTTCCGCTCGAGAGCGAGGCGCTCGTGGTGCGACTCGACGGCGAACCCATCGCCACGCGAGAACTCGGGGACCTGCACGGCACCCGGTTGCAGCTGTTCGACACCCCCGCGGGATTCATCGACATCGACTACCGCGCGACCGTCGTCGGCCGTGCTCAGCCCGTCCCCGTCGACCCGCTCGACGCGATCACCTACCTGCGCCCCAGCCGCTATGTCCAGTCCGACACCCTGCAGCCGTTCGCGCGGCGCACGTTCCCCGGACTCGAGGGGGCCGCGCTCCTGCGCGAGGTGAGCGCGTGGGTGCACGACCGGCTGCGCTACGAGGCGTTCTCGACCTCGCCCACCGGCGGAGCAGTCGAGACGCTCGACAGCGGCGCGGGCGTCTGCCGGGACTTCGCGCATCTCACCGCGGCGCTGCTGCGCGGTCTCGACGTCCCCGCGCGACTCGTGTCGGTGTACGCGCCCGAACTGACCCCGCCCGACTTCCACGCGGTGGTGGAGGCTCTCGTCGAGGGCCGATGGCTGGTCGTCGACTCCACGCGGCTCGCGCCCCGAACCGGCCTCGTGCGCATGGCCACCGGCCGGGATGCGACCGACACAGCGTTCCTGACCAACACCCTCGCCGACATCCACCTACGCGATCTGCGGGTCGAGGCCACCAGCGACGACGAGCTCAGCGACGACCCGGACGAGCTGGTCGAACTCGGCTAGTGCGTCAGCCGAGCGCGGTGAGAACGGACTGCACGATCTCCGTCGCATCGCCCGGTTCGAAGAACACCGAGGACTCCGCGACGATCCAGTACGACCCCTGGAAGACCTGGGCGATCCCGACGTCGCCGTCCACCACGAAGTACGCCTCGTCGCCGTAGGTGGGAACCATCTCGCTGTCCTCGAACGCGGCGTTCTTGAGGGCGGTGAGCGCCTCGTCGTCGAGCTGTGCGACGGAGACGTCGATGTTCTGCCCGTTCGTCTGGTTCTGCCAGCGGCAGGCCACGCCGTCGTGGCTGAGGGCGCTCGCGGCTGCGGAGCCGGTCTGCGGGGTGAAGTCCTCGATCGGACCGAAGTTCGGGTTGTAGAGGTAGAGCGTGTCGGCGCTGACCAACTCGTCGCAGGTCGCGTCGACGGGCGTGCCGCCTGGCTGGTCCGTGGGCAGCGGCGTCGGGGTGGCCGTCTCGCTGGGACCGCCCGTCGGCGTCGTAGTCGGGTCCCCTCCGTCGCCGGTCGGGGTGCACCCGGCCAGCACCACCAGGGCGATGGCGACGGCAGCGAACGACGGGGCGACATGGCGAGGCATGCTCTATTGTCACCCGAGTTCGCCGAGAGACAGCCGCGACTCGGCGGCGGCTAGGATCGTCCCTTGTGAATCCCGCCGAACTCGCCGCCGCGTTGCGCGGCGCGGTCACGGCGACGGCGGCCCGCCACGGCGTCGATCCGACGACGATCACGGCAGAAGACGTCACCCTCGAACGCCCGCGCAACCGCGATCACGGCGACTGGGCCTCGAATGTCGCACTGAAGCTCGGCAAGCGCCTCAGCCTCGATCCGCGTGAGTTCGCGACCGAGGTCGCGGCGGCCCTTGCCGAGGTGGACGGCATCGCGTCGGCCGAGGTCGCCGGGCCGGGGTTCCTGAACATACGGCTGGACGCTGCGGCGGCCGGCCTGCTCGCGCAGGTGATCGTCGAGAAGGGCGAGTCGTACGGGCACGGCGTGCTGTACGACGGCGTCCGCATCAACGTCGAATTCGTGTCCGCGAACCCGACCGGGCCTCTTCACATCGGCGGAACACGCTGGGCGGCCGTCGGCGACAGCCTCTCCCGCATCTTCGAGGCCCAGGGCGGCCTCGTGACGCGGGAGTACTACTTCAACGACCACGGCATCCAGATCGACAGGTTCGCGCGCAGCCTCGTGGCCGCGCACGTCGGGGAGCCCGCGCCCGAGGACGGCTACGGCGGCGCGTACATCCTCGAGATCGCGGCACGCGTCGAAGCCGACTACCCCGGCGGAGCAGCCGCACTGCGCGACCTGCCCCGCGACCAGGCCCAGGAGGTCTTCCGCGAGCTCGGCGTGAACCTGATGTTCGGCGAGGTGAAAGCCAGCCTCCACGAGTTCGGCGTCGACTTCGACGTCTTCACGCACGAGAACACGCTGCACGAGTCCGGAGCCGTCCAGCGCGCCATCGCGAGGCTCGACGCACTCGGCCACATCTTCGAAGCCGACGGAGCGACCTGGCTGCGCACCACCGAATTCGGCGACGACAAAGACCGCGTGATTCTGAAGAAAGACGGCGAGGCCGCCTACATCTCCGGCGATCTCGCCTACTACCTCGACAAGCGCGAGCGCGGGTTCGAGCGCAACATCATCCTGCTCGGTGCCGACCACCACGGCTACGTCAAGCGCCTCATGGCGATGACCGCCGCGTTCGGCGACGTCCCCTACGTCAACCTCGAGATCCTGATCGGCCAGCAGGTGAACCTGCTGCAGAACGGCGAGCCGGTGCGCATGTCCAAGCGCGCAGGCACCGTCGTCACGCTCGAAGACCTGGTGGA
Source organism: Schumannella sp. (assembly GCA_025463555.1). Taxonomy (GTDB): domain Bacteria; phylum Actinomycetota; class Actinomycetes; order Actinomycetales; family Microbacteriaceae; genus JBDSKH01. The sequence continues at coordinate 5,950 of JAODAS010000153.1, forward strand.
TGTCGTGGGCGTCGATGCGGCGCGGTACGCCCTGGTCCGCAGCAGCATCGACTCCTCGATCGATATCGACCTCGACCTGCTCACCAAGCAGAGCAACGACAATCCGGTGTTCTACGTGCAGTACGCACACGCCCGCACGCGCGCGGTGGCGCGCAACGCCGCCGCGAGCGGTGTCGACCGCGCCGTGTTCGACGCGTCGACCCTGCAGCACGAGACCGAGAGCATCCTGCTCGGTGTGCTCGCGGAATTCCCGCGCATCGCGTTGCAGGCGGCCGAGCTCCGCGAGCCCCACCGCGTCGCCCGCTACCTGGAAGACCTGGCCGGCTCGTACCACCGCTGGTACGACGCGTGCCGTGTGATCCCGCTCGGCGACGGTGCGGTCGAGGATGTCCACCGCACCCGGCTGTGGCTGAACGACGCCACCGGTCAGGTGCTGCGCAACGGCCTGGGGCTGCTCGGCGTCAGCGCACCCGACAAGATGTAGGGAGTGAGGAGCCACACACCATGAGCGACGACACA
>JAODAS010000160.1 GCA_025463555.1 Schumannella sp.
CGATGACGTGGATGCTCGTGCCGTAGCCGGGGTCGAAGTCCACTCCCTGGTGATCGGACGAGCAGCCCCACGAGCACGGCGCGATACGGAATCCGAAGCCGCTGCTGATCTCCGTCGACGGAGGAAGCGGCCACTGCACGGGCGTGTACTGCGTGACGATGAAGTCCTCGCGCGTGGCCACCGGGGCGAACGCCGTCGCACTGGTCGTCAGGCTCTGCGAGGCGACCTGATAGGCATCGGGCTCGACCGTGGCGGCCGACGCCGGCAGGTCGTGGACGGCGATCGTCAGGAACGAGAGCACGGCGGCGCCGATCGTGATCGTGCGCCTCTTGCGGAACACACCGAGATAGGTGCCGAGGGGGAGCGAGACGTCTTCGGGCATAGAAGTAGTACGGGGTGTCACGGGGGGTAGGGGCTTCCTGATCGGGGGCAGCGAGCGGAGATGTGCTCGGCCGCAGGGCAGGTAACAATCGTGCAACACCACTCTGGACGTTCTCTGGCAGTGACTCTCGCTGGGGCGGCAGGGACCGGTACTGTCGGGACATATGCAGCTCTGGCCCGGTTCCGCCTACCCCCTCGGCGCGACATTCGACGGCAACGGCACCAACTTCGCGCTCTTCAGCGAAGTCGCCGAGAAGGTCGAGCTGTGCCTGTTCGACGAGGCCCGCACAGAGACCCGCATCGAGCTGACCGAGGTCGACGGCTACGTCTGGCACGGCTACCTGCCCGAGGTGCAGCCCGGCCAGCGTTACGGCTACCGGGTCTACGGTCCCTGGGATCCCGAGAAGGGACTGCGCTGCAATCCCAACAAGCTGCTGCTCGACCCGTACGCGAAGGCGACCTGCGACGACATCCGCTGGGGTCAGGCGATGTTCTCGTACCAGTTCGACAAGCCCGCGAAGCGCAACGACGAGGACTCCGCTGCGAGCATGCTGCTCGGCGTCGTCGTGAACCCGTTCTTCGACTGGACCGGCGATCGTGCGCCGAAGATCCCGTACGCCGAGACCGTCATCTACGAGGCCCACGTCAAGGGGCTCACCCAGCTGCACCCCGGCATCCCGGAGTCGATGCGCGGCACCTACGCGGCGATCGCGCACCCGGCGATCCTCGAGCACCTCAAGCACATCGGGGTGACCGCGATCGAGCTGATGCCGGTGCACCAGTTCGTGCACGACAGCACCCTGGAGGAGAAGGGGCTGCGCAACTACTGGGGCTACAACACGATCGGATTCTTCGCGCCCCACGCCGCATACGCCTCGAGCGGCGAGCTCGGCCAGCAGGTGCAGGAGTTCAAGGGCATGGTCCTCGCCCTGCACGCGGCGGGCATCGAGGTGATCCTGGATGTCGTCTACAACCACACCGCGGAGGGCAACCATCAGGGGCCCACCGTCTCGATGCGCGGCATCGACAACGCCGCCTACTACCGCCTCGTCGAGGGCGACGAGCAGCACTATATGGATTACACGGGAACTGGCAACTCCCTTAACGTCGGCCACCCGCACACGTTGCAATTGATCATGGACTCGCTGCGCTACTGGGTCACCGAGATGCACGTCGACGGATTCCGGTTCGATCTGGCGGCGACGCTGGCGCGCGAGTTCTACGAGGTCGACAGGCTGAGCGCGTTCTTCGAGCTCGTGCAGCAGGATCCGGTGGTCTCGCAGGTGAAGCTCATCGCGGAGCCGTGGGACATCGGTCCGGGCGGCTATCAGGTGGGCAACTTCCCCCCGCAGTGGACGGAGTGGAACGGCCAGTACCGCGACACCGTCCGCGACTTCTGGCGGGGCGAGCCCGCGACGCTCGGCGAATTCGCGTCGCGCATCACCGGATCCAGCGACCTGTACGAGCACACCGGCCGCCGTCCGGTCGCGAGCATCAACTTCGTCACCGCGCATGACGGGTTCACCCTGCGCGACCTCGTCTCGTACAACGAGAAGCACAACGAGGCGAACGGCGAGGACGGCAACGACGGCGCCGACGACAACCGGTCGTGGAACACGGGTGCAGAGGGCGACACCGACGACCCCGAGATCCTGATGCTGCGCGGCCGCCAGCAGCGCAACTTCCTGACGACCCTGCTGCTCAGCCAGGGCGTCCCGATGATCCTGCACGGCGACGAGCTCGGACGCACCCAGCACGGCAACAACAACGTGTACGCGCAGGATTCCGACATCGCGTGGGTGCACTGGGACGACGCGGACACCACCCTGATCGAGTTCACGGGGGCTGTCACGAGGCTGCGGCGTGAGCATCCGACGTTCCGGCGCAGCCGGTTCTTCGACGGCCACCCGGTGCGGCGAGGCGAGGGAGAACCGCTGCCGGACATCGTCTGGCTGCGCCCGGACGGCACGGCCATGCAGCCCGAGGACTGGGAGGCCGGATTCGGTCGCACCATCGGGGTGTTCCTGAACGGGGAGGGCATCCGCGGTGTCGACTCCCGCGGCGGGCGCATCCTGGACAGGCACTTCCTGGTGTATTTCAACGCGCACTCCGACGTGGTCGACATCGTGCTGCCGACCGAGGATCGCTCGCCGCGGTGGGACCTGGTCGTCGACACCAACGACGGCGATGTCGACGGCGAGCCCCTCGAACCGGGCGCCACGTTCTCGCTGGGCGCGCACGCCCTCGCGGTGCTCCGCGAGCATGTCGAGCACACCCCCGCCGACAGCTCGGTCAGCTCGACCCTCACTCCGGGAGGCGTGTAGTCCGGTGGGTCGTACCCCCCTTTCCACCTACCGGTTGCAGCTGACCGGGGATCTGACCCTGCACGACGCGGCCGGACTGGCCGGCTACCTCCGGGACCTCGGCGTCGACTGGTTCTACCTCTCGCCGATCCTGCAGGCCGGCGAGGGCTCGACGCACGGCTACGACGTCGTCGATCACACCCGGGTGGATGCCGCACGCGGCGGGGCGGACGGCCTGCGTGCGCTCTCGGCCGCGGCCGGCGAGGCCGGCCTGGGGGTGCTGGTCGACATCGTGCCGAACCACATGGGCGTCGCGGTCCCGGCTGCGAACGCGGCGTGGTGGAGCGTGCTGTCGCTCGGACGCGCCTCGCCCTACGCGGACTGGTTCGACATCGACTGGGATGTGGCAGGCGGCAAGGTGCGCATCCCGATCCTCGGCGAGCCGGTGGAAGACGCCGTCGCCTCGGGGGTGCTGCGCATCGAGCAGGGGGAGGTGCGCTACCACGATCACCGGTTCCCGCTCGCGGAGGGCACCTCGGCGCTGGACGAGCAGCACTACGAGCTTCTCGACTGGCGACGGGCGGACAGCGACCTGAACTACCGGCGGTTCTTCGCCGTGAACGAGCTCGCGGGCATCCGCGTCGAGCTGCCCCAGGTATTCGACGCCACCCACGAGCTGATCGTCTCGTGGATCCGCGACGGCCTGGTCGACGGGCTGCGGGTCGATCATCCCGATGGCCTGGCCGACCCGGGCGGATACCTCGACGCGCTCCAGGCCGCGACGGGCGGCGCGTATGTGCTCGTGGAGAAGATCCTCGAATCCGGCGAGGCGCTGCCGCCGTTCTGGGCCACCGCCGGAACGACCGGCTACGACGCCCTCGCCGATCTGGATCGCGTTCTCGTCGACCCGGCGGGTCAGCCGGCGCTCGACCGGCTGGATGCCTCCCTCCGCCGCGGAGGCCCGCTGGCCTGGGCAGACCTCATCCACGACATGAAGCGCGGCATCGCCGACGGCATCCTCAACTCGGAGGTGAAGCGGCTGGCGCGGGATGCGGCGACGCCGACTCCCGAGGCGGAGGACGCCCTCGCCGAGCTGCTGGCCTGCTTCCCGGTGTACCGCTCTTACCTGCCGTACGGGCGCGAGCATCTCGATGCGGCCGTCGAGGACGCCACACGACGCCGCCCGGAGCTCACGGCGACCATCGCCCGCCTCGCGGAGACGCTCGCCGATCCGCGCTCTCCGGCGGCGATCCGATTCCAGCAGACGAGCGGCATGGTGATGGCGAAGGGCGTGGAGGACACGGCGTTCTACCGCGCGTCCCGTCTCGTGAGCCTGACCGAGGTGGGTGCTGATCCGGACGAGTTCGCCCTGACCGTCGAGAACTTCCATGCGCGTCAGCAGCAACGGCTGGCGACCCATCCGGC
>JAODAS010000026.1 GCA_025463555.1 Schumannella sp.
CGCACGACGATGGTGCCGGCGACCGCGGCGACCGCGAGCGCCGCGAGAGTCACGAGGGCGAAGATCCGGATGAGGTTGTTCGTCGTCGTCGTGACCTCATCGGTGGAGATCCCCACGATGTAGACGATCCCGCCGACCTCTCCCCGCGCGGCGCGGAACTCCCCGATCCCGTCGAGGGTGACACTCGCCGGCCGGGAGCTCGTGGCACCCGCGATCAGCTGCTGCGCCTGGGCGGCGTTGAGGTCGTGGCGCTCGCGTTCGGCATCGACGTACTGCCCGAGCGCCGACGAGCCGTCGTCGTTCATCACGAGGCGGACGGAGGCACGTGCGCCCAGCGGGTCGCCGTTTCCGGGCGCATTCGGCTGACCTGAGATGATGCCTTCGACGACCCGCAGGTCACCGGCGACCACCCCGTCCAGCCGCTGCAGCAGGTTCTGCCGCAGGGCGAGAGCACTTGATGCGCCGACGATCACGCTGACGACGGCGAGCAGCATGACGAGCGCGACCACCAGCCGTCGCTGCAGCGACCATCCGGTTCGCACGTCAGACGTCCCGCCAGCTGTGCCGCGGCTCGTAGCCGAGCAGCCGGCGTGCTTTGTCGATCGAGAGCATGGTGTCGTGCTCGCCCAGGTCCCGGGTGACCGGGGCGTCCGGGAAGACCTCGGCCACCAGTTCGGCGTTCGGTCGCGACATCACCGAGTCCGCCGCCGCGATGATGTACGTCTCGAATCCCGGACGGTTGGCCTCCAGGGCCCGTACGACGGCCTGGGCGCCGTCGCGGCCATCGATGTAGGACCACAGGTTCCATTTGCGCAAGGTGGCGTCGGCGTCGAATGCCGGGAAGGCGGCGTAGTCCTCCGGGTCCATGACGTTCGAGAACCGCAGCGCCGAGATGCTCAGCTCGGGATCCCAGCGCGCCAGCTGGATCGCCAGCTGCTCCTCGAGGTGCTTGCCCAGGGAGTAGGTCGACTCGGGCCGGGCGGGGTACTCCTCGTCGACGGGGATGTACGGCGGCGGCACGTCGAAGGGCAGTCCGAGCACGGTCTCGCTCGACGCGGTGACGATCCGCTTGATGCCCAGCTTGCGAGCCGCGTTGAGCACGTTGAACGCGCTCAGCACGTTGTTATGGAAGGTCGCGACGTCGCTCAGGCGACCGGGCGCCGGTATCGCCCCGAGGTGCACGACGGCATCGACGCCGTCATGGTGTTCGTCGATGCCGGCCAGGGCATCCATCACCTGTCCCGCATCGGTCAGGTCGAGAATGATCCCGGATGCCGGAGAGCCGTGCGGGGCGGGCACCCGGTCCAGCGCGGTCACCTGGTGACCCGCTTCGGTCAGTGCGGGAACGACGGAGCGGCCCAGCTTGCCGTGGGCTCCGGTGACGGCGATGCGCATGTTCTCAGCCTGGCAGTTCTGGCCCGGCCGGTCAGCCGGCCGGCTTGATCAGGTAGCCGACCCCGCGCACGGTGTGGATCATCGGGGTCGCGTCGGCATCGATCTTCTTGCGCAGGTACGAGATGTAGATCTCGACGATGCTCGAGCGTCCGCCGAAGTCGTAGCTCCAGACCCGGTCGAGGATCTGCGCCTTGCTGAGAACGCGGCGCGGGTTGCGCATCAGGTAGCGCAGCAGCTCGAACTCGGTCGCGGTCAGCTCGATCTGCGTGCCCGCGCGCGTCACCTCGTAGCTCTCCTCGTTGAGCACCAGGTCTCCCACGCGCAGCTCGGGGTCCACCGCGTCGCTCACGACCCGCGCGCTGCGGCGGATCAGGCCGCGCAGCCGGGCGACCACCTCTTCGAGGCTGAAGGGCTTGGTGACGTAGTCGTCCCCGCCGGAGGTGAGGCCCACGATGCGGTCGTCGACCGAGTCCTTCGCGGTCAGGAACAGCACCGGTGTGTCGTTGCCATCGGCGCGCAGGCGGTGCAGCACGCTCAGCCCGTCGAGGTCGGGAAGCATCACGTCGAGCACGATCACGTCGGGCTTGAACTGCCGCGCGATCGTGAGGGCCTGCTGCCCTTCGACGGCGGTCTTCACATCCCAGCCCTCGTAGCGCAGCGCCATCTGAAGCAGGTCGCCGAGCGACACCTCGTCGTCGACGACGAGTGCACGCACGGGTGAGCCGTCGGCGTGCGTGAGACGGGACGGCTGTGCGGCGGGGATGGTGGTCACGGGATACGACTTCACTCTCGTTTCCTATGAGCCTGCTGTGGAAGCCGCTCATGCGCGCCGAAACCCGCGATGACGCCGGCAAGCCGCAGAATGAACGGGTGACCATTTCCCAGCCGACGCTCTCGCTCTGGGACGAGCCGCCGGTCCCGTGGCGCGAGCGCATGGTGGTCGACGGCACCGACAAGTTCGCCTGGATGCGCGCCCGCTCCCGCGGCGTCACCGCGACCGACGTCGCGCGGCTGTCGAGCCAGAGGGCGGTGAAGGCGGTCGCTCTCGAGAAGCTCCTCGGCTCCCGCTTCAGCGGCAACGCGTACACCCAGCACGGGCTCGTGCGCGAGCCGCACATCGGCCGGTGGGCGAACTCCGTCTACGGCATGCAGCACATCGGTGCGCTCTACCACGCCGACGGCAATCGCGACCACCTCGCGACGCCCGATGGGCTGCGCGAGCGGGGCGGCATCCTCGAACTCTGCGAGATCAAGACGACGGTGCACCAGTGGCGGGGCATCCCGCGCCAGTATCTGCGTCAGGTGTGGTGGCAGCAGTACGTGCTAGGTGCGGAGCGCACCCTCGTCGTCTGGGAGCGGCACGACGACTTCGTCCCCGTGCACGCCGACCCCGAGTGCCGGTGGGTCGACCGGGACGAGAACGAGATCCACCGGCTCGTCGTCCTCGCCGACGATCTGCTGGTCGCGCTGAAGCGCTAGAACCAGTCCGAACACCGAGATCCACGCCAGCCCGATCGTCGTCGCGACGAACTCGAGGCGGCTGCCGAATCCGGCGTTCCAGTCGAGCAGCGACATCAGTCCGCCCGCACCCGCGATGACCGCTACCGCGATCCCGGCGACGAGCGAGAAGACGCGCAGCGCACGGTGCCCGACCGCGAAGGCGCACTGCACGATCGTCAGCACCGCCGCCGCGAAGGCGATGACCGCCGCGGTCGTGTGGATGAAGTCCGGCCACGTGAAGAGCGGTCCGTACGGCACCGGGCACCCGGGAGTGCAGGTCACCTGAGACGCGACCAGGAAGAAGGCGCACGACACGAACAGGGTCGTCGACGGCGACCAGAGGTTCAGGATGCGCGGACGGCTGCGGATGCCGCGCCCGACCCAGCCGATCGCCACGCCTCCGATCACGATGAGCACCAGGGCTGCCTGGAACCAGCGGGCCGTCGGCATGCCGGTCGCGCCCAGCTCGCTCACGTAGACGTCGCGGGGGATCGTGAGCCGCGCGATCCAGATGACAACCAGCGCGACGAGGATGCACGCGATGCCGATGGCGGCGAGTACGCGGCGCAGGGGCCTACTCACGCCGCCGGAGACCTCAACGGCCAGTCCGCCCGACGCCGCGAGACCCAGATGACCAGCGCTCCGACGCCGCCGATCAGCCCGGCGATCAGCACCAGGTAGAACGCGACGCTGAGGTATCCCTCCGGTGCGATGTGGGGATTCAGGAAGGGGTACGGGTACCAGTAGCCGGTCCCGAAGACGGCGTCGACGACCAGCGGCCCGCGGATCAGGGTGTAGACACCCCAGGCCAGGGGAAAGGCGACCGTGATCCAGATGGTCTTCCACTCCAGCCGGTTGCGGCCGGGCGCGAGCAGCCAATCGAGCGCCATCAGGAGGGGAGCGACAACGTGCAGGACCTCGTTCGACCACGGAAGGGTCGCGCCCTGCGGCAGTTCGATCCCGCGCAGAAGGACGTTGTAGACCACACCGGTCGTCACCATGTACGCCGCCACGGATGCGCGCCCGACGCTGAGCCACCGCGGCTCGGGGCTCTCGCCCCTGATCAGGCACACCGCTGCGATGAGGAACACGGCGAGGGTGAGCAGATTCGAGTCGATGGTGAAGAAGCTGAAGAAGTTCACCACCTGCGTGCTCACATCGGACAGCCCCGCCGGACCGGTCCAGAACGCATAGCTCGTCGTCAGCTGCCCGACGACGGCGGCGAGGATGGCGGCGGCTCCTCCGATCCGGACGATGAGAAAGAGCGCGCGCATGAGTCGAATGCTATCGGCAGGGTTCGGACCCCCCGAGGTTTTCGCCCCCCGGAACATCCACGTAACACCACCGAATCATCCAGCGCGTTTACTGTGGAGGGTGACGACGATGCGGGCGATGACGATCGCAGGAGCCGGCGGCCCTGAGGTGCTGACTCTGCAGCAGATCGAGCGGCCGCTGCGGGTGAGCGCCGAGGTGCTCGTCCGCGTGGTCGCGGCCGGCGTCAACCCGGTCGACGCCAAGACGCGCGCCGGCAAGGGGGCGTTCGCGGCGGCGCATACCTTCCCGCTGGTGCTGGGCAACGACTTCAGCGGGGTCGTGGTCGAGGCACCGTTCGAGGCGCACCCGCTGCAGCCCGGCACCGAGGTGTACGGAATGGGCATGGTGCCGCGCATGGCGGGGGCCTACGCCGAGTATCTGACGGTGTCGGCGCTCAGCGTCGTCCGCAAGCCGCCCGCGCTGTCGCATGTCGAGGCCGCCGGCGTCCCCCTCGCGGCGCTCACCGCCTGGGGCATGGTCGTCGAGACCGCGAAGGCACACGAGGGGCAACGCATCCTGATCCATGCGGGGGCGGGAGGCGTCGGGCACTTCGCGGTGCAGTTCGCCGCCTACTTCGGGGCGCACGTCATCGCGACCAGCTCGCAGCGGAATGCGAGCTGGTTGCGCGAGCTCGGCGCCTCCGAGGTGATCGATTACACGGCAGTGCGGTTCGAGCAGCAGGTCTCCGACATCGACGCCGTGATCGACCTGATCGGCAACGTCTCCGACGACACCGGCTCCCGTTCGCTGACGACGATGCGACCCGGCGGCCTGATGGTCAACGGTCCCACGGGCAGCTGGCCGACCATGATGGCGGATGCCGCGGCGGCCGGCATGCGGGCGACCGGTTTCCGGGTGTCCCCCGACGGGTCGACCCTCGCCGTCATCTCCCGCCTGCTCGAGTCGGGCGATGTGCGGGTCTTCGTCGACAGGGTGTTCGACCTGGAGGACGCCGCGCTCGCGCACGAGGCGATCGAGTCGGGTCACACCCGCGGCAAGCTCGTGCTGAAGGTGGCAGAGGGCTAGGCCGGGTCGCGAACGGCGATGAGCCAACGCCGGACGGCCGAGATGGCATTCGGCGCAATCGGAAGGTCTTCCGCCCGTTCGAGAAGCACCCCGAGGTTGAGGGTGCCCGTCCTCACAAGCGCGCGCACGTATGCATAGTCCTTTTCGCGATGCGCAACCAGTTTGGACAATGCGAGGTCGTGGGGTTCGGGCGCCCAGACCTCCGCCTCGTCCTCGGCTTGGCCGGGCAATCGGACCATTCGATCAAGCCAGCCCGCGGGGAGGCTTGCGGTCGAGATACTGACCCCCTGGGCGTATTAGCCGAAAGTGCTGTCGAACGGGGACATCTCTCCGATTGCTCCGTCGAGGCTGTCACTGACCAAGTTGTCTGCGTCGTCCCAGAACGCCACGTCCGCTTCCCGCGACACGGTGGCGTCCGGCGGAAGATCGTCCTCGTCATAGCTCGCCAGGATCGCCTGGCTCCCAACAACGAGAATCCTGTCTCGTCCTGTGATCGCCCGCGCTGCCCGTGCGATGTGACGGAGATCAATCCGTCGCATGAGCGCGTCCGACCCGCGAGAACGCCGCGAGCACCATCGCCCGGTCTTGCTCGGAGAGAACGCCTGAGAACGGGGAGTTCTGCCGCAGTTCACGGCTGCGCTGGGAGGTCGACGTCAACGCACCCAGTACTTTGTCCACGTCGCCATCGAGAAGCTCGGCCCACTCCCGGGTCCATTTGTTTTCGCGCATCGCTGAATGAGCGAGCTGGTTTCGTGCGAGGGCGATGCCCGTCTCCGGGTCGCCAACCAGCCGTCCGGCGACGGCGTAGGCCAGCCAGAGGCTTCGTCGCTGATCGCGGGTCATCTTGGTTCTCATCTGCCTTGCCCGCTCAACATCGATGCGTCGGATCCGCCGGTGGCTTCCAACCATGACATAGGCAAGGTCTCCGCGGTCGCAGAGATCCACAACGTGCTGCCGGGACACGCCCAGGAGCTTCGCGACTTCGCCTGTAGTCAGGAGGTCATCCGTGTCTGACTCATCGATGATGGTCTCGAATGTTGTGGGCATGCCGGTAGTCTAAACCCAATAAGCACCATATATCGGGCTATTTGGCGTCTATTGTGTTTAGACGAGGGGCCGTTCCCGCACGAAGTCGTCCTCTTCGACTTCGCCCAGCGTGAACTTCTTCATGCCGACGACGGTGAAGCCGCTCTTCTCGTAGAAGCGGTTCGCGCGGGCGTTCTCGTTGTTGACGCCCAGCCACATGCTCACCGCGCCGGTAGCGCGACCGGCGGAAACGCTGGCATCCATCAAAGCCTTCGCGACACCCGCGCCATGCTGTTCCGGCATCACATAGACCTTGCTCAGCTCGATCGTCGGGCGCGCGGTGACCACCGCGGCGACATCCGGGTCGTACGGATCGCCGGTGACCAGCATCGTGTAGCCGGCGGGTGCACCGTCCACCTCGGCGAGCAGCACGATGTGGTCGGGCGCGGCGAGGTACGACGCGAAACTCGCCTCGCTGAGCACGGTCGCGATGAAGTCTGCCTTCGCTTCGTCCGTCGTGCTCGGCGGGCAGGCCAGAGGGAACGTGATCGCGGCCACCCGGGCCAGCTCGACGGCATCCGATGCGACGGCGCGGCGGACGGTGAGGGTCACATCTACCTCCGGGGTGTGGAAAAGGGGCCCGCGTCGTGCGGACCCCTTCTCACGATCGTGCTTAAAAGACGGTCACGTCGATCGGGACACCCGGGCCGAAGGTCGTTGAGAGCGACGCCTTCTGGATGTAGCGCCCCTTGGACGAGCTGGGCTTCGAACGCTGGACCTCGTCGAGGGCGGCGCGGAAGTTCTCGTCGAGCTGTTCGGCGGTGAAGCCGGCCTTGCCGATGACGAAGTGCACGTTGGCGTGCTTGTCGACGCGGAACTCGATCTTGCCGCCCTTGATGTCGGACACGGCCTTCGCCGGGTCCGGCGTCACCGTGCCGGTCTTCGGGTTCGGCATCAGGCCGCGCGGGCC
>JAODAS010000217.1 GCA_025463555.1 Schumannella sp.
GTTCCCCGTTCCCCACGCCCCCCGCCCCCCGGCGCCCCCGCGCCCCCGGCCCCCGCGCCCCCCCGCCCCCCGCCCCCCGCCCCCCGGCGCCGGGCGACTTGTGGTCGCAAACGCGAGGTTCGACGCCGCCGAACACCAGGATTGCGACCTCAGACGTCAGGCGAGCGCCCGCGCGACTCGCTCGACGGTGGCTCCGGGCGCTGACAGGATGCCGTGGCTGCGCACACGGATGACTCGCCACCCCAGGTCCGCGGCGTCGTCGAATCTGCGGATGTCGCGCTCGTACTGGTGCGTCGATGTGCGGTGCTGGTCACCGTCGTATTCGGCGATGACCCGGTGCTCCGGCCACGCCAGGTCGAACCAGCCGACGGCCGAGCTGTCGGGCGCGAGCAACTGAAAGCCGCACGTCGGCTCGGGAAGTCCCGCGCGCGAAAGGAGCAGCCGGAGCCGTGTCTCCATCGGGGATTCTGCTCCCTCGCGGGCCAGGAGCTGGGCGCGACGTGCGGCCCGAACTCCGAGGCCTCTCGATTCACGCAGGCGGCGGCCGAGCTCTGTCAGCGCGATGTGGGGACGCACGTCCGCGGGGTCGAGCACGTGCGGGTCGAGGACGAAGAAGTCGCACAGCGCGACGACGTCATCGAGCGGAAGCAGTGTCGCGCATTCGATGATCGTCTGCGCGGGGTCGGAGACCGGTACTCCGCCGCGGAGCACCGACTCGGCGGTGCTCGTGGCGTGCCCGATGCATCCCTTGGCGCGCGGGCGCACGGCCCGCGCCGCGCTGACGTGCACGTCGCTCTCGAAGCGCCGGGGGATGGGTGCGCCCCAGATGCGGGCGGCGGTCGTGTGGCTGAAACGGTCGCCGAGACGTAGGCGCGGAGCGTAGGCGCGGATCGCGGACACATCACCCCGGGTGCGCACCCCGTGGAACGGGCGCGCGAGGTCGCGGCGACCGAGTCGGTCGCGCGAGACCCCGGTCTCGAGGGCCTGGTGCACGGCGAAGACGTCTCCGAGCGCCGGATCGATCGGAACGGGCCTGCGCACACTCCACCCTCCCGCAGAGCTGCTCCTGCCCGTCCGAGTCCTCCACAGCGGAGAACTGTGGTCGCAAACACGAGTTTCAACGCCGCCGAACCCGGCGTCTGCGACCTCAGAACGCCCGAGGGCCGAGAAGGGAGGAGGGGGGGCTACGCGGGGCGGGGGTCTAGGTGGATCCCCGCGATCATGCAGCGCACGGAGCCGCCCTCGAGCTCGATCGTCGAGACGTCGACGGGCAGGAGCCGTGCGCTGCGCTCGATCACGGCTCGCTGCGCGAGCGTGAGGCTGCCGAGCGCTCTCGCGGAGAGGGCGAGCACCCGGCCCTGGGCCCCGTGCAACTCGATCGCGTTGCCCGCGAAATCTTCGAGCTGCTCGGTGCTCAACGCGATCACCTCGCGGCCCTGCTCGGCAAGTCGCGCAGCGATCTCGTCCCGGCGACTCGTCATGGCGTCGAGCCCGACGAGCGCGAACTCGGTGCCGATGCACATCATCACGTTGGTGTGATAGATCGGCACCCCGCGCAGCGACGCCTCGAACACCATCGGCTCGTAGCCGAATGCCGTGCAGAACCGCTCCAGCACGATCGGGTCGGCGCGGTGCGATCGCACGGCGTAGGCGGTGCGGTTCAGGTTGTCGAGCACCATCGCGCCGGTTCCCTCGAGGAACAGCCCGTCCACCTCGAGTCCGGAGTAGTCCACGATCTCCTGCACGCGGTACCGGGCCTTGAGCAGCTCGAGCACATCGGTCCGCCGCTCGAGCCGCCGGTTCGGGGCATACATCGGGTAGACCGCGATGCGTCCGCCGGCGTGCGTCGAGAACCAGTTGTTCGGGAAGACGCTGTCGGGCCGCGACTCCTCCTCGTCGTCGAACAGGTGCACGGTGATCCCCGCTCCCTGGAGCGCCTCGGCCAGGCGTGTCGCGTCGGCGTACGCGCCCGCCGCGACATCGGTAGCGGTGCGCGCGGCATCCACCGTCTGGAACACGTTGTCGGCAGCGGTCTCGGAGTTCGGCGCGAAATGGTGCGGCCGGACGAGCACGACGGCCGAGGGGGCCTGAACCGACATCGGCGTCGGATCCTTTCGGGTGGTGGCAGGGTCGAGTGGTGGCAGGGTCGGGTGGTGGCAGGGTCGGGTGGTGGTAGGTCCGTGGTGGCAGGGTCGGGTGGTGGTTAGGCGTGCGCCAGCTGGTGCGCGAGCACGCTGGTGAAGAACGTGAGGCCGTCGACTCCTGATCGCATCGCGGCACGGGTGTCGGGGCCGAACCCGGGTTCAGATGCGTGCTCCGGATGCGGCATCAGCCCGACGACATTGCCTCGCGCATTCGTGAGGCCGGCGATGTCGTCGAGAGATCCGTTCGGGTTGACCCCCACATAGCGGAACGCGACGAGACCCTCGCCCTCGAGCCGCTTCAGGTCTTCGTCGGAGGCGATGAACCCGCCCTCCCCGTTCTTCAGCGGGACGACGATCTCTTCGCCCTCGCTGAACCCGTTCGTCCATGCGGTCGACGCGTTCTCGACGCGCAGCACCTGGTCTCGGCAGATGAAGTCGCCGTGATCGTTGCGGATCAGCCCGCCCGGCAGCAGGTGCGCCTCGACGAGGATCTGGAATCCGTTGCAGATGCCGAGCACGGGCATCCCGGCGTTCGCCGCATCGATGACCTCGGCCATGATCGGCGAGCGGGCGGCGATGGCCCCGCAGCGCAGGTAGTCGCCGTACGAGAAGCCGCCGGGCAGCACGATCGCGTCGACACCCTCCAGATCGTGGGTGCCGTGCCAGAGGGCGACGGGCTCGCCGCCGGCCAGTCGCACGGCGCGCTGGGCGTCACGGTCGTCGAGCGAACCGGGAAAGGTGACGACGCCGATCCGCATCAGGCCTGAACCGTCACGTTGACGACGTCTTCGATCACACCGTTGCTCAGCATGTCGGCCGCGAGTTCACGGGCATCGGCGAGCACGGCATCCGTGATCTCACCGTCGACGGTCAGTTCGAATCGCTTGCCGATGCGGACGGCACTGAACTCGCTCTTGCCGAGACGGTGCAGGGCGCCGACGACGGCCTTGCCGGCCGGGTCCAGCAGTTCGGCTTTGGGCATGACGTCGACCACGATGGTGGGCATGGCCTCAGTCTAGTTCGAGCACGAGGTCGGCCCGGGGAGCCCCCGCGGCGATCAGGAGCGCGTTCCGCTCGTCGGTCCCGAGCGCCCATTCCCGTGCCGCCACCGGGGTCTTGCCGAACGCGATGTGGCGGGCGATCAGCCGGTCGTGCCGGGTCACGTGATCCAGGTGCACGTAGATCGTGGCGTCGACCAGCGGGGCGACCCGTTCCCAGCCGTCCGCGTCGTGCAGCAGGTAGTTGCCTTCGAGAATCAGGATGCGCACGCCCGGTTCGATCGGGATCGCACCCGGTTGCGACTCCTCCACCGTGCGGTCGAATCCCGGTGCTCGCAGCGGCTCGCCGGGTCCTCCGAACGCGTCGCGCAGCGAGCCGAGCAGGGTCACGAATCCGTCGACGTCGAACGTGTCGGGAGCGCCCATGCGCTCGCGGCGGCCCAGTTCCACGAGGCGCGCTTGCGGGAGGTGGAATCCGTCCATGGGGAGCACCATGCCGCCCACGCGCGGGGCGAGAGCCGCCGCGAAGGTGGACTTGCCCGACCCGGGCGCGCCGCAGATTCCGATCAGGATGCGGCGGTCGGGGGGATGAGACGCGATGAGTGCCGCTGCGGCCTGGAGCGCCGTCATGCCAGCGCCGCCACGATCGCGTCGGCCAGCTCGCCGTACCCCTCCGCGTCGGGGTGGAATCCGTCGCTCGCGACGTGCACGCCGTCGAAACCGGGGACGAACACGGCACCCTGCGCGGCTGCGACGCGCGCGCCCACCCGGGTCAGACCGGCGACGTGCGCCCCGATCACGGCGCGCAGCGGCTGCGGATACACCGCGAATCCGCCGAACCGCGGTGCCGCCACGGCGACGATGCGCGCCTCCGGATTCCGCTGGCGCAGAGCCTTCAGCAGCGCGGACAGATCGGCGCCGAACGCCCTCGCCGAGCGCATCTGCAGAGCGTCGTTCCAGCCCACGAGCACGACGATCAGGTCGTGCGATTCGGCGAGCGCGGCGGGCAGCTGGCCGGCGAGCACCTCGTCGGATCGCAGGCCATTCTCTCCGACGACCCGCCAGGCGACCGGGCCGGGAAGCCGCTTTGCGATCTGCCCGGCCAGGGCATCCGTCATCTGCTCGACGCCGGTGCCGACGGCCGACGAGTCGCCGAGGACGAGCAACCGGACGGCGCCCGGGACTCGCGACCCGCCCGAGCGCGGCACCGCAGGTGACATGCGCGGGATGCTCCGCCGCAGCCTCCGGCCCTGCACGAGCACGATCGGCGCGAGCAGCACCGCGGGAACACGGGTCATGCGCTCATTCTGCGTGCAGGTCCGGTGGATCGGACAGCCGGCCGCCCTCGGACCGCGCGAGGGCCTCGAGTCCGCGCCCCCACGCCTCTCCGACCGCCCAGTCGGCCCAGTCGCGGTACCCGCTCGGCCCCGGATGGAACAGGTCTGGGGCCCAGAACCCCTCGGCATACGGCGGCGGGTCGCTCGACATCATGGTGCGCGGCCGAGCCTCGACGACCCGGCGCGCAGCCGCCTCGAGCGCGAGAGCGTGACGGAACAGCGCCGTCCGCAGGGGCTGGGGCAGCAGCGCGAACCGTCCGAACACCGGCAGGGACGACATGAGCACGGTCGCTCCGGGGTTGCGTGCTTCGAAGGCGTCCAGGATGCGCCGCACATCGCGCACGAACGCCCCCGCACCCCGCATCGTCATGGCGTCGTTCGCGCCGATCGACAGGAACAGCAGGTCCGCCGGCTCGCTGAGCGCGTCCTCCAGAAACCTGTCCACGATCTCGAGCGACGTCGCGCCGTTCTTGCCGACGGCCCGCCACCGGATGCCGCGGCCGGTGCGGGCGTGCAGCGCATCCGCCAGCCGCCCGGGCAGCGCCTCAGCCTGGGTGGCCGCGCCGACACCGGCCGCCGTCGAATCGCCGAGCACCAGCAGCCGCAGCGGATCCGGTCCGGCGAGTTCGCCCGTCCACGGCAGGGCCGCCTCGGGTAGATGGGGCGTCGACGCCTTGAGTCGCCTGCCCTGGGTGAGGACGACGGGACTCTGCAGCATCGCGAGGGCGCGGCTCGCGCGCAGCAGGCCGGGCTTGCGTTCGGGAACTGCGCCGAGGCTCACGAAGCGTGAGCTTATCCCGCGTTGCGGTCGTCCGCCGTGGTCACGCGGATGACATTCGCCCACGGGTCATCGAAGGCGACCGTCCGCCCGTCGTCGCGTGCCTCGACGCCGTAGTGCCGCATCCGGTCGGTCAGTTCGCCCAGGTCATCGCTGCCCGGCACGACGATGTCGACCTGGCCGAGCCCCAGGGTGCGCTGGCGACGGCCCGCGCCGCGGCTGTTCCAGGCGTTCATCGCCATGTGGTGGTGGTAACCGCCGGCGCTGACGAAGACGGCCTGTCCGGGGATCTCGAGCGTGCGGTCGAATCCGAGCCGGCTGACGTAGAACTCCGTGGCGCTCGCGACGTCGCCGACGCTCAGGTGCACATGGCCGACCTGTGCGGCACCGAATGCGGCGCCCGCGAGGGCGCGTTCGGTGAGGTGCTCCCGCAGGAATGCGTTCGGGTCGAGGAAGACGGTGCCCATCTCGAGCGTGCCGTGCGTCCACGACCACTCACTGCGGTCGCGGTCCCAGTAGAGCTCGACCCCGTTGCCCTCGACGTCGTCGAAGTAGAAGGCCTTGCTCACCAGGTGATCGCTGGAGCCGGTGAACGTGCCGGGGTAGCGCTGGGCGACCGAGTACACGGCCGCCGCGAGAGCCTCTTCGGTGTCGAAGAGGATCGCCGTGTGGAACAGCCCCGCCTCGTGCGGCGCCGCATGCTTCAGCCCCGGCGTGTGCTCGAGGACGACGACCGGCGTTCCCGCCCGGCCCAGCACCATCCGCGGGCCGTCGGCGCTCAGCACATCGAGCCCGACGCCGTCGCGGTAATAGGCGGCCATCGCGTCGAGGTCGGCGACATTGAGGGTCACCGCACCCATGGCTGTGTCGGCGGCGAGCTGGTCGGCGCCGCCCTGAGCAGGGCCACCAGGACCGTGTCGAAGGGTCATGCCGTGTTCAACGCGTCAGCCCTCCAGCGACTTCCCGAAGCACACCGACAGGTCCGACCAGCGGTACGGGCCGAAGAGCGGTATCGGCTCGTAGCCCATCCGCTGGTAGAAGCGCTGTGCCGGCAGCATGGTGTCGCCGGTCTCGAGCACGAGGCGGTTCCACCCGCGGGCACGGGCGTCGTCCTCGAGAGTGTGAACGATGAGTGCTGCCGCCCCGGACCCGCGGTACTCGGGGTCGACGTACATGCGCTTGATCTCGCCGTGCTCGTCGTCGATGGCCCGCAGGGCACCGGTGCCGACGGCGCGGTCGCCGTCGAAGGCGACATAGAAGACGGCGATGTCGTCGGCGGTCGGGTGCGGACCCGGCTCGGACTCCTCGAGCTCCGGGTAGTAGACCTCGCGTACCTCGACCCGCTGTGCCTCGCGCAGCGCAGCACCGCCGGGATGATCCCAGGGGACGGACCGCATCTCGATGGCCATGATCGTCAGGCGGTCAGGCGGTCGATCAGCTCGCGGTAGCGGTCGGCGGTCTTCTCGACGATCTCGTCGGGCAGCACCGGGGGGTCGCCGGAACGGTCCCAGTTCGCGGCCAGCCAGTCGCGCACGATCTGCTTGTCGAAGCTGTCCAGCCGGTGGATGCCGCCGGCGGCATACGTCTCGGCATCCCAGTACCGGCTCGAGTCGCTGGTGAGCACCTCGTCGGCCAGCGTCAGCGCGCCCGTCTCCGGATCACGCCCGAACTCGAACTTCGTATCGGCCAGGATCACGCCGCGCTCCTCGGCCATGGCACTCGCCGTCGCGAACGCCTGCAGCGCGGCATCGCGGAGCGCCGCGCCGTCGTCCGCCCCGACGATCTCGACCGTCCGCTCGAATGTGATGTTCTCATCGTGCTCGCCGAGCGGCGCCTTCGTCGCGGGCGTGTAGATCGGCTCGGGCAGACGGTCGCCGTTCTGCAGGCCGGCAGGCAGGGGAATGCCGCACACGCTGCCGGATGCCTGGTACTCCAGCCACCCCGAGCCGGCGAGGTACCCGCGCACGACGCACTCCAGCGGGAACATGTCGAGCTCGTGAACCAGCATCGAACGCTCGGCGATTCCGGGAGGAAGGTGCTCCCCGAGGGACGGATGCGCGGCCGCCAGGTGGTTCGGCATGCCCAGACGTGCGAACCACCAGAGGCTCAGCTGCGTGAGCAGGGCGCCCTTGCCGGGGATCGCCGGCTCGAGGATGTGATCGAACGCGCTGACCCGGTCGCTTGCCACGACGAGTACACGGCCCGGTGCGGCATCCGAGGTGTAGAGGTCGCGCACCTTGCCGGAGTAGACGTGCGTCCAGCGCAGCGCGACCATCCGCGGGTCGCCGCCGGTCGGGTGGTTGCTCTCGATCGTGGTCATGCCACTCCCTCTGCGATGTCGTGCCGGTAGAACGAGCCCTCGAGCCGGATGCGCCCCATGGCGTCGTATGCCGACGTGCGCGCGGCCGCCAGGTCGCTCGCCCGGGCCACCACGCCCAGCACCCTGCCCCCGGTCGCGACGTACTCGCCGCCGACGACGGCGGTGGCCGCGTGCGCGATCGTGACGCCCGCGACCTCGGCCGCGGCATCCAGACCCTCGATCACGCGACCGGTCACCGGCTCGTCGGGGTAGCCCTCGCTGGCCAGCACCACGATGACGGCCGCGTCGGGCGAGAACTTCGGGAACGGCAGCTTGCCGAGTCCGCCCGTCGCGGCGGCGAACAGCAGCTGTGACAGCGGCGTCTCGAGCCGGGGCAGCACGACCTGCGTCTCGGGATCGCCGAAGCGCGCATTGAACTCGATGACCCGGATGCCCGCGTCGGTCACGATGAGGCCGCAATAGAGCAGGCCGATGAACGGCGTCCCCTCGGCCTCGAGCGCCCGCACGGTGGGCAGCGCAACGGTGTCGAGCGCCTCGTCGACGAACGCCTGCTCGGAGCCCCACCGCTGCGCCAGCCACGGCAGCGGGGAGTACGCGCCCATGCCGCCCGTGTTCGGCCCGGTGTCGCCGTCGCCCACGCGCTTGTAGTCCTGCGCGGGACTGAGCGGCACGACGTCGTGCCCGTCCGACAGGAAGAACAGGGAGATCTCCTGGCCGTCAAGGAACTCCTCGACGAGCACGGGACCCATCTGCAGGTAGTGCTCGGCGTGGCTGAGGGCCGCGTCGCGCTCGTCGGTCACGAGCACGCCTTTGCCCGCGGCCAGCCCATCCGCCTTCACCACGTGCGGGGCGCCGAGTTCATCGAGGGCGCGGGCGACGCCGTCGAGGTCGGTGGCCCGGATGGCGCGGCCGGTGGGTACGGATGCCGCGTCCATGATGCGCTTGGCGAACGCCTTCGACCCCTCGAGCGCGGCGGCCGCCCTACCCGGACCGAAAACCGGGATCCTCCTGGCCCGCACCGCATCCGCCACCCCGGCGACGAGGGGCGCCTCGGGTCCGATGACCACCAGCTCGATGTCGTTGTCGGCCGCATACCGGGCGACGACAGCGCCATTCGACGGGTCGAGCGCGACGGTCTCGACAACGGCGGCGAGGCCGGCGTTGCCAGGCGCGGACACGATCTCGTGTCCGGCGTCTTCGCCGAGCAGAGCGGTCACGATGGCGTGCTCACGAGCCCCTGACCCGAGCACGAGGATTCTCACCGCACCAGGGTACCTGCGGCTAGCGTGGCCTCATGACCCTTCCCCACGCGTCTGACGACGCGACTCAGGGCGGCGCGGACGGCTTGTGGCATCGGCTCGCCGGCACCGGTCGCGGGAACCGGGAGATCGCATCGTGGCGCGGCGTCGGATCGATCCCGCGTTAGGCGCTGCCGCCGTCCGCACAGGGGACGACACGGCACTCGCGGTCCGGTACCTGCTGCAGGTGCTGACGGATGCCGCGCCCGGCAACACCCTCGAGGTGCGCGTGCCGCCGTTCGGCGCCGCGCAGGTCGTCGAAGGTCCGCGGCACACCCGGGGGACCCCGCCCAACGTGGTCGAGATGGATGCCGCGACCTGGATCGCGCTGGCGACCGGGTCCCTGCGCTGGGACGATGCGATCGCGGATGCGCGCGTGCTGGCATCCGGTCAGCGTGCCGACCTGCGTGACT
>JAODAS010000037.1 GCA_025463555.1 Schumannella sp.
GCCGAGCTGAAGTGATCGCAGCGGGAATCGAAGCCGCGCTACCGTCTGAGCCGGTTGGCATCCGAGTTGTAAAGGTGTTTGGGGCGCGCGAGGTCAGAACGGTCGTCGGGAACGTTATGAGATAAGCTGATAACTCATAATCGAATCGAGAGTTGTTATGACATCCTGGCCGCCGGTTTCAGCCGAGAAGCTCATGTGGACACCAGCGTATGCCGGGGAGGCTGGCCCCGGACTGTCCTCGTATCTCGGTGGTCCACGTGAGTACGAGGCAAGCGTCCCCGCGCTGATCGCCGAGGCCGCCGTCGATCTGCCCGACGCCGCCTTGACCGCGGCCGAGGAGGCTGGCCGCGAATTGAGCCGTTTCGATGCCGAGCTGGGGCACCGAGTCGCAGCGTTCGGTCCGGTACTCCTGCGCAGCGAGGCCGCCGCGTCCTCGCAGATCGAGCAGCTCACGGCGAGCGCGCGGGCGATCCTCACGGCGGAACTGACCGGACGAGCGGCTCGGAACGCAACGATGATCGCGGCCAACGCTGCCGCCTTGCGCGCGGCGATCGATCTCGCCGACGACATCACCGCAGAAGCGGTCGCCCAGATGCACGCGGTCCTCATGGCAGGACAGGTCCAGCACACGCCTGGCCAGTGGCGGACCGAGCCGGTGTGGATTGGCACGAGTTCGCAATCACCGGTCGGCGCGGACTACGTTGCGCCGAGATGGGAGCGAGTGCCGGAGCTGATCGAAGATCTGGTCGCCTTCTCCCGACGGACTGACGTTGGCGCCCTCACGATCACGGCTATCGCTCACGCGCAGTTCGAGACGATCCACCCCTTCACCGACGGCAACGGTCGCACGGGGCGCGCCCTGGCCCAGGCAATTCTGCGCCACCGCGCCGTTACACGTGCCGTGGCCGTGCCGGTATCCGCGGGGCTGCTCGCCGACGTCGAGGGCTACCACGCGGCACTCACCGCGTACCGCGCCGGGAATCCCGAGCCGATAGTCGCCTGCTTCGCGGAGGCGAGCCTGCGGGCTGTGGCAAACGCTCGCGAGTTGGTCGCGGATATCGACTCGACCGCGTCCGACTGGCGGGAGCGAGTGCGAGCACGCTCCGACAGCGGCGTATGGCGCATCCTCGAGGTGGTCGCGCGCACTCCAGTCGTCGATGCCGCACTCATCGCGAGCGAGCTCGGTATTCGGCCTCAGAACGCCTACCCGCTACTCCGCGACCTAGCCGAGCAGGGAGTACTCAGCGCGAAGGCCGAGCATCGCGTCGGCACGCTCTGGCGCAGCGACGAGATCCTCCATGCAATCGACCGCTTCGCAGAGCGAGCCGGGCGGCGCTCAAGAAGTTGAGCCGCAGGGCGGTCTCCGTAGATCGCCCCGTCCCGCCCACGAAAAAGCCCCGGGCTGACCAGGGCTCTCGGTTGGTGACCCCAGCGGGATTCGAACCCGCGTTACCGCCGTGAGAGGGCGGCGTACTAGGCCACTATACGATGGGGCCGTCACGACAACTTTACGATTATGCCATAGCTACGCTACCGGCGGCGCCAGCACCTTCAGGGCTCCGGGTCGCACCTCGATGTCGATCGGCAGCGGCGCGAAACGGTCCCCGTCCGCGTAGCCGACCACGCCATCCGCTTCGATGCGGATGTGCTTGACCTTGCGCACCTCGACCCGCGGATCCTTCACGTGATCGCCCGTGAACACCTTCGGGAAGATGCGCAGGAACGCGGTCCGCGACAGCGGCTGCACGATGAGCACATCCAGCAGCCCGTCGTCGACCTTCGCGGTCGGGGTCACCTTCATGCCGCCGCCGAGCGATTCGCCGTTACCCACGCACACCAGCGTCGCGCCGGTCTCGGTGACCACGCCATCCATCGTCAGCGTGTAGTTGATCCGCTTCAGGTTGATCAGCTCGAGCGTCATCGCGATCGTGTAGCGGCTCTTGCCTTTGGGGTGGTGCATGTTGTTGGCGCGCTCGTTCGCGAGGGCGTCGAAGCCGGCGCTCATCATGCATCCGAACCAGCGTCCCTCGCCGTCGTCGGATGAGGCGTAGGCGGCGTCGATCGTCCGCGGCGGGCGGTTGAGCGCCTCGGCGAACGCCTCGATCGCCTTCTCGACGTTGTCATGCGGAATCCCCAGCACGCGAGCCATGTCGTTGCCGGTACCCGAAGGGATGATGCCGAGCGGCACGTTCGTGCCCGCCACCATGTTGACGCCGAGGTTGACCATCCCGTCGCCGCCGATGACGACGAACGCGTCCGGCTTGGACTTGACCGCCTTGCGCGCGGTGACCAGCAGTTGCTCGAAGTCGGGCTCGATCATCATCGTGACGTCGTGCCCCATCGCGCGAAGCGTCTGCACGGCGGCGGGACCGACGGCCCGCGTCTTGCCGAAGGAGGCGTTCGGGTTCACGGCGACCACGATGCGCTTCGGCTTGAACTTGCTCTGAGTCGGTGTCACGGGTCGGGCCCTTCGTCGCGCCTGGCGGGTCGCCTCAGGTTAGTGGCTGCAGGGGTTCGAGACGGAACCGCGGATCGACGGCCTGTTTAGGCTGGAGGGATGACCGGCGTGCCCTTCACCCTGCTCCTCGAGGTGGCTGATCGGTCTCTCATCGAGCAGCTGGTGGCGGGCGGCGCAGCGCGCATGGGGCTCGACGGCGTGCTGGCCGAGCGTGGGCAGCGCGCGTGGCCGGCCTGGGTGCGCGGCGCGGCGGCGAAGCACGGATTCCGCTGGAGCCTGCGAGACACCTTCGACGCGACCTGGTGGCCGCAGGGCATCGACATCGCCGAACGCGACGGGCGGCGGATTCTGGCGGTCAGCTGGTTCTCCCAGCCGGTGCGCGGAGCCGAGCGGGGGGTCCGGCTGACGTTCGTCGACCTGCGGCGGCCCCGGTGGCCTAGATACCACCACGTGCTGCTGATGGAACCTGTGCGCCTGGAATCAGGAGAGGTTCGCCTGGATCCGGTGGTGGTGCATGCGGGCGGGATCGCGTGGGTCGAGGATCGGATCCTCGTGGCGGACACGTTCGGCGGGCTGCGGGAGTTCCGCCTCGACGACGTGATGCGGGTCTCTCCGGGTCCGTTCGGCTATCCGATCGTGCTTCCGCAGCATGCGCGATATCGCGCTCGCAAGGCGAAGGGCGATCGGGGCATGCGCTTCTCGTTCGTGTCGATCGAGCACAGCGACAGCGAGCCGCGGCTGGTCGCGGGCGAGTACGGCGACGGCAGCCGCGCGGACCGTCTCGTCCGGCTGGGGATCGATGCGGACGGCGCCCTGATCGCCGACGACGATGGCGCGAGTGCTCCGCTCGAGATGCACGAACCCGGCGTGTACCGCATGCAGGGCGTCTGCGTCGTCGACGGCACCTGGTACGTCACCAGCAGCAACGGCGAACGCGGGCGAGGCGACCTGTGGGCCGGCTATCCGGGCAACCTCACACGGCACCGGCATGTCCTCCCGGCGGGGCCCGAGGACCTCGCCTACGACCGCGCCACCCGCAGGCTCTGGTCGCTCAGTGAGTGGCCCGGCCGCCGCCGGGTCTTCACGATCGATCCGTCGCACTGGCCGGGCGGCTAGCGCGACGAAGACGATCGACTGAGCCGGATGCGGCGCAGAAGCTGTGCATTCACCGCGACCACGATCGTCGACACCGACATCACCGCGGCGCCGACGGCCGGGGGCATCAGGAATCCCGCGCCCGCCAGCACCCCTGCGGCGACCGGCAGTCCGATCGCGTTGTACCCCGTCGCCCAGATCAGGTTCTGCAGCATCTTGCGATACCCCGCACGGCTCAACGTGATCGTGTCGGAGACACCACGCGGGTCGCTGGATGCCAGCACGACTCCCGCGGACTCGATCGCGACATCCGTCCCCGCCCCGATCGCGATACCCAGGTCTGCCCGTGCCAGAGCCGGAGCGTCGTTGATGCCGTCCCCGACCATCGCCACGCGCCGGGCACCCTGGGCCTGCAGCTTCGCGACGACGTCGGCCTTCTCGCCCGGCAGCACCTCGGCGAAGACCTCGTCGATGCCGAGTTGCTTCGCCACATGCTCGGCGACCGCGTGAGAGTCGCCGGTCAGCATCGCGACGCGCACGCCGCGCTTCTTCAGGCGGCTGACCGCTTCGGCCGATTCGGCGCGCACGACGTCGGCGATGCCGAACATCGAGAGCGGCGTGTCGCCTTCGAGCAGGTACACGACCGTCTCCCCGGCCACCGCAGCGTCGCGCTGGGGGGTCACCATGTTCGGCGGAAGCTTGATGCCGCGCTCGGTGACGAGGCGGGCGCTCGCCACCGTGAACGTGCGGCCGTCGACCACTGCCGACACTCCGCGGCCGGCGAGCGACTCGAAGTTCGAGGACGCGGGAACCGTCGACCCGCCGGATGCGCCCGCGATCAACGCACGCGCGATGGGATGCTCCGACCGCGATTCGACCGCCGCCGCGAGAGCGCCGTTCTGCGACCTGTCGGTGCCGACGGCATCCACCTGCCGTGCCAGACGCTGCCGGCCTTCGGTGAGCGTTCCCGTCTTGTCGAACAGCACCACGTCGATGTCGCGCGCCTGCTCGAGCGCCGCGCGGTTGCGCACCAGGATGCCGCGGCGGGCCCCGATCGCGGTCGTCAGCGACACGACGAGCGGGATCGCGAGCCCGAGCGCATGCGGGCACGCGATGACGAGCACCGTGACGACGCGTTCGAGCGCGAACTCCGGATCACCCGGCTTGAGGATCAGCCACACCACGAGCGTCACCAGCGCCGCGGCGATGGCCACGTAGAACAGCAGCGCCGCGGCGCGATCGGCCAGCAGCTGGGCGCGGCCCTTGCCCGCCTGCGCGTCCGCCACCAGTTTCATGACCCCGGCGAGGGCGGTGTCGCCTCCGACCTTCGTGACCCGCACGGTGAGCGACCCGCCGGTCGCGATGCTGCCGCCGACCACGCTCGCCCCCAGTTGCTTGCGCACCGGTGCCGACTCCCCCGTCAGCAGCGACTCGTCCACATCCGACTCGCCCTCGATGACCTCGCCGTCCACCGGGATCGCAGCGCCCGGACGCACCAGCACCTCGTCGCCGACCTTCAGCCCGGCG
Source organism: Schumannella sp. (assembly GCA_025463555.1). GTDB lineage: Bacteria > Actinomycetota > Actinomycetes > Actinomycetales > Microbacteriaceae > JBDSKH01. The sequence goes on from JAODAS010000037.1 coordinate 5,081, forward strand.
ACGGGAACGGTCATCACGTGGTCGCCGTGCCGCACCTCGGCCTCGTCGGGGAGCAGCTTCGCCAGCTCCCCCAGCGCATTCTGCGCACCCATGACCGCGCTCATCTCGATCCAGTGGCCCAGCAGCATGATCGTCGTGAGGGTGGCGAGCTCCCACCAGAAGTCCATGCCCGGTAGCCCGAGCGTGACCGCCAGCGAATACCCGAACGCGACGACGAGCGCCAGCGAGATGAGCGTCATCATGCCGGGACTCTTGGCCCGCAGTTCGGTCACCGCCCCGCTCAGGAACACCCGCCCGCCGATCACGAAGATCAGCACGCCGAAGGCTGCCGGGATGAATTGGCTGCCGGGGAACCGCGGGCCGGTCAGGCCCAGGATGTCTTGGAGACCCGCCGAGAAGACGAGCGTCGGGATGGTGAGGACCAGGTTCACCCAGAACAGGCGCCGGAAGATCGCGGGGTCGTGGGCCGAGTGGTCGTGGGCCGAGTGGTCGTGGGCCGCGTGGTCGTGGCCCGCGTGGTCGTGGTGGGAGTGGCCGTCGTGCTCGTGGGCCTCGGGTCCCGACACGCCCTCCGGGTTACTCGACCCGTGCATGTTGCTGTCGCTCATGCGCGGTTGTTCTGAAGTTCGTACACGTTCAGCAGCTCGGCGACCGCGGCATCGCGCCGTGCCCCGCCTTCGTCGAACATGTCGCTCACGTGCGTGCGCAGATGGTTCTCGACCAGCAGCTTGTTGAGGCTGCGCAGTGACTTCTGGATCGCGAGGGTCTGCGTGATGATGTCGACGCAGTAGTCCTCGTTCTCGATCATCTTCTCCACGCCCCGCAGCTGGCCCTGCAGGATGCGCGAGCGGTGCAGTGCGCGCTTCTTCAGATCGTCGATCATGCGCCTAGCATACATACCCCTGGGGGGTATATGCCGGCGTATCGTCGAAACCATGAAGGTCACCAAATACGAGCACGCCACCCTCCTCCTCTCCATCGGGGACGACACGCTGGTCATCGACCCCGGCATGTTCCTGTCTGCGGTCGACTTCGGCAACGTCGCCGCCATCGTCATCACCCACGAGCACGGGGATCACTGGACGCCCGACCAGCTCGGCCGCATCCTGGAGAAGAACCCGGATGCGCCCGTGTACGGCCCCGCCGGGGTCCAGACCGCGGCCCACGGGTTCGACGTGACGGTGGTGAAGGCGGGCGACGAGATCGAAGCCGGTCCGTTCACGCTCAAGTTCTTCGGCGAGACCCACGCGCTCATCCACGAGAGCGTGCCCGCGCCGGACAACCTCGGAGTGCTGGTCAACGACGAGCTGTACTACCCCGGTGACTCGTACACCGTTCCGGAAGTAGAGGTCGGCACGCTCGCGGCTCCCCTCGGCGCTCCCTGGCTGAAGATCGGCGAAGCGATGGACTTCGTCCTCGCCGTGAAGCCCAAGCGCGCGCTCTACGCGCACGACATGACCCTCTCGGCCGCCGGTAAGAAGATGCACGCAGACCGGCTGGCCTGGGCGACGGAGAAGAACGGCGGAGTCTTCCACCCGCTCGAGGTCGGCGAAAGCCTCGACATCTGAGGCGTCGTCCGTGAACCTAGCGCTTCGGTGAACGCAGCGCGCGGAACACCAGCTGCGCCACGACGAGCACCAGGAACCCGGCGAACAGCACGGCCGCGAGGCGCGGTGGAAGCAGGAAGGCCAGCGCGACTCCGCCGAAGCTGGCCACCACCGCGGCGAGGCCGACGATCAGACCGTCCCCCAGCACGACGAGGCCGGCCCGCAGATTCGCGACAGAACCGGTGATCGACGTCGGGATCATCGCCAGCAGGGAGGTGCCCTTCGCGAGCAGGTCGCCGAGACCGAAGAACGCGATCAGCACCGGCACCAGGATCACACCGCCGCCGATGCCGAACAGCCCGGAGGCGACCCCGACCACCAGACCGAGGGCGGCGAGCGCGAGCACGACTCCCGGCGAGTAGCTCAGCTGCGCCTCCCGCGACGGCACCTCGAAGAACAGACGGATCGCCACGAGCACCAGAAGTGCGATGAACAGCCATCGAAGCCATCCGAGCGGCAGGGCTCTCAGCAGCTTCGTGCCGATCAGGGAGCCTGCCACCCCGCCCGCGGCGAGGATCAGCCCTGCCGTGACATCCACCTGGCCCTGCACCGCGTACTGGATGGTGCCGGAGATCGCGCTCGGCACGATGGCCACGAGGGACGTGGCGGCCGCGCGGCGCTGATCCATCCGGGCGAGCCACAGGAGAAGGGGCACCATGATGATGCCGCCTCCGACGCCGAAAGCGCCGGACAGCAGGCCGCCGGTCGCACCGACCGCGATCAGCGACAGAACGCGGCGGGGGGTGGAGCCGTTCATTGCTGGGGTACCTGGACTCGAACCAAGAACAACTGAACCAGAATCAGCCGTGTTGCCAATTACACCATACCCCAAAGAAAACACCTGATCAGAGGCGGTTTTCTGGTGAAACCCACGCGATGCGCGATGCGCGAGGGCCGCGGACCAGCATACGGTACTTCGCCCTCGGACTCGAACGCGCGACGACTCGGGCGCTCTACGGCGCGAGCCGGGTGACGTGCGAGCGGAACCCGTCGCCGTCCTCCGACATCCACCCGCGCGATCGCGCGTAGCCGAGCATCGCCTCGAACCCCGCCTGCCATTCCTCGTCGTCGTCCTCGCGTTCGGCCATCACGGTGCGGATCCACGAGGTCGACACGAACACGTCACCGTCGCCGATAGGCCGGCCGGCGTGGGCGAGTGTCAGTGCCTCACCGAGATCGACCCCGTCCGCGACCTCGACGTGGAAGTCGTCGAACACGCGAAGCTCGCGCAGTGCGACACCGGATGCCGTGACGTCGATGATCATGCGATCCATCGTGCCAGCGCCATGGTCCGCCCGGCGGGCCGACCCGCCGCCTGCCGCTACGGTTGAGCCGTGACGGAAGAGCGCGGACGGGGCATCCCCGTGCTCGTCCTCCTCATCCCGGCGGCAGGATTCGCCGCGGTCATGGCGGTGCTCTTCGCACGAGCGCTGTTCGAGATCCCCGAGACCGCCTCGTTCTTCGAAACCTATCCGGGCGACGCGACCCCATGGCCGGGAACGCCCGCCGGGTTCCCGGCGTGGCTGAGCTGGACGCATTTCCTCAGCGCGTTCTTCCTGCTGTTCATCGTGCGGTCGGGCCTGCTGATCCGGTCGAAGCACCGCCCCCCGGCATTCGTCACCAGGCGCGCCGCGCGCGCCAAACGACTCGGCCTGCACACGTGGTGGCATCTCGTCGTCGACACCCTCTGGGCGGTAAACGGCGTCGTGTACATCGTGCTGCTGATTCTCTCCGGGCAGTGGAAGCGGCTCGTCCCCGCATCGTGGGATGTGGTGCCGAACGCCATCTCGGCGGGACTGCAGTACCTCTCTCTCGACTGGCCCTCACACGACGGCTGGACGCAGTACAACGCACTCCAGTTGCTGCTGTACGGGTTCACGGTGTTCGTCGCCGGGCCAGTTGCGGTGATCGTCGGACTGCGCCTGTCGCCGATCTGGCCGGCGGGACTGCGCCGCGCCCACGGCCTGCTGGGCGACCGCTTCGCCCGAACCCTGCACTGGCTCACGGCGGTGTACTTCATCGCGTTCACGGTCGTGCACGTGGCACTCGTGCTGCTGACGGGGGCCCTTGCCAACCTGAACCACATGTACGCGGGCCGCGACGACGAGACCTGGATCGGCGCGACCGTCTTCGCGATCTCGCTGATCGTGACCTTCGTCGCCGCCGCCCTGCTACGACCACCCGCGCAGACGCGTCTCGCCGAGCTCGCGCACAACGACGTGCGGCGCATGCCGCCCGCACCGTGAACGGAGCACCCGATGAGAGCACGTGACCGCAAGCCGGTCGACGCCTGGCTGAAGCGTTTCGACGAGGCGTCGATCGCCATCCCGGAACCCCGGCGTGGCGCCCTCCGGAGCGAGATCGACCAGCACTTCGACGACACCCTCCTCGAAGACGCCTCCGATGCCGACGTGACCGCGGTGCTCGACGAACTGGGCGAGCCGGAGGAGATCGTCTCGGCGGAGGTGGCTGCGGCCGCGGAGGTGCATGTCGAACCACGTCCCCGCCTGCGGCACCGCGGTCTCGCGATCGCTGCGATCGTCATCGTGGTGATCGCGCTGCTGCTCGCGGCGGTGCTGCCCGCCGTGACGAGCGCCGTGCTGCGGCTCGGCTAGATCCGGGTGCGCAGCCGCTCGAGCCGGGCGAGCGTCGACTCCTTGTCGAGGATCTGCATCGACTCGAACAGCGGCGGGCTCACCCGACGGCCCGAGATCGCGGTGCGGAGCGGGCCGAACGCGACCCGGGGCTTGAGGCCGGCCCCGTCGATCAGCGCGGCGCGCAGCGCGGCCTCGATCGCCTCCGTCGAGAAGTCGTCCAGGCCCTCGAGCGCCGCGTACGACGCATCCAGCACACGACGCGCCTCATCCGCGTCGGCCGGCATGGCATCCAGTTCGTAGTCGAGTTCGTCGTCAGCCGTGAACAGGAACGCGAGCATGCCGCGGGCCTCGCCCAGCAGGTTGATGCGCTCCTGGACCAGCGGGGCCGCCTCTCGCAGGATCGCCTGCTCCGCGGCTGTCGGGGGGTCGCTGACCAGTCCGGTGAGGTACGGCACGATGCGTGCCGTGAAGTCCTCGCGCGCCAGCAACCGGATGTGATCCCCGTTGATCGACTCCGCCTTCTTCACGTCGAAGCGCGCCGGGTTGGGATTCACATCCACCACGTCGAACGCGGCGACCAGCTCCTCCTGGCTGAACACGTCGCGGTCGGCCGCGATCGACCAGCCGAGCAGCGACAGGTAGTTCAGCAGGCCCTCGGGGATGAATCCGCGATCGCGGTGGTGGAACAGGTTCGATTCGGGGTCGCGCTTGCTGAGCTTCTTGTTGCCCTCACCCATGACGTACGGCAGGTGGCCGAATCGCGGGATGAACTGGGTGACGCCGATCGCGATGAGCGCGGTGTACAGCGCGATCTGACGCGGGGTGCTGGAGAGCAGGTCCTCGCCGCGCAGCACGTGGGTGACACCCATGAGCGCGTCATCGACAGGGTTGACGAACGTGTACAGCGGCGCACCGTTCGGGCGCACGACGACGAAGTCGGTGGTGGACCCGGCCGGGAACGTGATCGGCCCGCGCACGAGATCGTCGAAGCTCAGTTCTTCGTCCGGCACGCGCAGCCGTAGAGCCGGGGCCCGCCCTTCGGCGCGGAAAGCCTCGCGCTCCGCATCCGTCAGATCGCGTTCGAAGTTGTCGTACCCCTGCTGCTTGTCGCGGCCGTTGGCGAGGTTGCGAGCGTCCATCTCCTCGGGCGTGACGTAGCTCTCGTAGAGGTACCCGGCATCCTTCAGCTTCTCGATCAGGCCGAGATAGATGTCCGTGCGCTGCGACTGCCGGTACGGCTCATGCGGGCCGCCTGCCTCGACGCCCTCGTCCCAGTCGAGGTGCAGCCAGCGCAACGCGTCGATCAGCTGCAGGTAGCTCTCCTCGCTGTCGCGGGCGGCATCCGTGTCTTCGATGCGGAAGATCAGCTTGCCGCCGGTGTGCCGCGCGTACGCCCAGTTGAACAGCGCGGTGCGCACCATTCCGACGTGGGGCGTGCCGGTGGGGCTGGGGCAGAAGCGCACGCGCACATCGGCGCCGGATGCTTCGGAGAAGGGGAGGCTCATGTCGCCTCCCAGCCTAGGCTCCCGTCGGCCGGCTATGAGGTGACCAGCGTCAGCCGCGACAATCGCCCCGAATCAGGCGGCGAGAACGGCAACCCCGTACGCGGCGAACCGCGAATCGGAGGTAAGGATCGTCAAACCCTCTTCGAGCGCCTGAGCGATGAGCAGCCGGTCGAACGGGTCGCGATGGTGCATCGGAAGTTCAACGACCTTGCGGCCATGTCGAGGGCTGAGAGGGAGAGGATTCATTCCCTGTTCGGCGAGCAGCTCGTCGGAGATGAAGGGTCCGTTCAGCTTTCCGAGACCCTGCTTGATCGCGATCTCGGCGAAACTCAGTGAGGAGACGAACACGTCGTTCTGTGGATCCGCCATCGCTGACCGAGCCTGTGCGCCGAGAGAAGGGTGGTCGTCGAACCACCAGATCAGCGCATTGGTGTCGACAAGAAGCCTCACTCCCCGTACCAGTCCCGCTCGTCCTGTTCAGTGAAGTCGTCAAAGTCTGGCGCCATCCAGAACTGGCCGGCGAGTGCCCCGGGCCGTCGCGGCGTGGCGAGAGTCCCGGCAGGAACCAGCTTCACGGCCGCCCGCCCGTGGCGCGAGATCACGATCTCTTCGCCCGCTTCAGCACGGGCGATCAGCGCCGAGAACTGGGCTTTTGCATCGAACACACTCACTGTCGTCATACGGCTAGAGTACCGACATCTGGCCAGCCCTGGCCAGAACTCAGGCCACCTGACGGGTGCGGCGAGCAGTCCGGTACGCAACAGCGATCAGCACCACCACCACGAGTCCGATGGTGACCAACGCGAGACCCTCGTACGTCAGCGCGGCCAGCGCGGGACCGGCCAGAGCGCCCCCGACGGCGCCCGACGCGCTCATCAGCAGGTCGGCGCGCCCCTGGATGACGGTACGGCGCAGCGGATCGGCCGAGTCGGCCACGAGCGACGACGCCGAGACCGTCGAGGCGCTCCACCCGAGGCCCAGCAGGATCAGTCCGGCCATCACCGCGCCCTGGTATTCGCCGCCGATCGAGACGAACAGCAGCGCTGCCAGCAGCAGCCCCTGTCCGAGTGCGATGACGGCATCCCGGCCGACCCGGTCGGACAGCCAGCCGAACACCGGTGAGAGGGCGAACATCCCCGCCACATGCAGGCTGATCGTGAGTCCGACGACCACCAGGGTCGCCCCGTGCTCGACCAGGTGCACCGGGGTCATCGACATGATCGACACCATGGTGGCGTGGCTGAGCGCCAGCGCGATCAGCCCGGTGCGCACGCCGGACCGATCCGCCGTCGGGATGTCGACGAGAGCAGCGACTCCGGCGTCGCGTTCGCGGCCGATCCGGGCGGCGAGTTCGAGCGGGTCCGGCCGCAGGAAGATGAAGTAGATGGCGGCCGCTACCACCTGGGCCGCGATGGTGAAGAGGAATGGGCCCGTCAGGCTGGGCAGCCCGAGGCTGCGCCCGAATGCGTCCGCCGGCGAGATCAGGTTCGGGCCCAGCACGGCGCCGACGGTGGTCGCCCACACGACGAACGCCAGATCCCGGCCGCGGCTTCCCGGCTCCGACAGGTCGGTGGCCGCGAACCGCGATTGCAGGTTCACGGCGGTGCCGAAACCCAGCATCACCAGACCGACGAGCAGCAGCGGCAGGCTTCCCAGTACGGACGCGAGCAGGCCGACCCCCGCCCCGGCCGCGGCGACGAGCGCACCGGTCGCGAGTGAGGGCGCTCGGCCCGCCCGGCGAGCCAGCGCCGCAAGCGGGATCGCCGCGACCGCAGCCCCCACCGTCGTCCCCGTCGCCGCCATGCCCGAGAGCGCGTCCGACCCGGACACCTGGGTGACCAGCAGCGCTCCGGCAGAGAAGGTCGCCCCCATGCCGAGACCGGCCAGCGCCTGCCCCGATATCAGAACGATGTGACCGCGGCGCCGCGCTGACCGGATGCCCGCGGGGCTCAGCGTCATCGGGGCTTCTGAGAGACGACGTCGCGGTTGCGTGCCGGGTTCGACAGGGTGCCGATGCCCTCGATGGTGATGTCGATCGTCTGGCCGTCGACGAAGCCGCCCAGCCCGGACGGAGTGCCGGTCATGATGATGTCGCCCGGCAGCATCGTCCACACATCGGAGATGTAGGCGATGAGCTCGGGAATCTTGTGGATGAGGTCTTTGGTGTTGCCGTGCCTGCGGGCTTCGCCGTCGACGGTGCTCGAGATCTCGAGGTTCGTGGGATCGAGTTCGGTCTCGATCCACGGGCCGATCGGCGCGAACGTGTCGTAGCCCTTGGCACGTGCCCACTGGCCGTCGGCGAACATCTGGTCACGCGCGCTGACGTCGTTGCCGATGGTGTACCCGAACACGTAGTCGGCCCAGCGTTCCGCCGGGACCTGCTTCGCGATCCGCCCGATGACGATCACCAGTTCGCTCTCGTGGACGATGCGCCCCTCGACCGGCGGGATCTGGATCGCATCGCCCGGGCCGATCACCGCCGTATTGGGCTTGAGGAAGATCAGCGGGTTCTCGGGAGCATCGACGCTCGCCGCCGCCATGTCGGCGCGGTGGTCGGCGTAGTTCAGGCCGACGCACACCACCTTCGACCGCGGGATCACCGGTGCCAGGAGCTTCACGCCGGCGAGCGGCACGCGCTCACCCGTCGTATCGAACCCCTGGAACATCGGATCGCCCGCGAGCACCACGAGTTCGTCGTCGTCGACCACGCCGTAACGGGGGTCTCCGCCTTCGATGCTGAAGCGCGCGATCTTCACCGTTCGAGCCTATTGCTCCTGGCTACGCTCGATGGCATGCCACTGCTCTGGACTGGACCGGAAGGCGCCGAGCCCACGCTCGTGCTGGCGCACAGCGCAGGGTCGCCGATGGATTCGGCATGGATGAACGAGGTGAGCCGACTGCTGGGGGACCGCGGCATCCGCACCGTGCGTTTCGAGTTCGCGTACATGGCGGCGCGGCGCGATGGCGTGCG
>JAODAS010000252.1 GCA_025463555.1 Schumannella sp.
CGGACGTCCAGGCGGCCGTTGCATACCTGCGGGCCAACGCGGATCGCTTCGGCATCGACCCTGCACGCATCGCACTGTGGGGCGAGTCGGCCGGCGGCTATCTGGTGTCGATGGCGGGGCTGACCGGTGAAGGCGAGAGCCGGGTGCAGGCGGTGGTCAACAAGTTCGGCGGCTCTGACCTCACCCTGATCGCCTCGGGCTTCGATGAGCGGACGATCGCGATGAACTCCGGCCCGCACACGGCCCTCGCCCGGTACGTGTTCGGGCCTGCGACGGGCCGGGCCCTCGAGGACGACCCCGAGGCGGTACGGGCCGCGGACCCCGCAAGCCGGGCCTCGGCCGCGGCTCCGCCGTTCCTGATCTTCCATGGCAGCGCCGACCGGATCATCTCACCGGTGCAGACCGCGCACCTGCACGATCGGCTTCGGGCTGCGGGCGCCGACAGCACCCGCTACCTGATCACGGGGGCCGGTCACGGAGACATCGCCGTGAAGGGAGGCGAGGAGAAGTTCTGGACCACCGAGCCGATGCTCGGCCTGGCGACCCAGTTCCTGGACCGTGTTCTGGCCCCGATCGCTGCAGGCTAGCGGTTGTTGCATCACCGCTACACGTGTGATATTTCTTAGATGTCCGCAACGTCGCGGAACTCGACGAAGAGATTGGAACACCCATGCGACAAAGACGTGAGATGGTCTTCGCTTCCCTCGCGGCCGCTTCCCTGGTGCTCGCCACCGCCGCCTGCTCGTCCGCGGCCCCCGAGACCGACGGCGAAGGACCGATCGTCATCGGCATGTCCCTCCCGCTCTCGGGTCCCGTCGCCGATGTCTCCAAGAGCGGCTACGAGGGGTACCAGCAGTGGGTCACGGATGTGAACGCCGCGGGCGGCCTGCTCGGCCGGCAGGTCGAACTCGACGTTCTCGACGACGGCTTCGACCCGGATGCTGCCGTAGCCAACTACAACAAGCTGATCAGCCAGGACAAGGTCGATCTGGTGCTCGGCACGTTCTCCTCGCACCTGAACGGACCGACCTCCGCCGTGGCCGAACGCCAGGGCATGCTGTACATCGAGCCCTCCGGCGGCGACCCCGCACTCTTCACCCGCGGCTTCACGAAGCTCTTCTTCGCCCAGCCGGCGACCGGCGACGCCCTTCCCGACCGGTTCGTCGAGTGGGTTGCGTCGCTCCCCGCCGACCAGCAGCCACGGACCGCCGCCTTCCTCAGCCAGGACGATCCGAGTGTGAGCGGCGCTATCGAGGTGTTCGTCCAGAAGTTCGAGGCGATGGGCATCAAGACGGTCTACAACGAGGTCTACGCGCCCGACACGGCGACCTTCGACAATCTCGCGTCAGCGGTCGCGGGCGCCCAGCCCGATCTGATCGTCCAGGGAGCGGTGACGAGCGACGGCGTGCAATTCGTGCGGTCGCTTCAGAAGATCGGCTACACCCCGAAGATCCTGTTCCAGACCCAGTCGCCCGCCGACCCGAGCTACCCGGACGCGATCGGAACGGGCAATGCGGACGGCATCTTCACGGCCGTCGGATGGAGCCCCGAAGCCGGCTATCCCGGCAACGCCGACTTCGTCAGCGGGTACACGGCGTCCTTCGGCGCGGCACCCTCTGAGGACGCGGCCAACTCCTACACGGCCGGCCAGGTGCTCCAGGCTGCAGTGAACGCCGTGGGCAGCCTCGATCAGACGGCCCTCGCCGACTGGTTGCACGCCAACACGGTGCAGACGATCGTCGGACCGCTGAAGTGGGACAAGACCGGCGCTCCCGGCGGAACTCTGCTGCTCGCCCAGATCCAGGACGGCACGCTGCAGATCATCTCGCCCAAGGCCGCGGCGACCGTGGACACGGCGATCAACCCGAAGCCGAGCTGGCAGGGCTAGTGTCCATTCTTCTGCAGGCTCTGATCTTCGGCGTGCTCGTCGGCGGTGTCTACGCGCTCATGGCCACCGGGCTGACCCTGGTGTTCGGAGTGATGAAGATCGTCAACATGGCGCATTCCGCCTTCCTCATCCTGTCGGCGTACCTGACGTACACCCTCTGGCAGGAATTCGGAATCGATCCCCTGGTCGGGGCGTTCATCTGCGCCCCGATCCTGGGGGTGATCGGAGCTGTTCTCTACAAACTGATCATCGAGCGGTCCCAGCGCATCGACCACGGTCTGGCGCTGGTGGCCACGTTCGCCCTGGCATTGATCACGGAGGCGGTCATCGCGTTGATCTGGGGTCCCCAGCCCCGCGCGACCACTCCGGCCTACTTCAATGACGCGATCCATCTCGGAACTGTGACGATTCCGCTCGCTCAGCTCTATGCCTGCCTTCTCGCCCTCGGGATCACGGTCGGCTTGACCGTCCTTCTTCGCCGCACCTGGCTGGGCCACGCGATCAGTGCAGCCTCGGAGAACCCCGAGGGCGCCCGTCTCGTCGGCATCGAAGCGGGCCGGGTGGGGATGTGGATCTTCGCCCTGTCGCTGGCGACGACGGCCTTCGGCGGCGCGGCTCTCGGATTCCTGTACCAGTTCGTCCCGGACTCGCAGGATTCCTGGATCGGACTGACCATGAGCGTCGTCATCCTCGGCGGTCTCGGCAGCATTCCCGGCGCCATCGCCGGAGGAGTGGTACTCGGCGTCGCCGAAGCACTCACCACCACGTTCGTCTCACCGCAGCTCGGCACGGCGGTCCCACTGGTGCTGATCATCGTCGTGCTCGCCGTGCGGCCGAACGGTCTGTTCAGTCTTCGATCCCGACAGGATGTGGGCACATGACCCGCGCGCGCCGCCGCCCGCTCTTGATCGGGGTCGCCGTGATCGTGCTCGTCGCGTTCCCCCTGGTGTCCGACAACCTGTACCTGCAGAACATGCTCATCCTCACGTTCCTGCTTGCGATCGGGGCGACCGGGTGGAACATCATGGGCGGGTACGCCGGCTACATCTCGCTCGGCAACGGCCTCTTCGTCGGGGTGGGCGCGTACACGACGGCGATTCTCGCCGCAAAGCTCGGAGTCCCGGTCTTCGTCGGCGCCATCGCCGGCGGCCTCGTGTCCGGGATCGTCGCGGCTCTGCTCAGCCTTGTGACGCGGCGCACTCGCGGGATGTACTTCATCATCGTCACCTTCGCTGCGCTGCAACTCGGCGGGCTCGTGGCGCGGCTGTGGTCGCCCGTGACGGGCGGGAGCCAGGGGCTGGCCATGCCGTTGCCCACCTGGGATCTGGCATTCCAGAATTGGCCGTTCTACTACGCGCTGCTCTTCCTGCTGATCGCATCGATCGCGCTCTCTGCCCAGATCCGGCGCAGCAAGCTGGGCGCCGGGCTCTTCGCGATTCAGGATGACGAGGACAAGGCGTCCGGATTGGGAATCCGCACCGCCGTCTACAAGATGGCCGGCTTCGTCGCATCGAGCGTGCTGGTGGGTATCGCGGGCGGCATCTACGCGTACTACATCTCGTATCTGAGTCCCGCGAGC
>JAODAS010000259.1 GCA_025463555.1 Schumannella sp.
CCAGACTCCGTCTTTGCGCTGCCGAAGATCGGTCACGCGATGCTCAACCTGCAGCTTGACGCCGTCCTGCAGCAGACCGTCGAGCAGCAGATGAGTGAGGGCGCCGAAGTCGACGTCGGTGCCGGCATCGATGCGGGTCGCCGCGAACCGCTGCGAACGCTGTCGCCCCGGGATCAGCAGCGGCGCCCACCCGCGGATCACGGAGGCGTCTTCGCTGTACTCCAGCCCCGCGAACAGCGGGTGATCCTTCAGCGCCTCGTAGCGCTTCTTCAGGTATTCGACGTTCTCCTCGCCCCAGACGAAACTCATGTGCGGCACCGCGTTGATGAAGCGCTGAGGCTCCGGCAACATCCCTTCGCCCACCAGGAACGACCAGAACTGCCGCGACACCTGGAACTGCTCATTCACCTTCACCGCGCTGGAGATGTCGATAGTGCCGTCGGCCCGCTCCGGCGTGTAGTTCAGCTCGCAGAGCGCCGAATGGCCCGTGCCCGCGTTGTTCCACGGGTTCGAGCTCTCGAGCGCGACATCGCCCAGCTTCTCGAAGATCGTGATCGTCCAGTCGGGTTCGAGCTGGTGAAGCAGCGACCCCAGGGTCGCGCTCATGATTCCGCCGCCGATCAGGGCGACGTCTACAGGCTCACTCACGTCTCGATTCTAGGTGGGCGGCAGCGGTGCGGCCGGGGCCCGTGGCGCTCGGCGGATGCGAAGATCAGCCGTTCTTGACGTCACAGTCCCAGCACGGTCAGCGCCGCATCCATCCGCCGCGCCATCTCGGCGTACCCGTCGTCGTTGGGATGCAGCCCGTCCGACGCCATCCACTCGGGGTGGTGTTCGATCCAGTGCGATGCGTCGGGGATCCAGTCCGCGCCGATCTCGTCAGCGGCGTCGTGCACCCAGCCGATGATCGTCTGAAGCGAGTCGGGACGGACGTCGGTGTACCAGAAGGGCTCCACCACGATGAAGCGGGCGCCGGGGAGCCCGCTCTTCAACCGGGAGAAGTCGGCCTCGATCGCGGCCTGGATGTCGTCCCTGGCGAACGAGTAGCTGAAGTTGTCGTTCAGTCCCATGGTCACGAAGACGATGCCGGGGTTCTGCGCGATGATCTGCGCCGGCTCATCGACGGATGCGGTGCGATTGTTCACGAAGCCGAGACCGTTGACGCTGGGGTTGAACTCGTTCCAGCCGCGGGCGGAGCAGATGATCGTGCTCCAGCGCTTGTCTTTCGCCGAGGCACCCGTTCCGAGCGTGTACGAGTCGCCGTAGAACGCGACCAGCGGGCCGCCCGGAACGGTGATCGCGGGCTGGGTATCCGGCTCGATGCCGAAGCCCTCGTTCGGACTCGCGCCCTCGCTGCCGGCCGCGACCGGTGCGCACCCGGCGAGCAGCGCGACGGCCACCACACTCGCGAGCGCCCACCGCATCCGGTTCATGCTCTGTATTCGACACCCTCGCCACGCCCGATTGCGCGACGAGCGGGGACGTCGGGCCCTGTGACCACCCGCGAAAGGGCGCAAAGGCCCCGCTCGTGACGCGCCTAGGCTCGCAGGGTGACCACCCGCCGCCGCATCGTGATACTCGCGTGCGTCGGCGTCGCCGTGCTCGCCGGGGTACTCGTCGTCGGGTACCTTCCCTCGCGCGTGGACGGGGGGCTCGAGCCGACGGTGCGGCGGGTCCTGGCGTGGCTGCAGGGGCTCGGCGCTCCCCCGTGGGTCGACTACGACTTCGCCGACTTCGTGGGCAACGTGGCGTTCTTCGTGCCGATCGGGCTGATCGCGGCGTTGCTGCTGCCGTGGCGGTGGTGGTGGATGGCCGTTCCGATCGCCGCCGCCCTCTCGGGTGCCCTCGAGCTCGGGCAGTTCCTGTTCCTGCCGCAGCGCTACGCGAGCTGGACGGATGTCGTCGCGAACACTCTGGGCGCGATCCTGGGGGCCTTGATCGCCGCGGCGATCAGAAGCGTCAGGATGCGGCGGGCACCTTTGCAGCGATCAGTTCCGCGATCTGCACGGCGTTGAGCGCCGCGCCCTTGCGCAGGTTGTCGTTGGAGATGAAGAGCGCCAGCCCGCGTTTCCCGGGCACGCCCTCGTCCTGACGGATACGCCCCACGAAGCTCGGGTCGGCGCCGGCCGCATCCAGCGGCGTCGGAACATCCATCAGCGAGACGCCCGCGGCATCCGCCAGCAGCTCACGCGCCCGCTCGGGCGTGAGCTCGCGTGCGAACTCGGCGTTGATGCTCAGCGAGTGCCCCGTGAAGACGGGAACGCGCACACAGGTGCCGCTGACGAGCAGGTCGGGAAGCTCGAGGATCTTGCGGCTCTCGTTGCGCAGCTTCTTCTCTTCGTCGGTCTCGCCCAGGCCGTCGTCGACGATCGAGCCGGCGAGCGGCACCACGTTGAACGCGATGTTCTTCGGGAACTTGTGCGGCGCCGGCATGGTCACGGCGTGACCGTCGTGGACGAGTCCGATGGTGTCGCCGGCCACTGCGGCCTGCGCCTGCTCGAGCAGCTCTTCTCCGCCAGCGAGTCCCGCGCCCGACACGGCCTGATAGGTCGACACGATCAGCCGCTGAAGACCCGCCTCAGCATCGAGCACCTTCAAGACCGGCATCGCGGCCATGGTCGTGCAATTCGGGTTCGCGATGATGCCCTTCACGGCCTGCTCGAGTGCGTGCGGGTTCACCTCGCTCACGATCAGCGGCACCTCGGGGTCCATGCGCCACGCGCTGGAGTTGTCGATGACGAGGACACCCGCTGCCGCGAACCGCGGGGCCTGCACCCGCGACATGGAGGCGCCTGCGGAGAAGATCGCGACATCCAGCCCGGTCGGATCCGCGGTCTCGGCATCTTCGACCGTGACCTGCGTGTCCCGCCACGGAAGGGTCGTCCCGGCGCTGCGGCTGCTGGCGAAGTAGCGGATCTCGGCGACCGGGAAGTCGCGTTCCTCGAGCAGGCGGCGCACGACGGCCCCGACCTGACCGGTCGCGCCGACGACGCCGATGCGGATGCCGCCGGTTGCCGTGCGCAGAGTGCTCATGTCAGAAATGGTACCGGCGCGGTCGCCGCGTTACCGGCGCGCGGGCTGCCAACCCTCGTCGAAGAACTGCTAACGCCCGGTGCCCCCGTGCACCACGGCGTCCAGTTCACCGTCGAGACCGAACGCGCTGTGCACCACGCGCATCGCGTGCTGCAGCGAGTCGGCGCGGGTGACGACCGAGATGCGGATCTCGGACGTCGAGATCA
This sequence comes from Schumannella sp., assembly GCA_025463555.1. Lineage (GTDB taxonomy): Bacteria > Actinomycetota > Actinomycetes > Actinomycetales > Microbacteriaceae > JBDSKH01. The sequence goes on from JAODAS010000259.1 coordinate 3,240, forward strand.
TCTCGATGTTGATGCCCGCGTCGCTGAGGGCACGGAACAGCTGGGCCGAGACGCCGGCGCTGGTGCGCATCCCGGCACCCACGACCGCGAGTTTGCCGATCTGGTCGTCATAGGCCAGCGAATGGAACCCCGCCTCTGCCTGCTCGACGCGCAACGCGGTGAGCACCTTCTCGCCCTCCGCCTTGGGAAGGGTGAACGAGATGTCGGTCAGACCGGTCGCCGCGGTCGACACGTTCTGCACGATCATGTCGATGTTCGCGCCGGTCTTGGCGACGATGGTGAAGATGTCGGCGGCCTTGCCGGGCACGTCGGGCACACCCACCACGGTGATCTTGGCCTCGTTCAGGTCGCCGGCCACGCCGGTGATGATCGGCTCCTCCACGGTGCTCTCCTTAGAACTCGGTGCCTTGTCGTACGAATCGACCACCCAGGTGCCCTCGTTGTTGTTGAACGAGGAACGCACGTGCAGCGTCACGCCGTGACGCCGCGCGTACTCGACGGCGCGGATGTACAGCACCTTCGCACCGGCCGCCGCGAGCTCGAGCATCTCTTCGCTCGTCACCACGTCGATCTTGTGGGCTTTCGGCACGACGCGCGGGTCGGCGGTGAACACGCCGTCGACATCGGTGTAGATCTCGCAGACGTCGGCGCCGAGCGCAGCAGCCAGCGCCACGGCCGTGGTGTCCGACCCGCCCCGGCCGAGGGTGGTGATGTCCATCGAATCCCGGTTGAACCCCTGGAAACCGGCGACGATGACGATCGCGCCCTCGTCCAGCGCCTCACGGAGGCGCACCGGGGTGACCTCCACGATGCGGGCGGACCCGTGCCGCGCATCCGTGATCATGCCCGCCTGGCTGCCCGTGTACGACCGGGCCTCGACACCCATGCTCTTGATCGCCATCGCCAGCAGCGCCATCGAGATGCGCTCACCCGTGGTGAGCAGCATGTCCAGTTCGCGCGGATCGGGCATCGGCGTGACCTGATGAGCCAGATCGAGCAACTCGTCGGTGGTG
>JAODAS010000277.1 GCA_025463555.1 Schumannella sp.
GCCACCTGGTCCATCCCGAGCAACCGGATGCGCTCCGAGCGTTCCGCGCCGCCCGCGTAGTCGCCCTTTCCGAGGGGGTGCGTGCGAAGCCACAGTTCGCTGTCGGTGGCATCCAGCCACGCGATGATCTCGTTCCAGGTGCCGGAGTCGGGAGCCGAAGGGTCCACGGCTCCATCCCGCCAGGTCGGGGCGTAGAGGATGCGGCGGCGGGCCGACCCGGCGGCGAGGGCTTCCAGCGCGGCAGCGCGCCGCTCGAGCGCCGTGCCTGTCAGCAGCACGTCGTCGCGCGGGTCGCCGGTGACGACGATGCGGTCGCGGGAGATGCCGAACGCGCTGGCGATGCGCGGCACCACCAGTTGCGACGCGACCGGGAACAGCGAGATGCCACGCCCCGCCAGACGGTATGCGCGCGCCACGACCGCCCGCACCAGCCGGTGATCCGGCAGGAACGAGACCCGCAACGCGGCGGGCGAGTCCAGGTGCAGGCGCTTGAGCGGGATGCCGTGCCAGAGCTGCGCGACGAACGCGCCGCGCGTGGCGTAGCGGTTCACATCGCCGAAGCCGTGCGTGACCACCAGCACCCGCGCCCGTGCGGTCAGCCAGAACCCGCGCCAGCCGGACTTGCGCTGCGCATCCAGGCCCAGCTGTCGCGCGGTGGCGAGCTCGGCATCCGTCGTCGCCAGCCAGACCAGACGCACGTCCTCGCCCAGGTGGTCGCGTGCGACCCGGTACAGGGCGAGCGCACCTTCGCCCACGCCGATTCCCGACGCGAACGCCCAAAGCCTGGGCGTGCGGGGAGTTGCGAGCGTCGCGAGGGCCCCGAGTGCGTAGAGCGGGAGGCGCAGCACCTTGCGGGCGTTGCCGGCTCCGAAAGTGAAGCTCGCCATGGTCGGGAACGATTCTGGCACGATGGGAGGAATGTCCGTGTTCAGCGATCTCGGTGCCGCCGCCAAGGTGGTTCGCAACGCCATCCGATCGCGCCACAATCGTCGCCTCATCGAGAGGTACATGCTCGAGCATGCGCAGCCCGAGCCGGGTTCGGTGAAGCTGGCCGTCTACTTCCCCGACACGCGCGTGAACCTGTATCAGATCCGGCAGTGGTACGCGCCGCTGGCGGAGCTCGCACAGACCTACTCGGTCGTGATCATCACCCGCAGCCCCGGCGCGAGCCTCATCATTCTCGAAGAATCGCCGGTACCGGTGATCTACAAGCGCCGGATCACCGACCTCGAGGAGTTCGTCGAAGAGCAGGATCTGCGCATCATCTTCTACGTCAACCAGAACCAGAAGAACTTCCAGATGTTCCGGTACGGGCGCATGTGGCACGTGTTCATCAACCACGGCGAGTCCGACAAGATGTACATGACGACCAACCAGTTCAAGGCGTACGACTACTCGCTGGTGGCCGGACAGGCGGCGTTGGATCGGCTCAGCCGCAAGCTCTGGGACTTCGACCTCGCGCGCAAGGCCATCCCGATCGGGCGCCCCCAAGCCGACCACTTCGCCGGCGAGCTGCCGTACACACCCGATGAACGAACCGTGGTCTTGTACGCCCCGACCTGGGAGGGCGACCGCCCCGCGGCCGCGTACGGCTCGATCGCGTCGCACGGCGTGGCATTGGTGGATGCGGTGCTCGCGTCTCCCCGGCACCGCCTGGTCTACCGGCCTCACCCCCGCAGCGGTGTCATCGACCCGGAATACCGTGCCGCGAACCAGCGGATCATCTCCGCCATCGCCGCCGCCAACCAGCGCACCCCCGGCGCTCAGCACATCTTCGACGACGGCCCGGGACTGGGCTGGCAGCTGGCGGCGTCCGATGTCGCCATCACCGACATCTCGGCCATGGTGTACGACCGCCTCGCGACGGGCCGGCCGATCATCGTCGCCCGCCCGCAGAGTCCCGAGGCGGAGGTCGACGACGACGGCTTCCTCGGCTCGGCGGCGTGGCTGTACGCCGATCAGGCCGGCGACGTGCTCGCGCTCATCGACCGCGTGCTGGTCGACGACTCCGCGCGTGCGACGCTCGCCTACTGGGCGGAGCGGCATTTCGGCGACACGACTCCCGGCGCGGCGACGAAGCGCTTCCACACCGCCGTCGAGCACCTGCTCGCCGAGTGGGAGCACCACGCCGCCATCCACATCGCCGACAAGCACTCCAGCGAATCCGACCCGCTCGACGACGAGGACGACGAAGAGGGCCTGCCGCCGAGCGAGGATTAGTTGTTGCGTTTGAGCAGCAGCGCTGTCCGTCCGATTTTTGGAACGTCTCGGTGAGCAGAGAGCGCTTACTCGGGCATGTCCAGGGTCGACGCGTCCTCGCCCGCGTCGATGCGAGTTGCGCGATCCTCGTCGACGGGCGGCTCGAATCCGGCGTCGATCAACTGTCGGCGAACTCTCTCGACCAGTCGGCAGGCTAGATCGTCGTCGTCGTCGTCAACTCGTCCAAAGGACTGGTTTCGCGCCCTGTCATGTTGACAGGTCTGTCGTTGAACCAGCTCGCAACGATCTTCCGACTCCCGAGCTGATAGGCCATCACCTCTGGGACACCGGGCCCCTGACTCCTGTGCTAAAGCCTCGCGGGACTAGTCGCTCACATCGATTCCAAGTGCACCGACTCGCTGTATTCGCCGGCTCCGACCTCGATGTGCGCTGTCCTAGTTGAGATGGAACACGAAGGCGATGCGTTGGGATTTTCCCAAGTCAGCGGATACGATGCCACCATGGAGGCAGAGATCGGCGCGCGGGTGCGGGCGACGATTGAGGAGCAGCGGCCGCCGATGACTCATCGGGAGGTCGCCGAAGCGGTCCATATGACTCCGGATGCGTTCTCCCGTGCCCTATCGGGCAAGCGCGCATTCTCCGCCATCGAACTCGTCGAACTCGCCGATCTGCTCGGAACGTCGTCCCATTGGTTCGTGACCGGTGAGCCTGATCCGTTCTCCGTGCGATTCGCCGGGCGGCACACCTACGATCACGACACCAAGGAGCACGTTCCGCTTGAGTGGGGATCGGTAGCGGATGTCCTCGCTCGCGTGAGCCAGGCTTACGTGCAGGTGTACGGCGGGGACCCGTTACCGCGCGTCGGCAAGGCGGCCAAAGGCGCTGGGGCCGTGCGCACCGAGCTGGAATCCGAATTCGGGCCTGATTGGGTCAGGCATCTGGCCGATTCGATCGAGCAGGTATTCGGTATCGACATCGTCCGTATGAACCACATCGAACAGGCATTCGCGCTCGAGGTGCTCGGGCGTCGGGTGATTGTCATCGGTGAGACCGGCAACTGGTTCTTTGAGAACTGGTCCTTGGCCCACGAGTTGGCGCATGTGCTCTACGACGACCTCTCCGAACTGGGCACGTCAGCGTGTGACAATCCCTCTGCCGAACGTGCTGCGAATCGATTTGCCGCCGAACTCCTTCTGCCTGCCACGGTGCTAGACGAACTTGATTGGTCAACCGTGGGCCCGGCCGCGATCGCCAGGTTCGTGTGGGATCACGGAGTGTCGACACGAAGCGTCGCAAACCGGCTCATCTCAGAGAAGGTGCCGACGTCGCCCGAGGCGCGCTCGGCACTCGATCAACCGACTCAGCGGCTTCTTCGATCGGCGTGGACAGAACCCGACGCCGACGATCGGATCGCCGAGCGGATGCAGGCCGCCGCGGCTCGACGGTTTCCTGCGACGTTGATTTCCGCCCACGAGGCCGCGGTGTCCGAGGGCCGTGTCAACCCGGCGATGCTTGCCTGGATGCTCGACGTTCCCGTCGAGCCCCTCGCAGAAGAATTGCGCCCGAGCGTGCCCGAGGCAGACCTGAACTGGCTCGCCCACGAACTCGGTCTCGAATCTGACTAGTCGTGAGCGCACTTCTCTTTCCGGACAACACTGTGCTCGTCAACTTCGCGCTCATCGGGCGGGTGGACCTGTTCCAACGGCTCGCTTCGGGTAGGAGCACTTGGACCTACACGGTCGCCGTCGAGTGCGAGCGCAGTTCCCGTGAAGCGGGACTCGAAGCGTTGGCTCGCATGCCCGAAATCCTCGGGCCCCCGATAATGCCGACTCGACGTGAACGCATCGACGCTCGCCTCATCCGGCAGCAGATCGCAAGCCCGGGCGAGCCCGAATCGCGCCACCTCGGAGAGGCTGAAGCCCTCGCGATCCTCACGGCGCGGACCGTGGATGCGGTGTTCATCACCGATGATTCCGATGCTGTTGCGCTCGCTGCCGGGCTCGGAATTCGTACGTACTCCTCAACCGATCTGATCCGCCTCGCGGTGCGAGGAGGTCTGATCTCGGGCGAAGATGCGTGGTCGCACATCGGTCTGCTCCGCGCTAACAAGCGGGCGGTGCGCGGGGTGCCCACCGACTACGCCAGTTTTCAGGCCTGGTGCGGCGTCTGAAGACCGACTGAGCTAGTCCGGCAGGCGTTCGATCTGCTTCGGAGGCGGAGGCTGGCTCGTCCGCGGAAACCGCGGCAGCCGTAGCTGACGTGCGGCCCGCGGCGCACGGGGGAGTCGCGGCACCGCATCCAGAGTCGAAGGGAACACGGCAGGCGGCGGCCCGAACGCCTCGCGCGACGAGTTCACGATCTTGCGGCCCATCAGGTGGTTGCCGGCCCCGCCGATCACCGCTCCGATGCCGAACGGGATGAGGCGGCCGACCACCGACGTGCCCTGCGTCACGGCGAACCGTCTGAGGAACGCCGAGCGGATGCGGTCGGCCACCAGCCCGAATGTCGGGCCGGGCAGATTCTTGGTCACGAACTCGCCCCAGTAGGCGCTGCGGCCCTTGCCGCCCGATGCCTGACCGGCGAACTGCCGGATCAGATCCTGCCCGGTGGTGCCGAGCATCAGCGCCATCACGAGGGTGCGCGCACGTTCGGGATCGTCCACCGCGATGCCGTGGATCTCGGTCACAGATTGCGCGTACAGCGCGCTCGCCTCGAGGAATCCGACAGTCTCGGCGCCGGAGAGCGCGAGCGACGTCGCCGTGCCGACGGCCGGGATCGCGGCGGCCGCGCCCACCCCTGCGCCCCCCGCCGTCACCGCGGCGAGGTAGCGGTTCTCGAGCGCCTTGATGAGTTGCGCGGGGGAGTCATGGGGTCGCCGGCGGCGGATCGAGCGGATGTGCGCGAGCACGACCGGGCGCTGCACCGACATGACGCGGTCGAACCCGGATGCGACGCGCGGACTCAGATCAGGCACCTACACACCGTAATCGGCGTTGTACCTGTCGACGACATCCCGGATGGAACTGTCAAGAACCAGCGCGCCCTTGTCCAGGTAGAGCCCGCGCTTGCAGAAGCGCAGCAGATCCCGCTCGTTGTGCGAGACGAAGAACAGGGTCCGGCCACCGGCCAGCAGTTCTTCGATACGCGTGTAGCACTTGTCGCGGAAGGCCTTGTCGCCGACTGCGAGCACCTCGTCGACGAGGATGATCGGCTCTTCGAGCCGCGAGATCACGGCGAAGGCGATGCGCACCTTCATGCCGCTGGAAAGGTGCTTGTAGGGGGTGTGGATGAACTCCTCGAGCTCGGCGAACTCGATGATCTCGTCGAACCGCTGATCGATCTCGCGTCGCGACATGCCGTGCAGACCGGCGGTGAGGTACACGTTCTCGCGCACCGTCAGATCGTTGACGAAACCGCCGGTGATCTCGATGAGCGGCGCGACCCCGCCCTCGACGTGGACATGGCCCTCGTCGGGCAGCATCACCTGCGCGACCAGCTTCAGCAGCGTCGACTTGCCCTGCCCATTGCGACCGACGACCCCGATCGCCTCACCGGGCTCGACGGTGAAGCTGACGTCGCGCAGCGCCCAGAACTCGCCCGGCCGGGTGCGCCGATTGCGCCCGGCGAACAGGTCCTTGAAGTTGCGGCGGGACTGACGGTTGCGCTTGAAACGCACGCCCAGACCCTGGACCGAGATCGCGCCCTCCATCAGATCTCCTTGAGGACGGTGCGGATCGTACGGCGGAACACGAGCATGCCGATGCCGAGGAGCGCCAAGGCCATCACGGCACTGATGAGCACGTCGAACCAGTTCAGCTGCTGCGGGAAGAACGCCGCTCGGTAGAGGCTGATGATGCCGCTGAGCGGGTTGAACGCTCCGAGGGTGTGCAGGCCACCGGGCAGGTCCTGGAGGCCGTAGATCACGGGTGATGCGTAGAACGCGAACCGAAGAGCGAGCTTGATCGCGCGCTCCAGGTCGCGGAAGAAGACCACGAGCGGCGCGACGATGAGGTTGATCCCCATGATCAGCACCGCCTGGATGACGATGGCCAGCAGGAAGTAGATCGCCTCCCAGTGCAGCACCGCCCCGGTGGCGATCGCGAAAATCGCCAGCACCGGGATGCTCAGAACGAACTCGATTCCCTTCGACAGGACCTGCCGTGCGACCCAGATCGTGCGAGGGATGGTCGTCGAGCGCACGAGCTTCGCTTCGCTCGTGAACGCGCGCGTCGCATCCGAGACGGAGCCGGTGAACCACATCCAGGGCAGCAGCCCGGTCAGCAGGAACACGATGTACGGCTCTTCGCCGATCTTCCCGTCGCCGCGGTGGAACACCTGCGTGAAGACGAACCAGTAGATGCCCGCCATGACCAGCGGATCGAGGATCGACCAGAGGTAGCCCAGGGCCGAGGTCGAATAGCGCACACGCAGATCGCGCGTGGTCAGGAGCCAGAGCGAGCGGCGGTAGCGCGAGATCGGCGACCACGCGCGAGCGGTCAGCGCGGGGGAAGTCATTGGGAACAATCTAGTAGCGCTCGCCCGTGCATGAGTGAGCACAAAGAATCGTCGGCGCGGGGTCCTATGACACCCGCGCCGACGAAGTGTGCTCAGACGAAGAGGTTCGCCCGCTCGAGGTCTTCGGCGAAGTCGATCTCGACCGCGTAGAGGTCGGAGATGTCGACCGGCGCGAACCGCACCTTGTCGGTGGCGATGGCGAGCTCGATGCCGCGCTCGAAGTAGTCCTGGTCGCCGACCTTCGCAAGGTGACGCACGAGCGCCGCCTTGTCACGGCTGGACACGAAGTTGATGCCGACCGCCTCGCCGAGACCGCCGACGACCGTCTTGGACAGCTCGTCGATGAAGCCTTCGGAGTCGGTCGTGTACTTGACCTCTTCGTCGCTGACCTTTGCGGTGTTGACGCTGACGAAGCTGCGGTCGGCGGCGACCATGTCACCGGCGCGGACCAGCGCCTCGGGGTCGAACACGACGTCGCCGTTCATCCACAGCACCCCGCCGTCCTTGGACGCCTGCAGGGCGCGAAGAAGGCTCTTGGAGGTGTTCGTCTGGTCGTACTGCTCGTTGTAGACGAAGTTCGCGTGAGGGAAGGCATCGATGATGTGCTCGAGCTTGTAGCCGACGACGACGGTCACGGTCACGTCGTTGCCGAACGCCTGGTGGATGTTGTCGAACTGCTGCTGCATGATGCTGCGACCGTCGCTCAGCTCGGTCAGCGGCTTCGGCAGCGAGCGGCCCAGACGGCTGCCCATGCCGGCGGCGAGGATCACGATCTGGGTGGTCATCGCGGTTGTCTCCTTGGTGTCGTCGTCTGGCAGCCGAGTCTGGCGGGGAAGTTCACCCGCTGTTCATCGACATGCCGATGGAAGGACACACCGTTGTGCTTCCCCGAGTTTACGGAAGCGGCCTGGACAAGCCCAGGAAACGCCGAATCCGTTCTCAATTCGTGATCCGTCCATTGCTGAGTGCTTCTCGGCCCCGTACCCCTTGATACGGTTGACCCTGTGAATTCCGAGCCGGATAGCCCGTCGCCATCGCGCCGCGGCTCCCAGGGCGGCTCGAAATCTTCCCGCGGCGGCAATTCGAGCAAGAAACCCGCGCGTCCGGCCTCCGGAAAGCAAGGATCCGGCGTCCGAAACTCCTCTTCGGGTTCCGCCTCGCGGAATTCCGCGAAAACCCCCGCGAGGCCCCCCGTGAAATCAGCCATCGAGGTCAAAGAGCCCCCGGTCGACACCCCCGTCGTCGAGGGTGCGGTCGTTGAGGATGCGGTCGTCGAGAACGCGGTCGTCGACGTGCCCGACGCGGTCGAGGTCGACCACGCCGACGTCGAGGCCATCGAGACCATGAAGACGACGCCGTCCTCCGGTCCGTCGTTCCGGCTGTCGTTCTCGCCGATCTCGAAGCCCAGCCTGGGCCGGTTCTCCGAGGGCACGAAGCGTTCCACGGTCGCCCAGGTTGCCGAAGAGGTCGCCGACGAGAAGGCGGAGGCGGCCGAGCAGGCCGAGGTTGCGGCAGAGGCCAAGGCACAGGCCGCGGCAGGGCCGGACACCGAGCCCGAAGTCGAGGTCGATGAGGAGCCCGAGGCCGCCGACCCGGACGCGGAGCCGGAGGCGGAGCTGGAGCCGGACGTCGAGCCGGAGCTGGAACCCGAACCGGAGGAAGAGCCCGAGCCCGAAGCGCTCGTCGAGCCCGAAGCCGAGCCAGAACCCGAGGCCGAGCCCGAACCCGAGACCGAGCCCGAACCCGAACCCGGCCCCGCGCCCGACGAGGCGCCCGCTCCGGAGCCGGCCGCAGCATCCGGTTGGTCGCCCGCCGGAACCCGCCCGGCGCAGCGCATCTCGCTGTCCCGTGCCCCCAAGCCGCTGGCATCCGATGTCGCCCTGTCTGTCCGCAACCTGACGAAGCGCTTCGGCCGCACTGTCGCCGTCGACTCCGCCGACCTCGAGATCAAGGCAGGTTCGTTCTACGGCTTCGTCGGCCCGAACGGCGCAGGCAAGACGACGACGCTGTCGATGGTGACGGGTCTGCTGCGCCCCGACTCCGGGGTGGTGAAGGTGTACGGCGCCGATGTGTGGCGCAACTCCTCCGTCGCGAAACGGATGCTCGGCGTGCTGCCCGACCACCTGCGACTCTTCGACCGCCTGACCGGCGCGGAGTACCTGCACCACGCCGCGGGCCTGCGCGGACTCGATCGCGAGACGACGCTGCGCCGCGTTTCCGACCTCGTCACCGCCTTCGGACTCGAGCATTCGCTGCACCGGTTCGTGTCCGACTACTCCGCCGGCATGGTGAAGAAGATCGCGATCGCCTCGGCCATGATCCACTCGCCCCGGCTGCTGGTGCTCGACGAACCGTTCGAATCGGTCGACCCGGTGTCGGCGCAGCTCGTCATCGACATCCTGCAGAAGTTCACCGCAGCGGGCGGCACGGTGCTCATGTCGAGCCACTCGATGCACCTCATCCAGCGGATCTGCGACTCGGTCGCGATCATCGCCGACGGCCGGATGCTCGCGCAGGGCACCCTGGATGAGGTACTGGGGACCAAATCGCTCGAGGAGCGGTTTGTGGAACTGGCCGGCGGGGCCTCGGCGGTGGAGGGCATGGAGTGGTTGCACAGCTACTCCGACTGAAGCTGCGGCTCTTCGCGAACGGCTTCCGTCGTCCGCTGGGCTACGTGATCATCAGCGGGCTGGGTCTCGCCATCGCCTTCGCGGTGGTGCTGGCCATCGCGCTGGGCGCCGGCAAGCTGCAGGCATACGACGACGACTACGTCCGCCGGGTCATCATCATCACCGGGTCGTACCTGAGTCTCGTCGCGTTCCTGCTCCCGTTCATGCTCGTGCGCCGCGAACTGCTCGACCCGCGCGGTCTGCGGGGGTTCCGGATCCGATGGGGCAGTGTCGCGATCGTGCTGCTCGTGCTGTCGATCGTCGGCCCGTCGCTGCTGATCGCGCCGATCGCGTGGGCGCCGACGTGGGCCTGGAACGACCCCGACGCGGTGCGGCTCGCTCAGATCGCGGCGCCGATCCTGTTCCTGCAGGGTGTGCTCTCCGTGCGTCTCGGCGTCGCCGCCGGCACCGCGCTGGCGAACCGGGAGCGCTGGAGCCGCCGCGTGCGCTGGGTCGGCGCGCCCATCCTGATCATCGGTTTCGTCTTGGTGGTCGCGACCCTGCTGCCGCGCCTGGTGCACCTGCCGAGCGGGTCGGCGCGGCTGTTCTTCGTCAGCCTGCTCAAACTCTCGTCGTACATTCACACGGAGCAGGTCGCCGTGGCGCTGCAGTGGACGCCCCTCGGCGCGCTGTGGGCGGCACCGGCGCACTCGGTGTTCGGACGGTCGCAGCTGGCCACGCAGGCGATCTGGGTCGGTGCGAGCACCGCTTTCGTGCTGCTCGTTTTGTGGTTCCTCGCCGTGCGTGCGGTGTCGCGCCCGACGCGGCGCATTCCGGCCGAGCGCCGCGGTGGCACGCCGGGCTGGTTCCGCCGGCTGCCGTCGACACCGACCGGTGCGATCGCCGCCCGCAGCTTCACCTACTGGGTACGGGATCCCCGCTACCGCGCGGTCCTGGGGTTCCTTCCGTTCATCCCGATCGTCATCGTGCTCACCAGCCTGATCGCCGGTTTCCCGCTGGCGTGGGCGTCGCTCGTGCCGCTGCCGCTGATGATCCTCATCGTGGCCGTCTCGACCACGCACAACGACATCGCCTACGACTCCACCGCGGTCTGGACCCACGTGGCCGCGCAGACACGTGGCACCCACGACCGCATCGGCCGCATCATCCCGCCGCTCGTCCTCGGGGCGATCCTGCTCGTGGTCGGCACGCCGCTGACGGTGCTCGGGCACGGTGACGCCCAGATCGTCCCGGTGGTCGCGGGAGTGGGACTCGCACTGCTGTTCGGAGGGCTCGGCGTGGCCAGCGGACTCTCGGCGCGCATGCCGTACGCGGCGCCCCGGCCCGGGGACCCGGCCTTCCAGCAGCCGCAGGTGCAGGGCAGCACCGGGTCGGGAGCGCAGGCTCTCGCCCTGCTTGCGACGCTCCTCGTCGGCGCGCCCGCCCTCTTCGCCGGCGTCATGTGGCTGATCGATAAAAGCCAGCCGTGGAACTGGATCTCGCTGCTGGTGGGCGTCCTGGCGGGCCTGACCGCGTTGTTCATCGGCATCCGTGCCGGAGGTGCCGTCTTTGATCGTCGCGGGCCTGAATTGCTGGCCTTCACCATGCAACACTGAGTGCATGAGCGATCCAGACACCGCAGGCGGCACCGATGTGCTCGACCGCGAACTCGAAGAGCTGCTCAATAAGGAGCAGATCGAAGAGGGCGACCACGAGCGGTTCGCCCACTACGTGCAGAAGGACAAGATCCTCGAGTCGGCCCTGACCGGCAAGCCGGTGATCGCCCTCTGCGGCAAGGTGTGGGTCCCGGGCCGCGACCCTGAGAAGTTCCCGGTGTGCCCGGACTGCAAGAAGATCTACGACCGCCTGAAGCCGTAACGCGCGCCTCGCGCGCGGCCGCGTCGCCCGTGCCGGCTTGTGCGCTCGCGCAGATTTGACCTGTCCTTCCGGGCCTCGTCAGGGCGAAATTGTCAGACGGCGGAGGCGGATTCGCCCCGAAGCGGGGTGCCGGCGATCAGCGTGGGGGGATGAGCGCGAGGAAACCGCTGCCGGAGGGACTCCCGGCGACCGGGTTCCGCGTACGCGATGCACGCGAGCGGGGAGCGAGCCGGCAGCGGCTGGAACGCGCCGACCTGTCCGCGCCGTTCCATGGCATCCGGATGCGCGGCTCAAGCGCCTCGTTTCTCGACAGGTGCGCGGCGCTCGGGGTGGTCTTCCCCGAGGGTTCGGCGTTCTGTGGATCGACAGCCGCGCGCCTGTGGGACCTGCCGCTTCCGCTGTCGGCGTCCGGCATCCCGTTCCGCGTCTCCTCGCTCCGGCCGACGCGGGCGCTGCGGCGCAGGCACGTGATCGGCAGCGAGCGCGGCAGGTGGCCCGCCGTCCGGCATCACGGGGTGCCCGTGCTCGATCCCGTGGCGACCTGGATCACCCTCGCCCGAGAACTCCAGACACACGACCTGACGGCGGTCGCCGATCGGCTCCTCTCCGGCACGCTGCGGACGCCTCCGCTCGCAGGCCGTGCGGACGTGGACCGGGCTCTCGAGGAATACGGGGCCGGGGCGGGGTCGCGTCGTCTGAGACGTGCGCTCGCAGACTCGCGCGAGCGGGCGTGGTCGCGACCCGAGACCCTGCTCCGGCTTCTGGTGGGCCACGCCGGGCTGCCTGAGCCTCAACCCAATTTCGAGACTCTGGCCGGCGGAGAACTCGCGGTCATCGACCTCGCGTGGCCCGAGCTCCGCGTCGGACTCGAGTACGACGGCCGATGGCACGACCGCACCCCGGAGCAGTGGGCCAGCGACGCACGGCGACGCGAGCGGCTGGCCGACGCGGGCTGGTCCGTTTCGCACGTGCGTGCCGAGGACCTCTTCGGCTCACCCCACGCGGTCATCGCGCGTCTCGTGCGGCGCCTCGCGGCCGCCGGCCACCCGACCCGAACTCTCGATCTGACAAAACTGCCCCGTTACCAGCCGTGAGCACAGGGCGAAATTGTCAGACGGCGGCGCGCGCTACAGGTAGCGCGTCGGCAGCACGGGCTCGCCGCGGGCGAGCGAGAACGCTTCGGGGGGCAGCTCCGCGATGGCCGAGGCGTGATGCGCCCGCGCCGCGGACACCCCTTCCGCGCCCAGGTACGCGGGCACAGGCTCGCCATCGACGATGAGGTCGACCAGCAGGGCACGGCCTGCGTCGGCAGCGACGGGCGGATCCTCGACGTAGATGTCCTCCCCGTGCGCGACACCGCCGCGCAACGCCCGCACGGGTTGCTTGCGTCCGCCGACGCTGACTTTTCCTTCGGAGGTCTTGCCGACGGGCAGCCACGCCCCGTCGTCGTCGAGGTGCGCGACCAGCTTGTACACCATCCCGGCTGCCGGGGCGCCCGAGCCGGTCACCAGCGAGGTGCCGACCCCGTACGAGTTGACGGGCGCCGACCGCAGCGAGGCGATCGCGTGCTCGTCGAGGTCGTTCGTGACGGTGATGCGGGTATTGGTGGCGCCCAGCGCATCCAGTTGAGCACGCACCTCGCGCACCACCACTCCGAGGTCTCCGGAGTCGATGCGCACCGCCCCGAGTTCGGTCCCGGCCACCCGCACGGCCGTCGCGACGCCTTCGGTGATGTCGTAGGTATCCACCAGCAGTGTCGTGCCGACGCCCATCGCGGCGACCTGGGCGGCGAACTCCTCCTCCTCGGTGTCGTGCAGCAGGGTGAACGAGTGGGCTGCGGTGCCCATCGTGGGCACGCCCCAGGTGCGTCCCGCTTCGAGGTTCGAGGTGGATGCGAAGCCGGCGATGTAGGCGGCGCGCGCCGCCGCGATGGCTGAGCGCTCACCCGTACGGCGGGAGCCCATCTCGGCGAGAGGCCGGCCGTCGGCGGCGGACACCATGCGGGCGGCGGCGGACGCGACCGCGGAGTCGTAGTTGAGCACGCTGAGGGCGAGGGTTTCGAGCACGACCGCCTCGGCGAACGTGCCCTCGACGACGAGCAGAGGCGAGCCCGGGAAGTACAGTTCCCCTTCGCGATAGCCGCGGATGCGCCCGCTGAAGCGGTACGACT
>JAODAS010000012.1 GCA_025463555.1 Schumannella sp.
GCGGTGTTGTTCGCACCCTCGTAGCTGCGCACACCCGCGGCGTTCGTGTAGCTGTCACCCGGTGCGGCGCTGGTCGGCGCGACGGCGAAGACATCGAAGGTCAGCGATCCGCCGGCCGGCACGGTGAGACCCGTCCAGGTCAGCATCGCGCCCGCGCAACTCGTGGCCGGAGTCGTCGACGTGACCTCAGCGCAGGTCCAGGTGGCCGGCAGCACGTCGCGCACCTCGGCCTGGGTCGCATCCTCGCCCCCGGTGTTGGCGACCGTGATGCGGTACTGGATCGGCTCGCCCGCCTGAACCGTGCCGCTCGCCGGCACGAGGAGAGCCTTGTCGAGGGTCAGCAGCGGAGCGCTGAGCGTCGCGTTGGCCTGATCGCGCAGCTGGAAGGTGGAGGTCTGCGTGTTCTGGTACCGCACCTTGAGCAGGTTGCCCACGATGTCGGTCTTCTGCGTCGCCGCCAGCCCCGACACCGTCGTGGTGAGGATCACCGAGAAGTAGGTGCCGATATCGACCTGGTCCTTGGTCCAGGTGAGAACGGTGCCCGCGGCGTTCTTCGTGAAGGCCAGCACCGTGCTGTCGCCGAGGTCGTGCAGCGGCACGTTGTAGTACGGGTTGCCGACCAGGGCGAAGCCGGCGGGCAGGTAGTCGGAGATCTTCGCCTTGACGGTGTCGAGGTGATCCGGGAAGTCCACGTCGAGGCGGAAGCAGACCGTGTCGCCCGGGTGGAAGGCCGACACGGAGTCGTCGTACCAGGTGGTGACCGCGGTGCACGAGCCGCCGACGGGTGCGGCGATGAGCTTGTTGCGCTCGACCGGCTCCGCGCTCTGCGAGGCCTCGGAGTGGTCGACGACGGTGGCGACCGAGCGGGTCGTCTGGCCGGTGGCACCCGACCGGAGCACGGTGCTGGTCGTCAGGTCGACGACGTTCGTCCACGAGTCGTTGGCCGAGACGGGTGCGGTGGTCTGGCGGTAGTCGTCCCGCGTCGTGGTCTGGTAGGTGATCTGAGCGGTGTCCTGCGTGCCCATCGAGGGCACGGTCCACACGACCGTGAGTGTGCCGTCGGGGTTCGCGGTCGGGCCGGACGTGAGGGGCAGCGAGGATGTCACCCAGTCGAGGCCGTCGGGGATGACGTCGGTGACGATGATCGCCCCGGTCGACTGGGTGTACTCCGAGGTGGCCAGATCGAGAGTCCAGGTGGCGTTGGCCTGCTGGTTGATCGCGCCTGTCGAGACCGACTTGACGATGCGGACGTCCTCGGCCGTGACGGTCGCCGTGGCCGGCACGGTGTAGCTCGCGGGGCTCGGCTTGCCGCCCTGGTAGGAGCCGGTCGCGGATGCGAACGTGGTCAGGGACTGCTCGTCATCCGCCTCGGCACCGGTGTTGTTGTCGAGGTTCGCGACGGGATTGAGGACCGCCGGGTCGATCACGTTCGCGTGCAACGGGATCGCCGCCGCGTAGCGGAGCGTGATCACGCCGGAGGCGGCGAGGTCGGGCAGTTGACTCCACAGCACGCGCGTGAACACGGCGTTGCTGCCGGTCGCACCCGGGTCGGCCGACACGGTCGTCGCCGTGTACAGCGGATCGCAGGAGGCGAACGAGGGGAAGCTCGCGCTCAGCGCCGGGGCGCCCGCGTACTCCGCAGCCGAGCTGTTGTCGGCGGCGGCGCAACCCAGGAACTCGAGGTTCGCCGGGAGGTAGGTGACGACGTCGGGGTTGGTGGTCGGAGCCACCGTGTTGTTGGTGACGACGATCTCGTAGATGGTCTTGTCCGCGTGGACGCCGCGCAGCAACTCGGCCTCGGGGCTCGGAAGCTCCCGCGTGCGCACCATGAAGGGCACCAGCTGGGTGCTCGAGCTCGCCGCCGCCGATCCGCTCACGTCCTCCCACACGCTGCCGTCGACGGACGTCGGCGCGGGGTTGGGCACGGTGTACGGGTCGGTGTTCACGTACGCGTGGGCTGTCGCCGCGAAGACGTCTCCCACATCCCGCGCCCCCGCTGAGCCGAGAACCGGATAGCTGTACGAATAGCTGAGAGTGACGGATGCGCCGTCGAGCAGGTCGGCGACGTTCGACCAGATCACCAGGGTGGATCCGTCGAGCTGCACGATCGTGTCGGTGACGGGGAAATTCGTGGAGGTGATCGCCGCGCCCGCGGGGATCACGTCACTGAAGGTCAGGTTGAAGCCGTCGACGTCGGGCGTCGCATTCGGGGCGGCCGCAGTCAGTGTGACGGCGACATCCTTGCCGTAGAGGGTCTGCGCGGCGACGGTGCGCGTGAGCTGAACGTCGGGAGTACCGGCGGCTTCCGCGGCGGGGATGCCTCCGGTGATCGCGGGCACGGTCACGATGCCGGCCACCAGAGCGACGACGACCGTCAATGACAGGGCGAGTCGGCGCAGGGCAGCGCGCGGGGTATGCACGTGAATCTCCAGGGCAAGCGATTCGGGCTGTGACCGTGGGAAGACGGCCGCGACAGGATTCAGGTGATCCCGTCAACGCCGACGCTAACCACCGGCGCGGCCGGGCGAACGTCCCACTACGGGTCTCCCCACTAGGAGGGCCAGGCCACTAGGAGGGCCAGGCCGATAGGAGGGCCAGGCACGTGTGGACGGACACGCGCGGCCAGTAGTGTGCAGCCATGGCCAGCGACGGCGTTCCCACCCCACCACCGACCGCGAACACCCTCTCGATCGGGCCGATGGGCTCCCCGGGTCTCGAGGACGACGACGCCAAGGTCGTCCCCCGCAAGCAGGTCGTCTCGTGGGCGTTCTGGGACTGGGCCACGCAGCCGTTCAACTCAGTGATCCTGACCTTCGTCTTCGCGGCTCTCTACCTGGTGTCCGACAGCTTCCTGCCGGCGAATGTCGCCGCGCTGGCCGACGACGACCCGCTCAAGCAGCGCGCGCTTGCCGATCTCTCGAGCGGGTACGGCGCCGTCACGACGGCCGCGGGCATCCTCATCCTGCTGCTCGCGCCGGTGCTCGGACAGCGCGCTGACGCCACCGGGCGCAAGAAGGGGGCGCTCTTCCTCTTCACCATGCTGCTGGCGCTGCTGCAGTTCGGCCTGTTCT
>JAODAS010000015.1 GCA_025463555.1 Schumannella sp.
CGTCGCGTCCGCCCGCGGCGATGGTCTCGGCTGACGGGAATGCTCCACCGCCGAGGTCTTTCACAAGCCGTCCGAGCACTGTGCGTGCTGCGGCGACCGAGATCTGCTGCCCCACGAGCGTGCGGAACAGGGCCTCTTCTCCGTCGACGCTGCCCGCGAGGCGGATCCCGGGCACGGCGGCGACGAGGGGACCGAGCACCGGGTCTTTGGAGAGTGCCGCGTCGATGGCGACGGAGTCGGCATCGAGGTCGAACATGCGGCGCACCCGCGCGACGAGGGCGGGCACATCCGCGAGCGCGTGGAGCCGTGCGGTCACGATCACGCCCGGCCGCTGCTCATCGGGGATGACGACGACGTTGGCCGGGCCGCCGGGCAGCGACATAGTGCGCTCGTAGCGTGAGACGTCGCCGGTCTCGAGTCCGGGGATGGCGTGGTCGGCGAAGAAGCGGAACAGGCCCGCCGAATCGAAGGGCGGGCGCGCCGGCAGCCGCAGCGTGATCTCGCCGGCTGCCGCGGCATCCGGATTCCCCGCAGCGCTCGACGTCGCGCCGGGGGAGTGCTGTCCGCGCCGGGTGAGCGCCCGCAGTTCGCTCGGGGTCGCCCGGTAGACGGCCGCGATCGTCTCGTTGAACTGGCGCAGGCTGCCGAATCCGGCGGCGAACGCGATGTCGCTGATCGGCAGCTCCGTCGCGGCGAGCAGGGACCGGGCGGTCTGGGCGCGGTTGGCACGCGCGAGGGCGAGCGGCCCCGCGCCGAGTTCGGCCTGCAGCACGCGCGACACGTGGCGGGGCGTGTAGCCGAGGCGCCGGGCGAGCCCGTCGACGCCTTCGCGCTCGACGACGCCGTCCTGCACGAGCCTCATGGCGCGCGAGGCGAGGTCGTCGTGCAGATTCCAGTCGGGCGAGCCGGGGACGGCGTCGGGCTGGCAGCGTTTGCAGGCTCGCAGGCCCGCGTCGTGCGCGGCGGCGGCCGTGCGGAAGAACCGCACGTTGCCGGGCTTCGGCGTGAGGGCGGGGCAGCTCGGGCGGCAGTAGATGCCGGTCGTCGAGACGCCGGCGATGAACTGACCGTCGAACCTCGCATCGCGGGCCGACAGGGCTCCGTACTGCTGCTCGAAGGTCATGTCCACCTGCCCACCATCGCACGGCCCACCGACAGCGACTCGCGGAAAACGGACATGGGGGTGCGGGCTACGCTCGAGACATGACGACCGGCGCCCGGCAGCACAGCGTCTCGCTGAGCGCACTGCAGGCCGAGATCGGCGACGCGCTGCGGACGGACCCGGAGGCGCTCGACGCGGCACGGGCGGACCGATCGGGCTATGTCGCCGCGAAGCCGCCGCTCGCGGTCGTCGAGGCGACCACGATCGAGCACGTGCAGGCGACGCTTCGCTTCGCCTCGGCCCACGGGATCGGAGTCGTTCCGCGCGGAGCAGGCACCGGGCTCGCGGGCGCGGCCATCGGCGGCGCCGGGGAACTGGTGCTCTCGACGGAGCGCATGAACCGCGTCCTGGAGATCTCCGTCGATGACGAGCTGGCGGTCGTCGAGCCCGGCGTGCTCAACGGCGACCTGAACGCGATGCTCACGGAGCGGGGCCTCTGGTACGCCCCGGATCCGGCGAGCCGCGCCATCTCGACGATCGGCGGCAACCTCGCCACGAACGCGGGCGGACTGCTCTGCGCCAAGTACGGCGTCACGCGCGAGGCCGTCCTCGGCATGAAGATCGTGCTGGCCGACGGCCGGCTGCTCAGCATCGGGCATCGCACCGTCAAGGGCGTCACCGGGTACGACCTGACCGCGCTGATGATCGGCTCGGAGGGCACGCTCGCCGTCATCGTCGAGGCGACGCTCAAGCTGCGGCCGCTGCCCCGCGGAACGGTCTCGACGCTGTCCGCCTCGTTCGCGAGCGTCGACGACGCTGCTCGCGCGGCATCCGTCATCGTTTCGTCCGGCATCAAGCCGGCCATCATGGAGTTGCTCGATGCGACGGCGCTCGACGCGCTCGGCGCGTACCTCGGTCTCGATCTGGGGGGCCGCGGGGCGCAGCTGCTCGTGCAGACCGACGGGGCCGCGTCCGCGTCCGAGGCGACGGATGCGGCTGCCGTGATGCGTTCCCTCGGCGGAGAGGTCGAACTCACCACAGATCGCGACGAAGGCGAGCGCCTCTTCGCCGTGCGCAGGTCGTTCCACCCGGCGCTGGTCGCCACGGGTAAGACGGTGCTCATCGAAGACGTGGCCGTGCCACGCAGCGCGCTTCCTGCCATGTTCGCGGCCATCCAGCGCATCGAGAAGGCCTACGGCATCTCGATCCCCACCGTCGCGCATGCCGGGGACGGAAACCTGCATCCCAACTTCGTGTTCGACGCCGAGAAGACAGCCGACGGTCACGTCGACGTGCCCGATCACGTCTGGGCGGCCGCCGACGAGATGTTCCTGGAGTGCCTGCGCCTCGGCGGCACTCTCACCGGCGAGCACGGGGTCGGGTTGCTGAAACGGCGCTGGCTGCGCGATGAGCTGGGCGACGATTCGTACGAGCTGCAGCGGCAGCTGAAGGGCGTCTTCGACCCCCAGGGAATTCTCAACCCGGGCAAAGTATTCGGGGAATAACCAGCCCCCGTCAGTACGTTTCATCGATCGAGGTGAACGAATCGAACCCGATGAACACTGCTACTGAGATGACACGCACGACCCACGTGGTACCCCGTCCGACGACGGGGCGCCTGCGTCTACGCCCGACCCGTCGCGGCCGCGGATTCGTGGTCGGCATCGTCGATGCCGCGGGACCCGACACGAATGGCTTCGCGCCGCGCGACCGGGTCGCCTGGCGCGATACCGACGCCGAACTGCAGCTGACCGCGCCGGATGGCCAGAACCTGCTGCTGATGGATCAGGACGACGTCCTCGGTGTGCCCTCGTGGATCACCGACGACCAGGTCGTCAGCTATCTGGGCGCCGGCCTCATCGCCCGCGCCCTCGTGCGCACGCGCCCGTTCGGCCGCGGCGACGAGATCCGCGTGGTCTCGACCGACCCGCTGATCGAGCAGATGACGGCCGCATGGGCCAAGTCGCTCGGTGCCCGGGTGGTCGACAAGGGTGGCGAGTTCGCGATCCAGGACGAGCCGCGCATCCGCCGCAACGTGCTCGGCAGCCACGGCAAGCTGGCCCAGGCCGCCGTCGAGGTGTTCCAGGCGATCCGTGCCGGCGTGTTCGACGGGGTTCGCCCGGTGTCGAGCCAGGACGCGCAGCGCAAGGCCGCCTGAGCACACAGCACCACCGGTCGTAACTCCTCCGCCCGGGCGGTGGCCCGGTCCTAGGCTGGCGGCATGGGATTTCTGCCGATGCTGCCCGATGACGAGCTCAGTCCCGACGCCGCGGCGGCGGCCGAGCATCAGCTCGATGAACACGGCGGCCGCATCACCAACATGAAGCGCACCCTGCTGGCACACGTGCCCAGCTTCGAGGTGTACATGGAGTGGTACCGGCTGCGCAACGAGCTTCAGCCCTACATCGGCGAGCGCGCCGTCTCGCTGTTCTCGTACGCGATCAGCGACGCGAACGACTGCCTGGTCTGCTCGGTCTACTTCCGCCGCATCCTCATCGAGTCCGGCGACGATCCCGACAACCCGACGGTCACCGAGACCGAGCAGCTGCTGCTGGAGTGGGGTCGCCTGATCGCGACGACTCCGACTCAGATCCCCGACGAGTTCTACGCCCGCCTCGAGGCGGCGTTCAGCCCCACCCTTCGCGTGCTGCTGGTGGCGTTCGCGGGGCAGATGGTGGCGACGAACCTGGTCAACAGCGTCGGCCGCGTCCCGCTGGACGAAGTGCTGTACGAGTTTCGCAAGCCGGGAGACACGCGGGTTGTCTGAGCAGGGAGCACGCTCCGACCCGGGCGACCTGGGCGACCTGGGCGGCCGGGTCGCGTTCGTGACCGGTGCCGCCCACGGTCAGGGCCGGGCGATCGCGCTCGCGCTCGCGGGCGACGGTGCAGACATCGTCGCGCTCGACGTGGGCGCCGAACTCGCCTATCCCGCCTACGCGCAGGGCACCACCGCCGAGCTGGAGAGCCTCGTCGCCGAGATCC
>JAODAS010000018.1 GCA_025463555.1 Schumannella sp.
CGCACAGCGCAGGGTCGCCGATGGATTCGGCATGGATGAACGAGGTGAGCCGACTGCTGGGGGACCGCGGCATCCGCACCGTGCGTTTCGAGTTCGCGTACATGGCGGCGCGGCGCGATGGCGTGCGGCGGCCGCCGCCGAAGGCCGAGCTGTCGATGGGCGAGTACCGGGATGCCGTGGCCGAGATCACGTCGACGGCCGGCGGTCCGGTGCTGATCGGCGGCAAGTCCTATGGGGGCCGGGTCGCCAGCCTGGTGGCGGATGAGCTGCTCGACGCCGGAAGCGTGTGCGGGCTCGTGTGCCTGGGCTACCCGTTCCACCCGCCCGAACGCCCGGAGCAGCTGCGCACGGCGCATCTGCTGACGCTCCGCACCCCCGCCCTCATCTGCCAGGGCACCCAGGATCCGTTCGGGGGCGAGGACGAGGTTCCCGGCTACGGCCTGCTTGCGGGCATCGACGTGCGATGGTTCCCCGGGAACCACGACGTGCAGCCGCTCACGCGCCTCGCCGGCGTCGCGGACGCGGTCGCCGAGTTCGCGGTCGACGTCGTCCGTGGCGGAGCCGCTACGCGCTGAGCTTCACCAGCCACCCGTGCCGGTCGGCGACGCGTCCGTACTGGATGCCGGTCAGCTCTTCGCGCAGAGACAGTGACACCCGGTCGACGTCCGCGACGTCCGGCATCCGGATCTCGATGTCGTTGTTGCGCAGCACCGCGATCGGGGTGATGACCGCGGCGGTACCGCAGGCGAACGCCTCGACGATGTCGCCGGATTCGACGCCGTCCCGCCATTCGGCGAGCGAGACGCGGCGCTGTTCGACCGTGTAGCCGCGGTCGGTGGCGAGTTGCATGATCGACGCGAGCGTGATGCCTTCGAGGATGGAGTCGCTGTCGGGGGTGATCAGCTTCTTGTCGCGGGTCAGCAGCACGACGTTCATGCCGCCCAGCTCCTCGAGGTATGTGCCCTCCTCGGCATCGAGGAACAGCACCTGCTGGCAGCCGTTCTCGTACGCCTCGGCCTGCGCGACCAGCGATGAGGCGTAGTTGCCTCCGGTCTTCGCCTGGCCCATCCCGCCGTGGCCGGCACGCGTGAACTTGGTCGACAGCCAGATCTCCAGCGGCGTGATCCCGCCCGAGAAGTACGCGCCCGCCGGGGAGGCGATCAGGTAGTAGTTGACCTTCGCCGCGGGACGCACGCCGAGGAACGCCTCTTTCGCGAACATGAACGGCCGCAGGTACAGGCTCGCCTCATCCTGGTTCGGCACCCACGCGGCGTCGACGGCGACGAGCTGCTTCAGCGATTCGATGAAGTACTCGGTGGGAAGCTCGGGAAGCGCGAGGCGGCGGGCCGAGCGCTGCATGCGGGCCGCGTTCTGGTCGGGCCGGAAGCTCCAGACCGAGCCGTCGGCGTGGCGGTACGCCTTGAGGCCTTCGAAGATCTCCTGCGCGTAGTGCAGCACGGCGGCCGCCGGGTCGAGCGAGATGGGGCCGTACGCCTGCACACGCGGGCGATGCCATCCGCCCTTCTCGGACCAGCAGATGTCGACCATGTGGTCTGTGAAGACCTTGCCGAAGCCGGGGTCTTTCAGCAGTTCGGCGCGCTCGGCGTCGGTCTTGGCCGCGGGGTTGCGCGTGACCTGCCAGAGAAGGTCCTGCGTCGCCATGGGAAGGAGGTTGATCGTCATGTGTCTCTCCGGATGAAGTTCGTGTAGCTAGTGTGCGCCCAAATCTGGGCCTACGGGGTGCTCAATCGGGCGGCGATGGCTGCGCCGACCGCGCTCGTCGTGCGGGCTTGCGGTCCTCGCTCGGCCAAGTCGGCGATGACCGCCGCCTCGACCCGGGCCGCCGCGTCCGCGAGACCGAGGTGGTCGAGCAGCAACGCGATGGACAGGATCGCCGCCGTGGGATCCGCCTTCTGCTGCCCCGCGATGTCGGGTGCCGAACCGTGCACGGGCTCGAACATCGAGGGGAACGTGCCGTCGGGGTTGATGTTGCCCGAGGCCGCCAGTCCGATGCCGCCGCTGATAGCGCCGGCCAGATCGGTGAGGATGTCGCCGAAGAGGTTGTCTGTGACGATCACGTCGAACCTAGCAGGGTCGGTGACGAAGAAGATGGTCGCGGCGTCCACATGCAGGTAGTCCCAGACGACATCCGGATGCTCGGCCGCCACGCGCGCGGTCGTCTCGGCCCACAGACTCCCGGCGTTCGTCAGCACGTTGGTCTTGTGCACGAGGGTCAGCTTCTTGCGGCGCCTTCCCGCGAGCTCGAACGCGTAGCGCACGACACGTTCCACCCCGTGAGCGGTGTTGATGCTGAGTTCGTTCGCGATCTCGTGCGGGGTGCCGACGCGCAGGCGGCCGCCGTTGCCGACGTAGGGACCCTCGGTGCCTTCGCGCACGACGACGAAGTCGATGTCGCCGGGGCTGCTCAGCGGAGACGCGACCTGGGGGAACAGGCGCGTCGGCCGCAGGTTGACGTAGTGGTCGAAAGCGAACCGCAGCTTCAGCAGGATGCCGCGCTCGATGATCCCCCCTGCGAGCCGCGGCTCGCGCGGATCCCCGCCGACCGCACCGAGCACGATCGCGTCGTGCTGGGCGAGCGCGGAGAGGTCGTCGTCGCCGAGCACCTTCCCGGTCTCGAGGTAGTGGGCCGCGCTGAAGGGGTATTCGGTGGTGTGCACGTCGATGTCGGCGCCGACCGCGGCGCGGAGCACTCTGAGCGCCTCCGCGGTCACCTCCGGGCCGATGCCGTCTCCGGCGATGACGGCGATGTCGAGGGTGCGAGTCACGATCAAGGGCTCCTGTGGGCGACGGTCAGCGGAGTGCCAGCCGGTTCCCAGAAAGGGCCGTCTGGCCCGCGATTCCGGGGAACCGCGACATCCGTCAGCGTACCGTTCCCTGCCGCAGAGGCCCATGGAGGAATCCTCGTCGAAGCCGGGTTTAGCGTCGGAGCCATGAGTATTGGACTAGGAATCTTTCTGTTCGTCGTCGGAGCGATCCTGACGTTCGCGCTCAACGTGAGCGTCGGCTGGCTCAACCTCGACCTCGTCGGCTACCTGCTGATGGGCGCCGGAGTGGTCATCACGATCATCGGGATCGCGCTGCTCGCGCGTCGTCGCAGTGCTGTGACGACCGAGCGCACCGTGACCCCCGCCGGCGAAAGTGTTGCCCAGCGCAGCACGACCGTCTCGGGCGACGAGCCCCTGTAACCCTTAACCGCACTTAGCTGGTTGCCCGCTTTTGACGTCTCGCCCCAGGCGGAGACGTCAAAAGCGGGCAAACAGCGTGCGGGGCTGACAGAGTCAGCCCGCCACCACGTCGATCTCGCGCAGCAGGGATGCTTCTATCGCCTCGCGCACCTTGTCCAGCAGGGCCGTTGGCACGGGTGAGTCGACGGTCAGCACGCTCAGCGCCTGGCCGCCTTTCTGCTGCCGGGCGATCTGCATCCCCGCAATGTTGATTCTCGCGTCGCCGAATTCGCGGCCGTAGATCGCGACGATGCCCGGCCGGTCGGTGTACAGCATCACGATGAAGTGCTCGGCCATCGGCACCTCGACGTCGTAGCCGTTGATCTCGACGATCTTCTCGACCTGCTTCGGGCCGGTCAGGGTGCCGCTCACCGAGACCCGGGTTCCGTCGCCGGTCGCGCCGCGGATCGTGAGCACGTTGCGGTAGTCCTCGCTCACCGGGTCTTGCACGAGCCGTACCGCGATGCCGCGCTGCTCCGCCAGAAGCGGGGCGTTCACGTACGACACCTGCTCGGTGACCGCATTGGAGAACACCCCCTTGAGTGCAGCGAGCTTGAGCACGCTGACATCCAGTTCGGCGATCTCGCCCCGCACCTCGACGTCGATGCTGGAGAGGGGCCCGTCGGCGAGCCCGGCGAAGATCTGCCCGAGCTTCTCCATCAGCGGGATGCCCGGCCGCACCGTCGGATCGATGACTCCGCCGGCGACGTTCACGGCATCCGGCACCAGTTCGCCGCCGAGAGCGAGGCGGACCGAGCGCGCGACCGAGACGCCCGCCTTCTCTTGCGCCTCGTCGGTCGAAGCTCCGAGGTGCGGGGTGACCAGGATGTTGGGAAGACTCGTCAGCGAATCGTCGGCCGGCGGTTCGCTCGTGAACACGTCGATTCCGGCGCCCGCGATCTCGCCCGCTTTCAGCGCGGCCGCCAGAGCCTTCTCGTCGATGAGTCCGCCACGCGCGACGTTGACCACATAGGCGCTCTTCTTCATCGACTTGAGCTGCTTCGCGCCGATCATGCCCGTCGTCTCGGGCGTCTTGGGCATGTGGATGGTGACGAAGTCGCTGGTCGCGAGCAGCTCATCCAGGGGGAGCAGGGTGACACCGAGCTGCTGTGCGCGCGCGTCGGTGACGTAGGGATCGTAGGCGACGACGTCGACGCCGAACGCCTGCAGGCGCACGGTGATCAGCGCACCGATGCGACCGAGACCGATGATGCCGACGCGCTTCTCGAACAGTTCGGTGCCGGTGTATTTCGAGCGCTTCCACTCCCCCGCCGCGAGACTCGCGTGAGCGGCGGGGATGTGGCGCGCCAGGCTCAGGATGTGGCCGATGGTCAGCTCAGCAGCGCTGATGATGTTGGAGGTCGGCGCGTTCACGACCATCACCCCGGCGGCGGTGGCGGCCGGCAGGTCGACGTTGTCGAGCCCGACGCCCGCACGGGCGACGACCTTCAGGTGCCGGGCGACCGCAATCGCCTCGGCGTCGATCTGCGTGGCCGAGCGGATGAGCACGGCGCTGGCGTCGGCGAGCGCGGCGAGGAACGCCGGGCGGTCCGTGCCATCGACTTCGCGAATGTCGAAGTCGGGCCCCAGGGCTTCGACGGTGGCGGGTGAGAGCTGTTCGGCGATCAGGACGACCGGCTTGGCCACGGAGTTCCTTCGGGGTCGGCGGCCGAGCGGCCGTGGATGCGAGCACGAGTTTAGTGCAGCCGCGCGAAGGGCTCCGCCGTGTTGCACAGTGCGTCACGCTGCCGGCCGGGACCGCCGAAAAACGCTGGCGGCGGCGCCGCTCTAGCCGAGGTCGGCTGCCGTCAGGGTCGTCGGGAGGGTGTCGCCGTCGAACTCGGGGTGGACGAAGTCCGTCCCCTGTGACAGGTAGACGCCGGCATCAGCGCCCGTGACGAAGAACTGCGCTGCCGCGTCTCCCGGCAGCTCGCTCGGGCGCAGGAACAGCAGGTAGCTCTGGCCGCGTTCCAGATAGGGCTCGACGACCTGTCGCACCTGCAGGGTGTCCCCGATCTTGTCGGGCAGCCGGATGTCGAGGTCCGAGCCGAGCCCAGCGGGCAGGAAGCGTTCCACGATCTCGATGGTGGACACCCGGGTCGCCTGCGGCGAGTCATCGTCCTCCTGCAGGGTCACCCGGCCGACGACGACGAGCGTGCTGTCCGCTGCGATGCCCGCGACCGAGTCGTACAGTTCGTGACGCGATCCGGATGAGCCTGAAGTGCCGCATCCCGCGAGCACCAGCAGCACCAGAACCGCACCCGCGATCCGCATCATGTGCGCGCCTGGAACGCGAGCAGGATCGGCGCCAGCGCCCCACTGGACAGCACGAAGGCGTTCGCCGCTGCGAGGGAGATCACGAGCAGCAGCACCCGGTGCGACAGGATGCGTCCCCTCCCGAGCAGCACGGCGGCCGTGAACGTCACCACCGGCAGTAGCACGCCGGCGACGAGCAACCACCAGGGCGGCTCGCCGAGCCCCTTCTCGGCATAGAACCCGGGTAGCGCGATCAGGTTCGACAACCCCTGGAACAGCGCCCAGAGGTGCAGCACCGCGAGGGCGAGCGTGACCGCGACGACGCTTCTCATGACACCGCCAGCAAGGGCAGGACCGGCCACGGCAGAAGCACCCCGAGGCCGAGGGCCAGCCAGCCGGCACGGGTCAGCAGCCGGCCCCCGCGCGTCATCAGCACGGTCCCCGCGAACCAGAGCGGCCCGGCGACGATGGCCGTGAACTCGCCGAACTGCCAGAGCAGCTGCGGCAGCAACTGCACGGAACCCGCGGTCGTGTAGCCGGTTCCGAGAATCCAGCCGACCGTGATCGCCAG
>JAODAS010000092.1 GCA_025463555.1 Schumannella sp.
GCGAACTGGGTGGGCTTCGATCGCGACTCCGCACCCTACGACTCGTACGGACACGACGTCGTGGGGATCGTCTGGGACGGCAAGCTCGACTACGCGACATGGTTCAGCGGCGAGCCGGCGGCGGTGCTGGGAATCCAGCTGATCCCGATGGGACCGGTGTCGGACTACCTCGCGGGCGACCCTGACCGGATCCGCGGAAACGTGGCCGAGGCGCTCAAGGGCGGGCCTGCCCCGCAGTTCGCCGACCTCATCCTGATGTACCAGTCGCTGGCGGGATCGAAGGATGCGGCGGCCGCGCTCGATGTCGCCCGCGAACTGCCGGCGGCCGCGATCGACAACGGCAACTCGCGCAGCCACATGCTGGCGTTCATCATGTCCCATCGGTGAGCCTGGATAGGGTGGGCCGGTGACTGAGATCGCCGGCCCGCCCATCTCTGTGCGCCGCGCGCGCACCGGCGACGTCCCCGGCATCCAGAAACTGATCGAGCCGCTCGTGCACGAACGGATCCTGCTCGGCAAGGAGCGCGTCGACTTCTACGAGGCGGTGCAGGAATTCCGCGTGGCTGAGTCCGACGGGCAGTTGGTCGGGTGCGGGGCGCTGCACGTGATGTGGGAAGACCTGGGGGAGGTGCGTACTCTGGCCGCCGCATCCGGATGGCGCGGCAAGGGCATCGGGCACGCCCTCCTGGAGAAGCTGGAGGACGACGCGCGCGCGCTCGGGCTGTCGCGGCTGTTCTGCCTGACGTTCGAGGTGGGGTTCTTCACCGCGCACGGGTACGCCGAGCACGGGGAGGGCCTGGTGTCGCCTGATGTGTACGCCGAGCTGGTGCGGTCGGCGGATGAGGGCGTGGCCGAGTTCCTGGATCTGGCGCGCGTGAAGCAGAACACACTGGGCAACACCCGGATGCTGAAGCGGCTCTAGCGGTGACGGTGCGTCGGGCGGCCGCCGCTGTTTGCGGCGCGTACTGACCTGATCGGGGGATGCCCGGGCTTACCCTGGCCGCATGTCGACGATCCGCAACCCCGTCGGCCCTCAGCCGCCGTCGGTGTACTGGCGCCGACGCCTGGTTCTGCTGCTGGGTCTGATCGCGGTCATCGTCGTGATCGTGCTGATCATCGTGCGGCCGGGGGGCACCCCCAGTTCGTCGCCGAGCAACAGTCCGTCGGCATCGACGTCCGCGGGTGACCCGTCGAGCACCCCCTCGCCGACATTCACGTCGGCGGAGGGCGGGACCGCGTGCAACCCGGCGCAGGTGACGGTGGTCGCCGTCACCGACTCGAACAGCTATGCGGCGGGCGTGAAACCGATGATCTCGATGAAGATCACGAATGCCGGATCGGCCCCGTGCACGTTCGATGTCGGAACGGGTGCCCAGGAGTACGTCATCACCAGCGGCACCGACCGCATCTGGAGTTCGAAAGACTGCCAGAAGTCGCCGACCTCGACGCCGCAGGTGCTGCAGCCGGGTGTCGAGTTGACGACGACACCGTTCGCCTGGGACCGCACCCGCTCCTCGACGACGACCTGCAACTCGACACGGCCGGCGGCGGTCGCCAACTCTTCGGGCCCCACCTACAAGCTGCAGGTCAAGCTGGGCGGCGTCGAGTCGCAGAACGTCGCGTTCCGCTTGTTCTAACCGATCCGGAAACCGGTGTTCCCGGTGTCGGCCTGGGCGTCGGACTCGACCCTGTCGACCCGCGCACCCGGCGGACCGCGGCGCAGCCATTCGAGCAATTCGTTCTGCCCGGCTCCCTCGTCCACGATCGCCTCGACCCTCCCGTCGGGCAGATTGCGGATGCTGCCTGTCGCGCCCAGGCGCTCGGCCTCGTGCGCTGCAGACCAGCGGAACCCGACGCCCTGCACATCGCCGGAGATCAGCACCCGGGTGGCCATCAGAACGTTGGCTGATCGCCGGTTGCGGCAGCGCCCACGGCGAATGCCGTCGCGATGATCTGGTTCACGTCGCCCGCGTCGCCGTCGAGCACGTCGGTGTAACCGAGGCGCTTCGCTTCGGCGGCGCGGACGCGCGCGGCGGTGACCGGGCGGATTTCGCCAGCGAGCGAGATCTCGCCGACGGCTGCGAGGGTGGCGGGCAGTGCCTTGTCGCGCACGGCGCTGGCGATGGCGAGAGCGATGGCGAGGTCGGCTGCCGGTTCGGTCAGGCGGATGCCGCCCACGGTAGAGACGTAGACATCCGCTTCGCCGAACTTGAGATGGGCCCGCTTCTCGAGCACGGCGAGCAGCATGGCGACGCGCGCCGAGTCCACGCCGTTGACTACGCGCCGAGGTTGAGGTGCTTTGGTCGGGACGATCAGCGCCTGTACCTCGACCGGAAGTGCGCGCCGGCCCTCGAGGGCGATGGTGACGCAGGTTCCGCTCACGGGTCTGCCTCCGCGGGAGAGAAACAGCCCGGACGGGTCGGGGACCTCGGAGATGCCTTCGCCGGTCATCTCGAAGCAGCCGACCTCGTCGGTGGGGCCGAACCGGTTCTTGAGGGCACGCACGAAGCGCAGCGCGGTCTGGCGGTCGCCCTCGAAGCTGCATACGACATCGACGATGTGCTCGAGCAGTCGCGGGCCGGCGATCGAGCCGTCTTTGGTGACGTGACCGACCAGCAGGATGGGGACGTTCTTGTCTTTGGCGACCCGGATGAGGGTCCCCGCGACTTCCCGCACCTGGGCGGGCTGACCTGCCGCGCCGTCGGACATGGCCGAGGAGACCGTCTGCACGGAGTCGACGATCACGAGCGCCGGGCGCACCGCGTCGATGTGGCCGAGGATGGTCGCGAGGTCGGTCTCGGCGGCGAGGTAGAGCTCGTCGGCGAGGGCTCCGGTGCGTTCGGCGCGCAGGCGCACCTGGCTGGCGGACTCTTCTGCGCTGACGTACAGCACGCGCCTGCCGCTGACCGCGGCACGGGATGCGACCTCCAGGAGCAGGGTGGATTTGCCGACTCCGGGTTCTCCGCTGACCAGGATGGCTGCGCCGGGAACCAGTCCTCCGCCGAGTACGCGGTCGAATTCGTCGATGCCGGACGGCCAGTGCACGGCGGACTCCGTGCCGATGTCGGTGATCGGGCGTGCGGTGCGCCCCTCGGGCACCTTCGCCGCAGCGAGGGCCACGACCGGGCGACCGCGTTCGACGATGCTGCCCCAGACCTGGCATTCAGGGCACCGGCCGTACCATTTGGCGCCCGTCCAGCCGCATTCGCTGCACGCGTAGGGGGACGCGCTGGGCTTGGCCATGCGGACAGCCTAGGTCTGGCTACCGACCGCGCCCGGCAGTGAAGCGGACCGTGGCGTCGAGCCCTCCTCCGTCGCGGGCCGCGAGTTCGGCGGTGGCGCCGCTCGCGCCGGCGAGCTGGGCGACGATCGCGAGCCCGAGTCCCGACCCGCGACGGTCTTGCTCGCCCCGGCCCCGCCAGAACCGTTCGAAGGCCCGGGCCCGTTCGTCCGCGGACATGCCGGGACCGCGGTCGAGGACGTGCAGCACGACCCGGTCCGTGCCCGGCTCCACTCGCACCGTCACCTCTGTGCTGCCGATGCCGAGCGCGTTGTCGACGAGGTTGTCGACGATCTGCTCGACCGCGGAGGGGACCGCGAGCACGGATGCGTGTTCCGGGCCCTCGTACGTCACGGCCGAGCCGGTCTCGGCGGCGAGCGCGTTCCACTGCTCGACCCGCGCTGCTGCCACAGCGGCGAGATCGACGTCGACTGCGGGGACCCCGCCCCCTTCGGCTCGGCTGAGCACGAGCAGTCCCTCGATGAGGGTCTCGAGCCTGTCGAGCTCTGCGTCGGCCGCCTCGAGGCGGTCGATGGCACCGTCGGGATCGGTCGGCGCGAGTTCACGGGCCCGCTCGAGCCGGAGTCGCAGAGCCGTGAGCGGAGTGCGCAGCTGATGGGAGGCGTCGGCGGCGAATGCGCGCTGCTGCTCGAGCAAGACATCGATGCGCCCCGCCATGCCATTGAACGACCGGGACAGGCTGCGCAGCTCGGGCGGACCGGAGGACTCGTCGGCATGAACGCCCCTCTCGCCCTGCGCGAACCTGTCGTTGGCGGCGCGCAGCAGCCGAACCGGGCGCGTGACCGATCGCGAGAACACGACCCCGATGAGCGCCGCGAGCAGGATCGTGGTCAGACCCACCAGCCCGATGTTGATGAGCTTCGCGTTGACAGCATCGTCGACGACGCTGTTGGGATACGTCAGCCGGACGGCACCGAAGATCTCGTCGCCACTGAACACCGGGACCGCGACGTACAGCAGCTCGAGGCCGAGGGTGTCGGAGAAGCGGGTGCCGCTCGTGACCTGTCCGGCCAGCGCGGCGGCGAACTCGGGCCGGCTCACGAACGAGTCGCCGACGCCCGACCCGTCTTCGTCGCTCGTGACGATCGCCACCCCGTCGCGGTCGGCGATCACGACGCGGGCGCCCGAAGCATCGCGGTACGCCTGAGCAAGGGCGGTGATGCTTCCGCTCGCATCGGGAGCGGCCTCGTGAAGGGCCTCTTCGCTGCGCCCGGCGATCACGAATGCGTCGCGTTCGAGGGCCGTCACGATGCGCTCGCGTTCGACGTCGCGAAGGTACCCGGCGAGGGGGATGTCTTGCACGAGCAGCGCGAGGAGCACGACGGCCACCATCGCCGCCACCAGGCGCAGGCTCATGCGGGCACGATCTCGAAACGGAAGCCGATGCCGCGCACGGACTCGATCCAGCCGGGGTGGCCCAGCTTGCGGCGGATGCCGGCGACGTGAGCGTCGAGCGTCTTGGTGGCGCCGTACCATTCCGCGTGCCAGACGTCGCGCAGGATGTCGCTGCGCCGATGCACGGCACCGGGCTCGCCCGCCAGGTATACCAGCAGGTCGAACTCGGTGGGAGTGAGGTGGATCTGCTGGCCGTCGAGCGTCACGCGTCTGCTGCGCACATCGATGGTGAGCCGGCCCAGGTCGCCCGGGCCATCGGGCTCGGGCGACGAGGCCGTGCGCCTGGTCACGGCCCGGATGCGTGCCAGCAGCTCACGCATGCCGAACGGTTTGACCAGGTAGTCGTCGGCGCCGAGCTCGAGGGCGAGTACGCGATCCATCTCGTCGCCTCGCGCACTGACGATGATGATCGGGACCGCACTGCGGGCCCGGATCTGGCGGCAGACATCGGTGCCGTCCATGTCGGGCAGCCCGAGATCGAGCACGACCAGATCGTGAACGGGGCCGAGCGTGTCGAGAGCCGCCTGCCCGCCTGCCACGTGATCCACCTCGATGGCCGCCGCACCGAGCCCGTCGGCGATGCCCGCCGCGACGGCGGGGTCGTCTTCGACGATCAGGATGCGCATGGGTCCATTCTCTGGGCCCCATCGGCGGATGGCGGGGTCGCCGCGATCTTGTACAGATCTTTGATCTGTGAGGGACCGGTCTTCGACGGCCATTCCATAGCTTCGAAGACATGAACAAGATCATCGTCATCGCGGCCACCGCCATCGGCGTCGCCGCCATCGCATCCACCGGAATCGCCGTCAACGCGGCCACCCTGGCCACCGTTCCCCAGAGCAATGTGGGGCACAGCATCGGCTCAGGGGTCACCAGCTCGCCCACCGACGACCCCACGCCCGGCGCGTCGGCCGAGCCGGGCGACGACAACCTGCCGCGCCACTCCGGGCTCGACGACGCTCCCGGTCACGACCTGGGCGACGACAACCCCGGTGAGCACCACGGGCACGGCGCCGACGACGGCCCCGGCCACGACGTCGGCGACGACAACGGCGCGGACGACAACGGCGCGGACGACAACGGCGCGGACGACAACGGCGACGACAACGGCGCGGACGACGGAGCCGGCAACTCGGGTTCCGGCGACGACAGCGGTTCGGGCTCCGGTAGCTCGGGCTCGGGCAGCAGCGGCGGCTCCGGCCACTCGGGCGGCGGCGACGACAGCGGCCACGACGGTGGCGGCCACGGCTCGGACGACTGACCGGATCGAGCGCGTAGCGTGTCGTTCATGAACAAGACCGTGATCCTCGCCGCCGGCGCAGCCATACTGCTCGCCGGGGCGGGGATCGCTGTCAATGCGGCGACCCTGTCGGCGGTCCCGCAGGGTGGGATCGGTCAGGCGCCCGGCCTGCTCATCCCGTCCGTCAGCCCGACGCCCTTACCGAGCGCCACCGCGACGCCCTCACCGGCGCCGTCCGTTGGGGACGACGGCGCCGGATCGGGGACCCCAGGTGGGTCGGATGACCCTCCCGGCGACGACCACGGCGGGGGCTCGAACTCGGGTTCCGGCGGCGGAGGCAGTAGCGGATCCGGTGGAGGCCACGGCTCCGACGACTGACTCCGGGTCAGTTGGCCCCGTCGTCCTGGGACTGCCCGTCCTGAGGCCCGTTCTGGGACTGCCCATCCTGAGGCCCGTTCTGCGACTGCCCGTCCTGCGGCCCACCGCCCTGGCCGCCACCGCCCTGGCCGCCACCGGGCATGCCGCCGTGCGGAGGCCGCCCCGGCATCCCGCCGTTCTGACCCTGCGGCCCGCCCGGACCGTGCTGACCGGCGAAAGCCGTGTCACCGTGATGCGCGACCGTGGCCAGAGCGAATCCGCCGGCACCGCCCAGTGCGAGACCGCCGACCAGCGACGCCGCGATCGCTCCTATCAGGATGCCGCGGCCGATCCCGCGTGACGGCTGCGTCACAGGGGCGGGCGGCGCGGTGGTCGTGACGCTGGTCGGCTCGGCAGCGAGCTCGGAGGTCGGCTCGGTCTGAGCCGCCTTGGCTTTCCTGGCCCGCGGCTTCGGGGCCGCGGGCGTGTTCTCGGTATTCGTCATGGTGTGAGGGTGGGGGTCGCTCCTGAGGTGCGCCTCGGCCGCGCATATGCGTTTGCTATGAGCCGCTCGCGATTCCCAGCGCGCTCATAGGTGCGGGCAGCGGCGCGCATAGACGTCGTCCATAACTTCGGGACCATGAGTGTGAGGCAGTCATTGTCGCGAGTCCGCCGACGAACCTGGATTCTCGCCGGATCGGTGGTCCTCCTGCTGGGCGTCGCTGCCGCCGTCGTGTTCGGAGTCGTCCTTCCCGCATCCAGCGCCCAAGCCCAGGCGATCGAGACCACCGCGATCGCGAGCCTGCAGACGATCGAGCAGAGCGTCTCGACGACCGGCACACTCCACCCCGTGGTGGACGAGGACGTCGACTTCGTCGTCTCGGGCACCGTCACCAGCGTGAAGGTCGAGGCCGGCGAGGTCGTCACCGCCGGCCAGACGCTCGCCACCGTCGACACCCTGCAGCTCACCGCAGACCTTCTGAGTGCCCGCGCGACATTGGCGGATGCGCAGGCCCGCCTGGCCGATGACTCAGGCAGCTCGGCCGCACGTGCCGCGAACCAGGCGTCGGTCGCCGTCGCCGAAGCCGGGGTGGCCGCAGCCACGAAGGCCGTCGCCGATGCGACCCTGGTGGCCCCGGTCGCCGGAACCATCACCTCCGTGGGCATCGATGTCGGGGACAGCGTGGGATCGGCCGGCGGTGGCGGGGGCGCGACCTCCGGCACCACATCCACTGCGGCATTTCATATCGCCGGGACGGACGCCTGGCAGGTGAGCGCGACCCTCGGCGAAGCCGACCTTGCGCTCATCGCCCAGGACGATCAGGTCGAGCTGTCTCTGGATGACGGCACCGCGTTCTTCGGCACGGTGTCGTCGATCGGCCTGTTGCCCGACACGAGTTCAGGGGCGGCGGCGTATCCGGTGACGATCGCGGTCACCGGGACGGCGAAGGGCCTGTTCGACGGGGTGTCGGTGACCGCGGCGATCGTGTACGAGCGTCGCACCGATGTGCTGGCGGTGCCGAGCGCGGCGGTCTCCACGGCATCCGACGGCACCAGCACCGTCACCGTGATCGGCGCCGACGGCGCCAAGACCGAGACTCCCGTCACGGTCGGGGAGACGTCGGGCAACCTCACCGAGATCACCGGCGGCCTCGCCGAGGGCGACGAGGTGCTGGTCGCGACCTTCACACCCGGCAGCGGGAACGCCGGGACGAACCCGGGCTTTCCCGGCGGCGGCCAGTTCCCCGGCGGTGGCAAGATCCCGGGCGGCGGGCAGGGTGGCCAGTTCCCCGCCGGCGGCACGGGAACGGCGCCGGGCGAATGAGCACCGTCGTCGAACCCGTTCTCGAGTTGGCGGGGGTTCGCAAGACGTACCGCTCCGGGACCGGCGCGGTCGAGTTCGAGGCGCTGCGCGGCATCGACCTCTCGATCGCGGCCGGAGAGTACGTCGCGATCATGGGGCCGTCCGGATCCGGCAAGTCGACCCTGATGAACCTGCTGGGCTGCCTCGACACGGTGACCTCGGGCTCGTACCGGCTCGGCGGCACCGACGTTCAGGAGCTCGGCGAGGAGGAGCTCGCGCGCATCCGGAACCGCGAGATCGGCTTCGTTTTCCAGGGCTTCAACCTGCTGCCGTCGCTGTCGGCGTGGCGCAATGTCGAGCTGCCGCTGGTCTACGCGGGGGTGCCGCGCGAGGTGCGGCGCGACCGGGCGCACCGCGCGCTCGAGCGGGTGGGGCTCGGGGACAAGATCGAGAACCGTCCGGGTGAGCTCTCTGGCGGGCAGCAGCAGCGGGTCGCCGTCGCACGGGCCCTGGTCGGCGAGCCGACGATGATCCTCGCCGACGAGCCCACCGGCAACCTCGACTCGGTCTCGACCGGTGACGTGCTCGGGCTGTTCGACGAACTTCACCGAGCGGGCCGCACCATCGTGCTGATCACCCACGAGCTCGACGTCGCCCAGCACGCCAAACGCATCGTGCGCGTGCGCGATGGGCTGATCCAGACCGAGACGGCGGCCGCCGCATGAACTGGGGCGAGACCCTCAGCACGAGCTGGTCGGCGGTGCGCGCACATTCGCTGCGTTCCCTGCTGACAGTGCTCGGGATCCTGATCGGCATCGCCGCGGTGATCCTCACGGTGGGGCTGGGCCTTGGGACGCAGAAGGACGTCAGCGCGCAGATCAGCTCGCTCGGAAGCAACCTCCTGATCGTGTCGCCCGGATCCAGCACCGACAGCACCGGCCAGCGGGCCGGTTTCGGCAGCGCCACCACGCTGACCCGTGCGGACTCCGAAGCGCTGACCTCGACGACGAGCGCGCCCGACATCGGGGCGGTGGCAGCAGAGAAGTCGACGTCGCTGGCGCTCGAGGCCAACGGCACCAACTGGACCACCACGGTCACCGGCACCACCGCATCCTGGACCGACGTGCGCTCGCGCGAGCTGGCGTTCGGGTCGTTCTTCACCGACGACGATGTGGATGCGGCAGCTCGCGTGGTCGTGCTGGGATCCGAGACCGCGACCGAGTTGTTCGGGCGCGCCAACGTGGTCGGGCAGACGGTGACCATCAGCGGTTCGAGCTATCAGATCGTGGGGGTGCTGGCATCGGCCGGCTCCGACTCGTCGAGCAACCTGGACGACATCGCGGTGGTGCCGCTGTCGACGGCGGCCAACGTGCTGATCGGCGGGACGTCAGCGAACAGCGTGTCGACCATCTACATCCAGGCGGCGTCGGCCGACCAGTTGTCGGCGGCGTATCAGGAGGCGCAGGCGATCCTGCTCAACCGGCATGCGATCGCTTCTGCTGCTGACGCGGACTTCACGCTCTCGAGCCAGGAGGCGCTCGTCTCCACCGCCACCGCGATCTACCGCACACTGACGGTGCTGCTGACCGGGATCGCGGCGCTGTCGCTGCTGGTCGGTGGGATCGGCGTGATGAACATCATGCTCGTGTCGGTGACCGAGCGCACCCGCGAGATCGGGCTGCGAAAGGCGCTCGGGGCGCCGCCGGGCGCGATCCGCCGGCAGTTCCTGCTCGAGGCGGCGATCCTCGGCCTGGCAGGCGGCGTGCTGGGCGCGGTGCTCGGCTCGGTCGCCACCCTGGTGCTTCCCGGTGTGATCGGCAGTTCGATCGTGCTCTCTTTCGCCGCCGTCGCCCTGTCGATCGGCGTCTCCATCGCCATCGGCGTCGTGTTCGGCGTCTACCCCGCCACACGTGCCGCCCGGCTCACGCCGATCGACGCACTCCGTACCGAATGAAAGGCACCACCATGATTCCCGTTCGACCCGTTCTCGCCGCGGTTCTGCTCGGCAGCGCCCTCGCGCTCGCCGGGTGTGCCGCCGCCATTCCGGCCACCACGCCCGAAGGTCCGGTTCAGCAGGCCGCGGGCGGCACCCCGCCGGGCGGCCGTGGCGTCTCGGGCACGATCGCCGCCGCGTCCGACGGCCTGCTGCAGGTGCAGGACGCGAATTCGCAGACCGCTGTCTCGTACACGTCGGACACGACTATTCAGAGCCGGGTCGCCGGCGCGCTCTCGGATGTCACGGTCGGCTCGTGCGTGACCGTCATGACGGGTGGGACCGACGCGACGGCTCCGGCGAGCACGGTCTCGGTCAGTACTGCCATCGACGGTGCGTGCACCGTGGGCTTCGGCGGCGGGATGCCCGGCGGGGGCGGCCCCGGTGGCGGCACCCGCCCGACCGGTGCGCCGCCGTCGGGCGCTCCGACCCACGCGCCCGGGGGCGGCTTCGGCGGGGGCTTCACCAACGGATTGGTGACAGCAGTCTCTGGCGACACCATCACGATCGACGCCATGGGCACCGACGGCACCACGACGTCGACCGATGTGAAGGTCGACGCCACCAGCACCTACACGACCACGATCGCCGCCGATGCGACGGCCCTCGTCGTCGGGCAGTGCGTCTCGGCGCAGGGCACCGCAGACGACTCAGGCGGCTACGCGGCAACGACCCTGACGGTGTCCGAGCCGGGAGACAACGGATGCGTCGCCCGCTTCGGAGGAGCCGGAGCTCCGGGCGGCGCAGCTCCCGGTGCGGGTCAGGCCGGCTGATGCGGGCCCCCCGGCTGCGCCTTCACGGACTGACCCGGCGGCGAGTGATCGGCGTCGCGGCCACCACCGCCGTCCTGCTGGCCGCCGGCGTGGGAGCGGTGTTCGCGAGCACCGGTTCCGCATCGGACGGCTACCGAACCGCCGTCGCTGCGCTCGGATCGGTCGCGGAGACGGTTGCCGTGAACGGCACGATCGCCTCGGCGACCCGCAGCGAC
>JAODAS010000043.1 GCA_025463555.1 Schumannella sp.
GGGAAGCGCCAGGACGATGCGGCTGGTCGCCGCCGGGCCCGCGAGAGCCACCTCGACATCCCGAGCCGACTGGGCGAGCGCGCGGAGCACACCGGCCGAACGATCCAGGGCCGGAGCCAGCGGAGCACCGACCTCCGTTGCGACCGTCCACACCGCGGCCAGCGAGTTCCATGCCGAACGCTCCGCCTCCGGGCCATCGCGGGAAGCCTCGGCGATGCGCGCCGGGAGGTCGTATGCGGACGTCGCACCCTGCACGATGCGCGCGACCAGGTCATCCGGGCTGTCGCTCGCCTGCCCGACGAGATAGCGCCATGCAGCCAGAGGCGGGATGCCGGCTGCCGTCAGCACCGCCAGGCGCTGCACCAGCGCGGCGACCCGGTCGAAGGGCGGGGTTCCGCTCACGGCGCGTCGCTCACCGCGAGCCGGATGCGGGAATCGAGTTCGAGCCGACCGACTGCCGCGAGATGCCGTCCGGTTCGGCGGCGCTCGACATGCAGCACGGCCCCGAGAGCGCTGACCGACTGGCGGGCGACGGCCTCCATGCTCATTCCGGCCAACGCGCCGAGCGCCTCGAGCCGTGCAGGGACGTCGTCGAGCGAGTTGGCGTGCAGGGTGCCTGCTCCCCCGTCGTGCCCGGTGTTCAGAGCCGCCAGCAGCTCGCGCAGTTCAGCGCCCCGGCACTCGCCGACCACGAGGCGGTCGGGCCGCATGCGCAGCGACTCGCGCACGAGCCGGTCGAGCCCGATCGCGCCCGCGCCGTCGAGATTGGCCTGCCTCGCTTCGAGGGACACCACGTGCGGATGCTCGATCCTCAGTTCGGCGACGTCTTCGACGACCACGATCCGCTCGCCTGGCGGTGCCGCAGCCAGCAGCGCGCCCAGCAGCGTCGTCTTGCCGCTGCCACCCGCACCCGTGATGAGCAGGTTCACCCGATCCGCGACGAGGGTGCGGATGCGGCTCACGCCGATCCCGCCGAAGAACCCGCCGGCGTCCAGCTCATCGAGCGACAGCGGGCGGGATCGCGGCAACCGGATCGACAGCACCGCACCGCCCGCCGACACCGGTGGCAGCACGGCGTGCACCCGGATGCCGTCACCCAGGCGCACGTCCATGCAGGGCGTCGCCTCGTCGACATGGCGGTCCCCGCTCGCGATGAGCCGGATCGCCAGATCCCTCGCCTCCCCCGCGGGAATCACCATGCCCGCCACAGCCTCCGCCCCCGCACCCCGATCGACCCAGACCGCTCCGCCCGGGTTCACGAACACATCTGTCACCTCGGCCTCACGCACCCACGGCGCCAGCACCCCGAAGACGGAGTCGTCGAACGGCACACCCCGCTCCGCCCGCTGCTGCGATGCTCTCGCCACGAACCCGCTCACCCCTCGATCGTGACGGGCCGGCGGCGGCGGCGGACGGCATCCGGCCGGTCGGTGTCAACGCATCGGCCGCACCGGGCGGTGCAGGAGAGGCCGAGCGGCGCGGCGGCAACCGGGCAGAGCGATAGACGTGCCGGTTAACGAGAGGGGCGGCGCCCATTGGGGGGAACGGGCGCCGCCACAGCAACGCTGGATTGGGGGGAATCGCGGGCGTTGCGAGCCGAGTGTGACCTCGGTTATTCAGGAGTGTACTCCAAAAGGGGGACCCCGCAACGGAAGAATGGGGCGAGTCACCCCTCCCCCACCCGGCGCATTAACCCGCTCGTATTTCACACGACGTCGCACGCCGCGACCGGCCCGATCCGCCTCCGTTAGGATCGGAAAACACCATCGGAACATCACGCGGCAAACCCAGGCTCCGCCGCGGATCGACACAAGGATCGACGACGTCCATGACCTCGATTGACAGCCTGCTGCACGAGCACCGCCACTTTCCGCCGACTCCGGAATTCACGGCGAACGCGATTGCGAAACCCTCCCTTTATGAGGAGGCCCGGGCGGATCGGCTCGCGTTCTGGGCGAACCAGTCGCGCGAATTGCTGCACTGGCACACTCCGTTCACGCAGACCCTCGACTGGTCAGACGCGCCTTTCGCGAAGTGGTTCGCCGACGGTGAGCTCAACGTCGCGTACAACTGCCTCGACCGGCACGTCGAGGCCGGCAATGGCGACCGGGTGGCCATCCACTGGGAGGGCGAGCCGGGGGACAGCCGGTCGATCACTTATGCAGAACTCACGGCCGACGTGAAGCGGGCTGCCAACGCGCTCGCAGACCTGGGCATCACCCGCGGCGACCGCATCGCCATCTACCTGCCGATGATTCCTGAGGCGGTGGTCGCCATGCTCGCGATCGCGCGACTGGGAGCGATCCACTCCGTGGTGTTCGGCGGGTTCAGTGCCGACTCGCTGCGCGCCCGCATCGACGACGCCGAGGCCAAGCTCGTCATCACCGCCGACGGCGGCTGGCGCAAAGGCAAGGTCTTCCCGCTCAAAGACACCGTCGACACCGCGGTCGAGGGTGCGGCGAGCATCGAGCACGTTCTGGTCGTGAAGCGCGGCGAGAACGAGATCGCCTGGAACGAGCGTGACATCTGGTGGCATGACGCTGTCGCTGCCGCCGATGCCGAGCACGAGGCGCAGCCGTTCGAGGCAGAGAACCCGCTGTTCATCCTGTACACGAGCGGCACCACGGGAAAGCCGAAGGGCATCCTGCACACCACCGGCGGCTACCTCACGCAGGTCGCCTTCACCCACAAGAACGTGTTCGATCTGCATCCAGAGACCGACGTGTACTGGTGCTCGGTCGACGTCGGCTGGATCACGGGGCACAGCTACGTCGTCTACGGCCCCCTGGCCAACGGCGCCACCCAGGTGATGTACGAGGGGACCCCCGACACGCCGCACCCCGGCCGCTGGTGGGAGCTGATCCAGAAGTACAAGGTGTCGGTCTTCTACACGGCGCCGACCGCGATCCGGTCGTTCATGAAGGTCGGGCGGCATGTTCCCGACGAGTTCGATCTGTCCAGCATCCGGGTGCTCGGCAGCGTGGGCGAGCCGATCAACCCCGAGGCGTGGATCTGGTACCGCGACGTCATCGGCGGGGGAAAGGCTCCCATCGTCGACACCTGGTGGCAGACCGAGACCGGAGCGATCATGGTCAGCCCGCTTCCGGGAATCACCAGCACCAAGCCCGGCAGCGCACAGGTACCGCTGCCCGGCATCGAGATCGACGTGGTCAACGACGACGGATCCGCGGTGGGCGCGGGCAGCGGCGGGCTGCTCGTGATCACCGAACCGTGGCCGAGCATGCTCCGCGGCATCTGGGGCGACCCCGAGCGCTACCAAGAGACCTACTGGCAGAAATTCGCCGACGGCGAAGGGGCACCCCTCTATTTCGCCGGCGACGGCGCGCGTCTCGACGAAGACGGCGACCTGTGGCTTCTCGGACGCGTCGACGACGTGATGAACGTCTCCGGCCACCGGCTCTCGACCGCCGAGATCGAATCCGCCCTGGTCTCCCACCCGATCGTCGCCGAATCCGCCGTCGTCGGCGCCAACGACGAGACCACGGGCCAGGCGGTGGTCGCTTTCGTGATCCTGCGTTCCGATCAGGCCGATGCGCAGACACCGGATGAGGCGAGCACCATCCTCCGTGCCCACGTCACCACCGCGATCGGGGCCATCGCCCGCCCACGTCAGATCTTCGTCGTCACCGAACTGCCCAAGACCCGTTCAGGCAAGATCATGCGCCGGCTGCTGCGCGACGTCGCAGAAGGCCGCGAGATCGGCGACACCACGACGCTCGCCGACACGACGGTGATGCAGATCATCTCCGACAAACTCAGCGGCGGAGCGGCTCCCAAAGAGGAGTAGGCGGGCTCGAGTCACGCTGACACAGGTCAGGCGAACTCGACGATCAGCTCCACCTCGACCGGCGCATCCAGAGGCAGCACCGCCACGCCCACCGCACTGCGCGCATGCTGCCCCGCCTCGCCGAAGACCTCGCCCAGCAGTTCCGACGCGCCGTTGATCACGGCCGGCTGACCAGAGAAGTCGGGCGTGGATGCAACGAATCCCACGACCTTCACGATCCGCGTCACCCGATCCAGCGACCCGATCACGCTCGCCGCCGCAGCGAGCGCATTCAGCGCGCAGGTACGAGCCAATTTCGCGGCGTCCTCGGCAGAGACATCCGCCCCCACCTTGCCGGTCGCCAGAAGCGCGCCGTCGACGAAGGGCAACTGCCCCGCCGTGTAGACGAGATTGCCGGTGACGATCGCCGGGACGTAGGCCCCCGCCGGCTTCGCCAGCACCGGCAGCTTCAGACCCAGCTCGGTCAGGCGGGCTTCGACGCTCATACGTCCTCTTTCTCACGCTTCAGATACGCGACCAGACCACCCTCGGGACCTGTGACGACCTGCACCAGCTCCCACCCCTGCTCGCCCCAATTGTTGAGGATCGCGGCGGTGTTGTGAATCATGAGGGGCGTGGTGAGGTATTCCCAAGCTTTCGTCAATTAGGGGCGTCCGTTCAGGTTGTGACGATGGGTCATCGTCTACCCTGTACCCTATGCCCGCCCCTAAATCTTCGGTCAGCAGTCTGTTCGCTGCCATCTTCGGCACCCTCGGATTCAGCGTCCTCGCCGGTGTTCTGACGACCGTCATGGTCGCTCCCGCGATCGCCGTGACCGGTATCACCGCCAACAACACCATCGGGATCTTCGAGAGCCTGCCCGAGTACATCCAGCTGAACGCGGGCCATCAGCAGAACGAGATCGTCGCGCTGGACAAGAACGGCAACTACTTTCACATCGCGACGATCTTCGATCAGAACCGCGAAGAGGTCGACCTCGACCAGATGAGCGACTACCTCAAGTGGGCGGCCATCGCGGGCGAGGACCGCCGCTTCAAAGACCACGGCGGCGTCGACGTTCCCTCCGTGATCCGCGCGGCCGTCGGCGGCGGAAACTCCGGTGGCGCGTCGACCCTGACCATGCAGACCGTCCGCAACATCCTCGTGCAGCAGGCCCTGAACTCGACCAACCCCGACGGCACCACCCGCAGCGACGAGGCGATCAAGGCCGACATCACGAAGGCGCTCGCCCCCACCCTCGACCGCAAGCTCAAAGAGATGAAGCTGGCCATCGGGCTCGAGAAGCGCTACTCCAAAGACGAGATCCTGCAGGCGTACCTGAACATCGCCGGCTTCGGCGGCAACACCTACGGGGTGCAGGCGGCGGCACTTCAGTACTTCTCCGTGAACGCCGCCGACCTCACGCTCGCGCAGTCGGCTTCGCTGATCGCGATCGTCCAGTACCCGACGCAGCGCGACCTGCAGAGCCCCGACCACTACAAGGCCAACCAGGCGCGTCGTGACGTCATCCTGAACTCGATGTACGCCGAGGGCTACATCACGAAGGCAGAACGGGATGAGGCGCTCGCCACCCCGGTCGATGCCAACTTCGTGAAGCCGAAGGCCACCAACAGCGGATGCCTCGGCGCGACCAAGTACTTCGCCTTCCCCTGCGACTACGTGTACAACAGCGTGTTCGAACTGGAAGCCCTCGGTGACACGCCCGACGAGCGCAAGGCGGCGTTCAAGCGCGGCGGCTACACCATCGTCACCTCGATCAACCCGTCGCTGCAGATCACGGCCACCAAGATCGTGCAGGCGTCCGCACCGAAGAACGAGACCCGGTTCCAGCTCGGTGCCGCGATCACATCGGTGCAGGTGAACACAGGGCGCATCCTGGTGATGACGCAGAACAAGGACTACAACAACACCCTCGAGGGCGGTG
Source organism: Schumannella sp. (assembly GCA_025463555.1). Taxonomy (GTDB): domain Bacteria; phylum Actinomycetota; class Actinomycetes; order Actinomycetales; family Microbacteriaceae; genus JBDSKH01. Next base: position 5,733 of record JAODAS010000043.1, read on the forward strand.
GCAAGACCACCACGGCGGTCAACTTCTCGGCCGACATCGCGCACGGCGGATCCGTCGGATTCCAGCCGGGATCGACCTACAAGCCCTACGTGCTGCTGGCGTACCTCGACTCCGGCGGCGGGCTGAACGAGTCGTTCAACGCGAGCACGCTCGAGGTGAATCAGGCCAAGTTCGTCGACAGCTGCGGCGGCCCCTGGGGCGGCAAGTTCAAATACAAGAACGACTCCGGCGAGAAGGGCTCGTACACCGTCATGCGCGGCACAGCGGGCTCCGTCAACTCGGTGTTCGTGCAGATGGCCAGCAAGGTCGACCAGTGCAAGATCAAGAAGCTGGCCGAATCGATCGGCGTGCACAACGCATCCGGCGCCGAGCTGTCTACCCGTCCCGCCTGCGCGATCGGTGGCTGCGAGAACAACATCGCACCGGTGACCGCGGCAGCCGCGTTCGCCGCCATCGCCAACGAGGGCGTCTTCTGCTCGCCGATCATCGTCGACAAGGTGATCGACCGCGACGGCAACGTCAAACCGGGACAGAACGCGAACTGCGGCCAGTCGGCCGTCTCGCCGGCGGTCGCCAATACGGCGGCCTACGCGATGGCGGGCGTGTTCACCGGCGGTACGGCGAACGCATCCAACCCGCACGACGGAACGACCTACATCGGCAAGACGGGTACCACCGACAACGCGATCCACGTCTGGCTGGTCGGCTCGTCGACCAAGGTGTCGACCGCGGTCTGGGTCGGAAACATCAAGGGCAAGCAGTCCCTGCGTCAGATCTCGGTGAACGGGACCCAGGCCGCGTTGCTCAGGCACGTGATCTTCAGGCCGATGGCTCAGGCCGTCGACTCGTTCTACCCGGGCGGCGCCTTCCCGCCGCCGGACCCGTCGATGCTCAAGGGCAGCGGAACCACCGTGCCCAACGTCGCAGGAAAGACGGCCGAGCAGGCCAAGGCCGAGATCGAGCTCGCCGAGTTGAACTACCAGAAGGGCGCGAAGGTCGATTCCGACCTGCCGGCCGGCACGGTGGTCCGGACGAGCCCCGGGGCGGGCGAATCGGTTCCGAAGGGCACGACGGTCGTCGTCTACTTCAGCAACGGTCTGGCTCAGGCGCTGCCCGACGTGACCGGTGAAGACGTGACCACGGCGAAGAACGATCTCAACAACCAGGGCTGGACGAACGTGGTCGGGTCCTGTGAGACGAACCCGACACCGTCGCCTCCAGACCTGACCGTCTATGCGACGGACCCCGCACCGGGGACGGTGGTCAGCAAGACGGCCATCATCACGTTGCATTACTACGGCGTACCCACCTGTCCGGTCAATTGACCCGGCCAGGCCGTGCGGCCGCGGCGACCCTCACGGGTCTCGCGGCCGCCGGGGCTGCCGCGTTCGCATGGGGCGCGCTCGTCGAGCGCAACCGGTTCACTGTCCGGAACGAGATCGTGCCGGTCCTTGCGCCGGGTTCGCGTCCGCTGACGGTGCTGCACATCAGCGACCTGCACATGGCGCCGTGGCAGACGGCCAAGCAGGAGTTCGTGCGGTCGCTCGCTCGCTACGAGCCGGATCTGATCGTCGATACCGGCGACAACCTCGGGCACACAGAAGGCAACAGCGGCGTCGAATATGCCCTGGCGCCTTTCGCGGGCATCCCCGGCGTCTTCGTGCACGGATCGAACGACTATCACGGTCCGGTCTTCAAGAATCCGTTGCGCTATTTCGTCACCCTTGAGGACACCCGCAAGAACCGAGAGCCGAACCTCGACACGAAAGGGCTCGAGGCGTTCTTCACCGGCCAGCTGGGCTGGCTGAGCCTCAACAACACGGCCCGCGCGATCGAGATCCGCGGCACCCGCATCGAACTCTTCGGCACCAACGACGCGCACCGCAACTGGGACCGCCTCGATCTGCTGCCCGGCGCCATCGAGGCTGTCCGCGAGAACGTCGGATGGAGCGCCGGCACCCGCGACGAGGTGCTCAGCATCGGGGTCACCCATGCCCCGTACCGCCGGGTGCTCGACGATTTCGTGAACCAGGGCGCCGCGCTCGTTCTCGCGGGACACA
>JAODAS010000063.1 GCA_025463555.1 Schumannella sp.
CTGACCGAAGCCGGCTGGCAGTGCGTCGCCGTGCACGAGTGGACGGATCCCGCCGACGCCTGGCAGCTCGCCGGCCACCATCAGGGGGTGGTCGTGTGAGCGTCATGACCGACCTGCGGCGTCCGGCACGGGCCTCCTCCCGTCGACCGGGTGCCACCGGCGTCCCGGGCAACCGCCTGCCCGCGCGAGAGCAGCGGCCCGTCGAGTGGCGGCCCAGCCTCCTCGCGCTCGGCTCGCTTCTCGCGGCGTTCGCGGGGATGCACGTGGTGCTGCAAGACGTCAGCTGGTGGGTGGCGGGTGGCGCGTTCGCGGCCGTCATCGTCGGGTCCGCGGCCGTGACCCGGATGTTCCTGCCCCAGCGCTGGGTGCCGCCGCTGGTCGGCATCGGCCTGACCGTCCTCGGCGTGACGGCGGGCTTCGGCGGGGACTCGGCCTTCCTCGGGCTGCTGCCGACGTTCGAGACCGGTGACACCCTCAACGCGGTGCTCAACGCGGGGTGGACGTCGATCCAGGAGCAACGCGTTCCGGCGGCGCCCGAAGCCGGGATCGTGCTCCTGCTGGTGCTGCTGATGGTGGCCTGCGCCCTCTTCGCGGATGCCGCGATCTCGGTTCTGCGATCTCCCGCGCTGATGGCGTTCCCGTTGCTGGGGCTGCTCGCCATCCCGGTGCTCGTGCGCCCCGATCTGGCCGATGCCCTCTGGTATCTCGTGACCGGTGCCCTGTTCCTTGCCATCCTGCGGCTCGGGCGCCGTTCGACGACCGGTCCGGTGGTCGTGCTGGTGAGTGCGCTGGTGCTCGGCGGCGGTCTGATCGCGCCCATCTTCCTGCCCCAGGTGGACGAGGATCCGGGTCCGATCGGCGGCGGTGTCCAGACCGGCATCAACCCGCTCATCAACCTCGGTGACGACCTGCGGCGTGGCGATCCCGTCCTCGCCTTGACGTACCAGACCACGGCCGAGGAGCCGGTGTACATGCGTCTGGCGACCCTCGACAGGTTCAACGGCCGCAGCTGGGCGCCGAACACCGTCGACAACGTCAGCGAGAACACGGTCGACGATTTCCCGGCGCCGGAGGGGCTGGGAGCGAAGGTCACCCGCGTCGCCGCGACCGCGGATGTGCAGGTGGGCGACATCGCCGGCCGCTGGCTGCCCCTGCCATATCCGGCCCAGAGCGTCGACGGAGTCGTCGGCGACTGGTACTGGGAGCGTTCGGGGCTCTCCGCCCGCAGCACCGACTCGGGCGTGCGCGGGCAGCGGTACAGCGTCGACTTCCTCGATGTCGTTCCGAATCTCGATCAGATCAGCCGCAGCCTGCCGCACACGTCGGCCGACCTGCCCACCCTCGAGCTGCCTGCCCGGATGCCCGACATTCTCACCGAAACGGCGATGTCGATCGGAGGGGACCTGCCCACCAGCTACGAACGCGCGATCGCGCTGCAGAACTATTTCACCAGCGGTGACTTCGTGTACTCCGAGGATGCCCCGGTCGAGAAGGGCTACGACGGCAGCGGCGTCGAGATCCTGGCCCGGTTCCTGCAGGAGAAGTCGGGCTACTGCGTGCACTACGCCTCCGCTATGGCGGTCATGGCGCGCATCCTCGGCATCCCCTCGCGGGTGGCGGTCGGATTCCAGCCGGGGGAGCCGCTGTCGGCGCAGGGCATCACCAGCTACTCGGTGAGCTCGCACGATCTGCACGCCTGGCCGGAGCTGTATTTCGACGGGATCGGGTGGCTTCGGTTCGAGCCGACTCCGGGGCGCGGCGAGCTGCCCGACTACTCCACGCCCGCGGCGGTCGACGACCCCACCACACCCCAGGACGAGGGCGCCGACCCGGTCGCGACGCCGACCGCGAATCCGTCCAACGCTCCCGTGCGTCCCGACCAGGGCGCCATCGACCCCGGTTCGGCCGGCGCGACGAAGGGCGCCAGCCCCCTGCCGATCGTTCTCGGCGTGATCGCGATCCTGGTCCTGCTGATCGCGTTCGCGCCCGCGGTGATCCGGATCGGAATCCGCAGGCGCCGGGAGAACGCGATCCGCCGAGGGCGCGAGCCTGCCGTGGCCGCCTGGGCGGAGCTTCGGGATACTGCGCGGGATTACGGCTGGGCCGCTCCGGACAGCGAGACGCCGCGGGACTTCGCCGACCGGCTGGCCGTCGTGATGAGCGGGCAGCGCGAGGCGATCCAGGGATTCCGGTCGGATGTCGAGGAGTCGGCCTTCGCACCCCCGGGACGCGGCGTTCCCACGGTGGGGGAGTTGCGCTCGATGCGCCGGGCGATCGCACGGACTGTCGACAAGCGCGACCGGCTGCGCGCCCTGTTCGTGCCCGGTTCGCTGACGGCGCGGTTCCGCTGGGACCCGGAGGGCTGACGCGCTGAGGTGGGGCTAACGCCCCGCGCTTCGCCGTACGGCCAGCAGCGGCTTGCCGGTGAGCGGATTGTCGATGAACCGCGCCTCGACGCCGTAGACCTCGTGCACGAGCTCGGGCGTCAGCGTCGACGCCGTAGGTCCCTGCGCCACCACACGCCCGCGCGACATCACGACGACCGCGTCGGCGTGCGCGGCGGCGAGCGTGAGATCGTGCAGGGCGGCGACGACGGTCGTCCCGGCCTTCGCGAGCGCGCCGAGCAGGTCGAGCACCTCGAGCTGGGCGGCGATGTCGAGGTGATTGGTCGGCTCGTCCAGCATCAGAATGCGCGGCCGCTGGGCGAGGGCACGCGCGAGCATGACGCGCTGGCGTTCTCCTCCGCTGAGGCTCGTCACATCGCGGGATGCCAACCCGGCCACCCCCGCGGTCGCAAGCGCGTCGTTGATGGCTGCCACGGCATCCGGATCGCGGCCGCCGACGACGCTCTCGAACGGGGTGCGTCCCAGACCGACGACAGCCCGCACCGTGAGAGGGAGCTCGGTGGCGGACTCCTGCTCGACGAGGGCGAGACGTCGTGCGCGCTCGCGGCGGGGCATGGCCAGCAGGTCGTCGCCGTCGAAGGTAACGGTGCCGGATGCGGGGCGCTGCACTCCGGAGATGGCGCGGAGCAGCGTCGACTTGCCGGCGCCGTTCGGGCCCAGCAACGCCGTGACCGCCCCCGCCGGAGCGCGGAAGGACGCGTCATCGACGAGCGTCGCCGCGCCGGCCCGCACCGTGACACCCGAGACCTCGAGCCCCGCGCGCATCAGGCCTCGCTCCGCCGTCGCGCCAGAAGCAGGGCGAACACGGGCGCCCCGATCAAGGCGGTGACGATGCCGACGGGCAGTTCGCGCGGGTCGAAGACGGTGCGCGCGAGCGTGTCCGCCCACACCAGGAAGACAGCTCCCACCAGCGCGGAGAGCGGGAGGAGCGCCCGATGGCCCGGTCCCACGAGAAGCCGAACAGCGTGGGGGAGAACCAGCCCGACGAACCCGATCGATCCGCTGACCGACACCATGGCCCCGGTCAGCAGGGCTGTGGCGCTCAGCAGGATCCAGCGCGCGGCCTGCACCGGGATTCCGAGGGAGGCGGCCGTCGTATCGCCGAAGGCGAACGCATCGAGGACCCGGCCGCTGAGGGCGACCGGCAGGCCGACGACGAGAAGTGCGATTCCGGCGATGGCGACCGCCGGCCAGCGGGCACCGCTGAGGGAGCCGAGCAGCCAGCCGAGGATCTCGCGGTACGAGTCGCCGGTCACCGTCCAGAAGATCACGAAGCTGGTGATCGCGCCGGCGAGGGAGGACACGGCCACACCGGCGAGCACGGTGCGGGTCGGCGTGATGCGACCGAGGGCGCCCGCCAGCCCGAGCGTGACGGCCAGAGCGGCGAGGGCTCCGGCGAAGGCGGCGACGGGCAGCAGCACCGCGATGCCGAGCAGCAGGACGCTGACGGCCCCGAGCGATGCGCCCGACGACAACCCCAGCAGGTACGGGTCGGCGAGCTGGTTGCGGGTGATGGCCTGCATGACGGCGCCCGAGAGGGCGAGCCCCGCGCCGACGCACGCGGCGGTCAGGATGCGCGGGAGCCGCAGCTCCCACACGATGCCGTCGCGCAGGGTGTCGAGCGGGTTCTGCCCGATGCCCAGGTGGGCGCCGATCGAGCCCCAGACCTCGCCGACGGTGAGGTCGGCGGCCCCGAGGGTGACGGCGACGACGATCGAGGCGGCGAGCAGCACCAGCAGCCCGCCCCCGACGACCGCGGCGCGTCTCACGGCAGATCGAGGTTCTTCAGCTGGGCGAGCACGTCGGCCACGGCGGACACGGTGCGCACGCCCGCTTCGCTGGATGCGAACGGCAGCACGATGTAGCGCTTGTGCTTCACGGCGGTGAGATTCGCCGTCGCGGGATTGCTCTCGAGCATGTCGATCTTGCTCTGCGCCGTGTTCCAGTCGGCGTCGATGAGGACGATCACGTCGGGGTCGGCGGCGACGATCGACTCCCAGCCGAGCGATGTCCAGGTCTGATCGATGTCCGCCGCGATGTTGGTCAGCCCGGCGGTCTCGAGCACCAGTTCCGGTGCGCCGATGCCTGCGCCGACGTACGGGGTGTCGGTGCCGGAGGAGTACCAGAGCGCGGTCAGCCCGCGGTCGTCGGAGGTGATGGCGCCGAGCTGCTGCTTCTGCTGGGCGATCAGGTCGGCGTCGCTGACCCGGAAGATGGATGCGACCTCACCGATCTCGCGGAAGATCTCGTCGAAGTCGAGTTTGCCGGGCACCTGGGCGCTGCGGCAGGCGGCGGGCTGGACGTAGCTGGCGACGCCGAGGCTCGCGAGCTCGGAACGCTCACCGGCGGCGTCGGCCGCGAACGCCGATTCCCAGCCCGAGTAGACGAGATCGGGTTCGAGGTCGAGCACCGCCTCTTCGCTGGGCATGAAGTCCGAGATCGCGGGCACGCCTTTCGCCCCGTCCGCCCACTGGCTGGGCACCGGGCCGTCCTGGAACGCGGTGCCGACGATCCGCTCGCCGAGCCCGAGCGCGAGAAGCATCTCGGTCGACGTCGACTTGATGGTCACGACCCGCTGGGGCGCGGCGTCGAACGTCACGGGCGTGCCGCAGTTCGACACCTCGACCGCGGTCGGGCCAGGGGATGCGGCGGGTGCCGCTGGTGCGGCGGCGACCGTGCATCCGGTGAGCAGCACGAGCACGGGGAGGGTGGCGAGGGCGAAGCGACGGATCATGTGGGCTCCAGAGGGCAGGGTGGCAGAGGCGGGCGGAAGAGTTCTCGCGCGGCCGGGCCACTCCAGAGCGGGAGCGACGGTCCGGGGCCAGATCGGGCTCCGGGGCTGATGGGTCGAGTCTACGCGCGCGCACCGTTCAGAATGGGCGCGTGGCCTGGACGATCGTCATCCCCGTGAAGCCCTCCGGAGTGGGCAAGTCCCGGCTCGCCCGTTCGCCGGATGTCGTGCGGGCGATCGCTCTCGACACGATCGCCGCGGCGGTCGCGACCGACGACGTGCGGGTGATCGTGGTGACGGCCGATGCCGCCGTGGCGGGGGAGGCTGTCGCACTGGGCGCCGCGGTCGTGCTCGAGGGCGCACCGACCGGCCTGCGCGACGCCATCGACCTGGGCCTGTCCGCCGTCGAGGGGTGGCGGGCGGTGCTGCTCGGCGATCTGCCGGCGCTGCGGCCGGCCGACCTGGCGGCGGCGCTGGACGCGGCGACCGGTCACCGGCAGGCGTTCGTGCCGGATGCCGAGGGCACCGGATCGACGCTCGTGACGGCTGCAACGGGGTCGCCCTTCGTGCACCACTTCGGCGCGTCGTCGGCATCGCTGCACCGTGCCGCCGGGCTGGCCGAGCTGGCCGTTCCGCCGGAGTCCACCCTCCGCCGCGACGTCGACCTCGCCGAGCACCTCGAGGCGGCCGCCCGCGCGGGCCTGGGCCCGCGGACGCGGCAGGCGCTCGACGGCGCCCGCTGACCCGATCGGACCGGCCCCGCCGGCGGCTCAGGAGGGAAGGCCGCCGAGTTCCAGGGCGTGGCGGGCGATCGCGGCACTCGAGTCCTCGTCGCGCATCCACAGGGGCACGGCGCGGGCGGGGATCCCCGCGGCCGTGAGCGCGTCGACCGCTCCCGCGTCGACCTCGTCCACGAGCCAGCCGTCGAGCAGGCCACCTGCCGAGCGCGCGCCGTAGTGCCGGGCGACCGCTCCGGCGGACGTCTCGATGCCGAGAGCCGTCAGGCACTGGTCGGCCATGCCGCGGACGACTGCTCCGCCGATGATCGGAGAGGCGCCGACGATCGGGGCAGGTGCCGCGAGCAGCGCCTGCCGCATGCCGGGGATCGCGACGATGGTCCCGATCGAGACGACCGGGTTCGACGGGGCCAGGACGATCAGATCGGCGCCGCCGATGGCGTCGAGCGCTGCGGGTGCGGCAGAGGAGTCCTCGAGTCCGCGCTGGATGAAGCGCTGCACGGGCAGGGCGGCTCGGTGCCGCGTCCACCACTCCTGGAAGTGCAGCTCGCGCCCGTCCTCCAGCAGGACATGGGTCTCGACCTCGTCGTCGGTGGCGGGGATGAGTTCGACGCCGAGTGGCCACCGTGCGGTCAGCCGCCGCACCACCTCGGTGAGCGGTACCCCCTCGCGAAGCCACGACGTGCGGCTGATGTGGGCGCCCAGGTCGAGGTCGCCGAGGGTGAACCACGGCCAGCCGACGCCCCAGGCGGCGAGTTCGGCGGAGACCCGCTCCGACTCACCGGCACGGCCCCAGCCGCGTTCGGTGTCGTTGACCCCGGCGAGCGCGTACATGATCGAGTCCAGATCGGGCGTGATGCGCAGCCCCGCAAGCCACATGTCGTCGCCCGTGTTCACGACGGCGCGAAGCCGGGCGCCGGTTCCCGCGAGTGCCGCCCGCATGCCCAGCAGGAACTTTCCGCCGCCGACGCCCCCGCCGAGCACGGTGATGTTCATGACCGCCACGCTACGCGCGCGCCGCGCTCGCCAGAGCCTCGGCCACGGGCGCGAGGTCGTCCCCCGCCACTCCGACGGTGACGCGCACGTGCCCGGCGCGCTGCGAGGTCTGCGCGTGGACCGGTTCTCCCAGCAGGAACGGCCCGCCCGGCGCCACCCGGATCCCGGCCGCGGTGAGCCGGACGATGGCATCGCGCTCGTCCGCGACTCGCAACCACGTGTTGATGCCGTCGCCCGGATACGCCTCGATGCCGTGCCCCCGCAGCGCGTCCGCCAGCCGGAGCTGCCGCCCGGCGTACGTGTCGCGTGCGCGCTCGACCTCGGCCACCGACACCGGATCGGTGAGAAGCTCGAAGAGCAGCGCCTGCGTCATGCGCGATGTCCAGCCGGGGCCGAGAAGCCGCCGGGCGACGACGCGGTCGACGAGCGCACGCGGCCCACCGAGCGCGCCGATGCGGAGGTCGGGTCCGTGCGATTTGGAGAAGCTGCGCACGTGCAGCACCCGCTCCGGCATCCAGGTGGCGAACGTCACGTCGGGGGCGGTGCTGATCGCCCCCGAGTGGTCGTCTTCGAGCACGATGGCGTTCTCCGCGGAGCGACTGCGGTACAGCACGAAGGCGAGCTCTTTCGCACGTTCGAGCGAGAGCGACACGCCCGTGGGGTTGTGTGCGCGGGGCTGAAGCAGCACCACGGCGGGGCTGGCGCGCAGCGCGGCGGCGAAGGCGTCGGGCCGCATGCCCTCACGGTCGAGCTCGACGCCGACGGGTTCGAGGCCGTGGTGCTCGAGCAGGTCGAGGAACGGCGGGAAGGTCGGGTTCTCGACGATGACCCGGTCGCCGAAGCGAACGAGGGAGGCGAGCGCGCGGTCGATCGCGTCGAGCGCGCCGTTGGTGACGGTGATCGACTCCACCGCCGACGGCCAGGTGTCGCGCAGAAGGTCGTGCAGCTCGGGGATGTCGGGCTTCTGCTGATACGAGGACGTGTCTGCGCGGGTGGAGACGCGCGAGAGCGCGGGGCCGAGCGCGGGCAGGAGTGCCGGATCCGGTGTTCCCCGCGACAGGTCGAGCCGCGCTTCGAGGGCGCCATCCAGTCCCCGGTACCGGCGCGGCATCCACTCGCGCGGAACGGATCGCACGAACGAGCCGCTGCGCCCGCGGCTGGTGATGAGCCCGGTGGAGGCGAGCCGCTGCCATGCGTGGCTGACGGTGGCCGGGCTGACGCCCAGGTCGGACGCGAGCTCGCGCACGGTCGGCAGCCGGTCCCCGGGAGCGAGGTCGCCGGTGGTGATGAGCCGCGCGATCCCGCCGGCGATGCCCTGGGGCGAACGCTCCTCGATGGACAGGGCTATCGACTTCATGCCTGCCCCTCGTGGGTTTCGCCGAATGGGAAGATGATGCTTAACGTCCCACGTCACAGTCCGTAACGTCAGAGAAATGTTTACGGCGAACAATAACAAAAAGCAACGCTGCTGCAGGAACCCGCTGAAGGAGACCCATGACCGTCGTCCGCGCCGCGATCACTCAGACCACCTGGACCGGTGACAAGGAGTCGATGCTCGACAAGCACGAGCAGTTCGCGCGGGATGCCGCGAAGGACGGCGCGCAGATCATCTGCTTCCAGGAGCTCTTCTACGGCCCGTACTTCGGCATCACCGAGGACAAGAAGTACTACCGGTACGCGGAGCCGGCCGACGGCCCCATCGTGCAGCGTTTCGCGAAGCTGGCGAAGGAGCTGAAGATGGTGATGATCCTCCCCATCTACGAGGAGGACATCACCGGCGTGTACTACAACACGGCGGCCGTGGTGGACAACGACGGCACGATCCTCGGCAAGTACCGCAAGCACCACATCCCGCACCTCGACCGCTTCTGGGAGAAGTTCTACTTCCGTCCCGGCAACCTGGGCTACCCGGTGTTCGACACCGCCGTCGGCAAGGTCGGGGTCTACATCTGCTACGACCGCCACTTCCCCGAGGGCTGGCGGGAGCTCGGGCTCAACGGCGCGCACATGGTCTTCAATCCGAACGCGACGAAGCCGGGGCTGAGCAACCGCCTCTGGGAGGTCGAAGGCCCCTGCGCGGCGGTCGCGAACGGCTACTTCGTGCTGCAGCCCAACCGGGTCGGCAAGGAGGACAACGAGTACGGCGACCTCGCCGTCGACTTCTACGGCACCAGCCAGGTCATCGATCCCCGCGGCAACTTCGTGGGCGAGAAGGGCTCCGGAACGGACGAGGAGATCCTGGTGCGCGACATCGACCTCGACATGGTGCAGCAGATGCGCGACGACTGGCAGTTCTACCGCGACCGCCGTCCGGAGTCGTACACCAGCATCCCCCAGCCTTGATTTCGACACGGCCTTCGGCCTACTCAATCAGCGGAGACTGACATGACAACCACACTCATCACCGGCGGCACCGTCGTCTCGGCGACCGGTCGCAGCGAAGCCGACGTCCTCATCGACGGCGAGAAGATCGTCGCGCTGATCAGCCCCGGGACCACCCCGCTCGGCACCATCGCGGCCGACACGGTGGTGGATGCCACGGGCAAGTACGTGATCCCCGGCGGCATCGATGCGCACACCCATTTCGAACTGCCCTTCGGGGGCACCGAGGCGTCGGACACGTTCGAGTCGGGGACTCGTGCAGCCGCCTGGGGCGGTACCACGACGGTGATCGACTTCGCGGTGCAGACCACCGGCACCAAGGTGCAGGACGGCCTGGCGAAGTGGCACGACAAGGCGGCAGGCAACTGCGCGATCGACTACGGCTTCCACCAGATCATGGGCGGGGTCGATGACGACTCCCTGAAGGCGATGCGTGGCTTCGTCGACGAGGGCATCACCAGCTACAAGATGTTCATGGCCTATCCGGGCGTCTTCTACTCCGATGACGGCCAGATCCTGCGGGCGATGCAGACCGCCGCCGACCTCGGGTTGCTCACGATGATGCACGCCGAGAACGGGCCGGCGATCGACGTCCTCGCGGCGCAGCTCGTCGAGGCGGGCAAGACCACTCCGTACTACCACGGCATCGCACGTGCCTGGCAGATGGAGGAGGAGGCCACCCACCGCGCCATCATGCTGGGCAACCTCACCGGTGCTCCGCTCTACGTGGTGCACGTGTCGGCGAAGCAGGCCGTGGAGCAGCTCGCCTGGGCCCGCGACAAAGGCCAGAACGTCTTCGGCGAGACCTGCCCGCAGTACCTGTACCTCTCGCTCGAAGAGCAACTCGGCGCGGACTCGAAGGAATGGGGCGCGTTCGAGGGTGCCAAGTGGGTCTGCAGCACCCCTCTCCGAAGCCGGGAGGAGGGCCACCAGGATCACATGTGGCAGGCGCTGCGCACGAACGACCTGCAGATGGTGTCGACCGACCACTGCCCGTTCTGCATGAAGGGTCAGAAGGATCTGGGCGTCGACGACTTCCGCAAGATCCCGAACGGCATCGGCTCGATCGAGCACCGCATGGACCTCATGTACCAGGGCGTCGTCACCGGCGAGCTCACGCTCGAACGCTGGGTCGAGTTGACCAGCACGACGCCGGCGCGCATGTTCGGCATGTACGGCCAGAAGGGCGTGATCGCCCCCGGCGCCGACGGCGATGTGGTGATCTACGACCCGAAGGGCCACACCACCATCAGCAAGGACACGCACCACATGAACATGGACCACTCCGCGTGGGAGGGTTTCGAGATCGACGGTCACGTCGACACGGTGCTCAGCCGCGGGAAGGTCGTCATCGACAGGGGCGAGTACCTCGGCGCCAAGGGCGACGGCAGGTTTGTCAAGCGCGGGCTCAGCCAGTACCTCATCTAGAGATTTCGACACGCCGCTTTCGCGGCTACTCAATCAGCGATAGGAACCCATGGATTTCGGCGCAGTACTTCAGACCAACCCTCCGGCGAGCCGCACGATCCACCTCGCCAAGCTCGCCGAGCAGTACGGGTTCTCGCACGTGTGGACGTTCGACTCGCACCTGCTCTGGCAGGAGCCGTACGTCATCTACAGCCAGATCCTGGCGGAGACCCGGCGCGTGAAGGTCGGCCCGTTCGTCACGAACCCGGCGACGCGCGACTGGACGGTCACGGCATCCGTGTTCGCCACCCTCAATGAGATGTACGGCAACCGCACGGTCGTCGGCATCGGGCGCGGCGACTCGGCGGTGCGCGTCACCAACGGCAAGCCGACGACGCTGGCCGAGCTGCGCGAGTCGATCCACGTGATCCGGGAGCTGGGCAATTCCAGAAGCGTCGAGTACAACGGCGCCCAACTGCGCTTCCCGTGGTCGGTCGGCAGCGAGCTCGAGGTGTGGGTGGCCGCCTACGGCCCGCTCGCGCTCAAGCTCACCGGCGAGGTGGGCGACGGGTTCATCCTGCAGCTGGCGGACGTCGACATCGCGAAATGGATGATCAAGACGGTGCGCGACTCCGCCGAGAAGGCGGGCCGTGACCCCGCCTCGATCACGTTCTGCGTGGCCGCCCCGATGTACATCACGGATGGCACGGAGGCCGGTCTTCAGCACGCGCGCGAGCAGTGCCGCTGGTTCGGCGGCATGGTCGGCAACCACGTGGCCGACATCGTGACCAAGTACGGCGCCGACGGCACCGTGCCGAAGGCGCTGACCGACTACATCAAGGACCGCGAGGGCTACGACTACAACGAGCACGGCAAGACCGGCAACACGCACACCAGCTTCGTGCCCGACGAGATCGTCGACAGGTTCTGCGTGCTCGGCACCGCCGAGGACCACATCGCCAAACTCGAGGAGCTGAAGGCCATCGGCATGCACCAGTTCGCCGGCTACCTCCAGCACGACAACAAAGAAGAGACCCTGCGCCAGTACGGCGAGACCGTCATCCCGGCCCTCAGCGATCACCTGACGGCGAAGGCCTGACCGGATGACCGCTACCGACACCGCTCCCGCGACCCGGGTGCGCCGCACCGCGGGCCGGCGAACGTCTGAACAGCGGTGGCGGATGGTCGGCTGGGGCGTTCTCGGAGTGCTGGCAGTCGGCGTGCTCTGGGAGGTCTACAAGTTCCTCGGCCCGGCGGAGGGGTTCGTCGTCGGCGCGACGGCCGGCGAGACGGGTTCCGGGCTGATGCTGCTTCCGCGCACGAACGACCGCGCGATGCCGCACATCTGGGAGATGTTCTCGCGGCTCTTCCAGCCGACGAGTGGTGGCGACACCCCGCCCCTTCTCACGACCGTGATCGGGGCGGCCGGCCTGACCCTCGGGATCGCCGCCATCGGCTGGCTTCTCGGCGTGCTGGTCGGGATGCTGCTGGGCATCGTCATGCAGCGCTGGCGTCTGGCCGAATGGGGTCTGCTGCCCTGGATCGTGGTCAGCCAGACCGTGCCGCTGATCGCGTTCGCCCCCGTGGTGAACGCCCTCGGAACCCAGATCGCACGCGGGGGACCGCCGTGGCCGCAGTGGCTGTCGGTCGCGATCATCGCCTCGTACCTGGCGTTCTTCCCCGTCGCCGTCGGCGCGCTGCGCGGACTCGCCGCGCCCGACCGCATCCACCTCGACCTCATGCGCTCCTACGCCGCCGGATACGGCCCGACGCTGCTGCGCCTGCGGCTGCCCGCCGCCGTGCCGTACCTGCTCCCCGCGCTCCGCCTCGCCGCGGCGAACGCCGTCGTCGGAGCCGTCGTCGCCGAGGTGTCGATCGGGATGCGCGGCGGCATCGGCCGCATGCTCATCCAGTTGGCGGGCCAGGGATCGAGCGACCCGTCCGCACCCTGGGGCCCCACCTTCGGATCGATCGCGATGGGACTGGTCGCCGCCGGATCGGTCGCGATCCTGGGGCTCGTGCTCGCCAACTACCGACGAGGAGAAGCCACGTGAGTGACCTGGCCGTCAAGGCAACCGGTGTCGGCAAGACGTTCGGCACCAAGGGCGGAGACGTCATCGCGCTCACCGGCGTCGACCTCGAGGTCGCGGAGGGCGAGTTCGTCGCGCTCATCGGCCCCTCCGGCTGCGGCAAGTCGACACTCATGCGCCTCATCGCGGATCTCGACGAGGCGACGACCGGATCCATCGAGGTGTTCGGCAAGACGCCCGCGAGGGCGCGCATCGACCAGGAGTACGGGATCGCGTTCCAGCAGGCGGGACTGCTGCCGTGGCGCACGGTCGCCGGCAACATCGCGCTGCCGCTCGAACTGCACGGCATCGCCGGCGCCGCCCGCACGGCCCGCGTGGCCGAGCTCGCCGAGCTCGTCGGTCTCACGGAATTCGTCGACCGCTATCCCGACCAGCTCTCGGGCGGCATGCAGCAGCGCGTCGCCATCGCGCGCGCATTCGCGGAGCACCCCCGCCTGCTGCTCATGGATGAGCCGTTCGGCGCGCTCGACGAGATGACGCGCGAGTACC
This sequence comes from Schumannella sp., assembly GCA_025463555.1. Lineage (GTDB taxonomy): Bacteria > Actinomycetota > Actinomycetes > Actinomycetales > Microbacteriaceae > JBDSKH01. The sequence goes on from JAODAS010000063.1 coordinate 13,238, forward strand.
TGCAGACCGAGCTCGCGCGTATCGCGGCGGAGACGGGTGCCGCCGTCGTGTTCGTGACCCACTCGATCCCGGAAGCGGTGTTCCTGGCGGACCGGGTCGTCGTGATGAGTCCCCGGCCGGGGCGGATCACCGAGATCATCGCGACCGGATTCGGCGACCGGCGCGGGGAGTCGCTGCGCGAGTCGAAGGACTATTTCGCCAAGGTGACGGCGGTGCGCGAGGCACTGCACGGCACCCCGGTGGAGAGGGCGAACGAGCGATGAGGACCACGGCGCCTGCCTGGGTGCGTTTCGCCGCTCCGATCGCCGTCGGCGTGATCATCGTCGCGCTCTGGCTGCTGGTGGTGGATGTGCTGCACGCCGCGCCGCGGGCGCTGCCGAGCCCTCTCGCCATCGGCACCGATCTCGGCCTGCACAACGACATCATCGTCGAGGACCTGATGATCACGGCGACCAACGCCCTGCTCGGACTGCTGATCGGCTCGATCGTCGCCCTCGTGCTCTCCGGTCTCGCGGCCGCCGCGCGGCCGATCGACGGGATGCTCGCGCCCCTCGTGGCGGCGATCGCCGTGGTCCCGATCGTCGCCGTGACACCCATCTTGAACACCGGGTTCGGCGCATCCAGTCAGTTCGGCCGTGTCGCCGTCGCCGCCATCGCATCATTCGTCCCGGTGTTCGTGAACGTGCTGCGCGGGTTGCGGCAGACCCGGCCCGTGCACCGCGACCTGCTGCGCGCGTCCGGCGCGAGCGGCATCCAGACCTTCCGGGTGCTCACGCTGCCGACCGCCCTGCCCTATCTGATGACGGGTCTGCGCATCGCGGCGTCCCTCGCCGTCATCTCCGCGCTGGTCGCCGAGTACTTCGGCGGTCCCAGCGACGGCATCGGCACCGCGATCGCGACATACGCGAAGTCCGGGCGTGCATCGCTCGCCTGGGCGTACGTGTTCGGCGGCATCGCCATCGGACTCGTCTTCTTCCTCGTCACATCGCTTCTCGAGCGACTCGTGACGAGGCGCACGCCGGTCTGACCGGCACCCCCCAGCACCACCGAAGAAAGGAACAGCATGAGACACAGCATCAGGCGCGGCCTCCTCGGAGCCGTCGCCGTCACTGCCTCCATCGCGCTCGCCGCGTGCTCCTCCCCGGCTCCCACGACGGGAGGCGAGGACTTCACCCCGATCACGTCGATCAAGCTGCAGCTGCAGTGGTTGCCGCAGGCCCAGTTCGCCGGGTACTACCTCGCCCAGGAGAACGGCTACTTCAAGGACGAGGGCTTCGACAACGTCGAGATCATCCCGTCCGGCGGCGACATCGTGCCGCAGGACGCCCTCGTCGCGGGAGACGTCGACTTCGCCATCGCGTGGGTCCCGAAGGTGCTCGGCACCCTCGAGGCCACCGGCGCCGAGCTGACCGACATCGCGCAGGTGTACCACAAGTCCGGCACCCTCCAGGTGTCGTACAAGGGCGACGGCATCACGTCACCGGCCGACTTCGAGAACAAGCGAATCGGCTCGTGGGGCTTCGGCAACGAGTGGGAGATCTTCGCCGCGATGGCGGCCGAGGGTCTCGACGCCTCGACGGTGAAGATCACGACGCAGGACTTCAGCATGAACGCCCTGCTCGATCACGACGTCGACGCCGCACAGGCGATGACCTACAACGAGTGGGCGCAGATCCTCGAGGTCGTGAATCCCGACACCGGTGAGCTCTACCAGCCCAGCGACTTCGACGTGGTCTCGTACGAGGACACGGAGGGCGCCATGCTGCAGGACGCGATCTGGGCCGACACGGCCCGCCTCGACGACCCCGCCTACGCGGACGCCGCCGTGCGCTTCCTGAAGGCCATCACGAAGGGCTGGATCGACGCGCGCGACGACCCGAAGGCTGCTGCGGCGACCGTCTACGACATCGCCTCCAACGCCGAGGCCGCGTTCCCCGTCGGGCCGGTCCACCAGGAGTGGCAGATGAACGAGGTCAACAAGCTGATCTGGGACGGGAGCCCCTTCGGGCTCATCGACCAGAAGGCCTGGGACAAGACGATCAAGGGCGCGCTCTCGGCCGTCAACCAGGACGGCCTGCCGTTGATCACCGCCGAGCCGGCGGATACCGCGTTCTCGAACGAGTACATCCAGAAGGCGCTCGACGAGCTCAAGGCCGAGGGCGTGACGGTCGACGGCGAGTACACGCCGATCGACGTGACCCTCACCGAGGGCGGCCAGTAGCCAACCCGCTGGTCGAGTAGCCGCGAAGCGGCGTGTCGAGACCCACCAACCGGTCTCGACACGCCCTTCGGGCTACTCGACCGGCACCAACACGAAAGCACCGATACCCATGAGCGATTCGCTCGCCTACGAGCTCGACAGAGCACACGTCTTCCACTCCTGGTCAGCGCAGGGATCGCTGAACCCGTTCGTCATCGCCGGCGCCGAGGGCGTCGAGGTCTGGGACGAGGAGGGCACCCGCTACCTCGACTTCTCCAGCCAGCTGGTGAACATCAACATCGGGCACGGCCACCCGAAGGTCGTGAAGGCGATCCGCGATCAGGCGGCGCTGCTGCCGACGGTCGCCCCCGCACACGCGAACCTGGCGCGCGGTGAGGCGGCCAAACGCATCCTCGCGAAGGCGGGCGGCCATTTCGGCAAGGTCTTCTTCACCAACGGCGGTGCGGATGCCAACGAGAACGCCATGCGCATGGCGCGCATCACGACCGGGCGCGACAAGATCCTCACCCAGTACCGCAGCTACCACGGCAACACCGGTGCCGCTGTCGTCGCAACGGGGGACTGGCGCCGCGTTCCCAACGAGTTCGCGCGGGGGCACGTGCACTTCTTCGGGCCGTTCGCCTACCGCTCGGAGTTCTGGTCCGATTCCCCCGGGCAGGAGAGCGAGCGCGCCCTGCACCACCTGGAGCGCATCATCCAGGTCGAGGGCCCCGCGTCGATCGCGGCGATTCTGATCGAAGGCGTGCCGGGTACGGCCGGCGTGCTGGTGCCGCCGCCCGGCTACCTCGGCGGCGTTCGGGAACTCGCGGACAAGTACGGCATCCTGCTCATCATCGACGAGGTGATGTCGGGCTTCGGCCGCACCGGCGACTGGTTCGCGCACCAGAACACGACGGTGAACCCGGATGCGGTGGTCCCCGATCTGATCACCTTCGCCAAGGGCGTCAACTCGGGCTACGTGCCCACGGGTGGCGTGATCATCTCCGAGTCCATCGCGAACGTGTTCGAGGACCAGGTGTTCCCCGGCGGCCTCACCTACTCCGGGCATCCGCTCGCGATGGCCTCCATCGTTGCCTCGATCGACGCGATGGAGGAGGAGAAGATCGTGCAGAACGCCGCCCGCATCGGCGAGAAGGTGCTGGGGCCTGGCCTGCACGAGCTGGCGGCCAAGCACCCCATGATCGGCGAGGTGCGCGGGCTGGGCGTCTTCTGGGCGCTCGATCTGGTTCAGGATGCGGCGACGCGCGAACCCGTCGCCGCCGCCACCGTCGGCATCCTCAAGGGCGAGCTCATGAAGCGCGGGCTGCTGCCGTTCGTCGCCGACAACCGGATCCACGTGGTGCCACCCTGCACGGTGAGCGATGCGGTCGTGAAGAAGGCGCTCGCGATCTACGACGAGGCGTTCACCGTGGTGGAGGCCGTGTAGCCGGGCGACCCGCCCCGAACGGGGGCTGGCCCGAGCGTTCCACCCGGAGGCACCCTCGGGCGTGGACCGAACTCGTTCTCGCCTCGCCGCAGCCCTCGCGGCTGTCGTCGTCGCGGGCGCCCTCGTGGCCGGTCTGCCCACGGCATCGGCGACCGCCGCGGTCGTTCCCGCCTGCTCCAACGCGGCGTGCCCCGACCCGACCGGCTGGGCCGCCGCCCGCTGGAACACGAACGCGGGCTACCCCAGCAACGGCGGAACCGTGGACGGGGCGAACTGCACCAACTACGTCGCATGGCGGCTGATGCGGACCGGCGGCTTCACCGAGACCCAGGTGCGCGGCCTGGGAAGCGCGTCCGTCTGGGATACGCAGGCCGCGAGCAGGGGCTACACCGTCGACCGGGTGGCCGCCGTCGGTGCGGTGGCGCAGTGGGACAACAACCACGTCGCCTACGTCGAGCAGGTCAACACCGACGGAACCATCGTTCTCTCCGAGTCGAATGTCTGGGCAGGCACCTCGTCGAACCGGATGTGGCTGCGGCACCGCGTGATCTCCGCCTCGGCAGTCGACCATTTCATCCACTTCCGCCCGACGCCTCCGCGGTCGGTGCTCGCGCCCGGCGACTTCGACGGCGACGGCTTCGCCGACGTGATGGCCGTACGCACGGACGGGGTGCTGAAGCTGTACAGCGGCGACGGCGCGGGCGCGTTCCTCGATCCGGCCGGAACCCGGATCGGGACGGGCTGGGCGCAGTTCCGGAGGGTGATTCCGGCCGGCGACTTCTCGGGCGACCATTTCGCCGACGTGTTCGCGATCGCGACCGACGGGCGCATGTACCTGTACCGCGGCAACGGCGCCGGTCGATGGCTTCCATCGCGCAAGCAGGTCGGCACCGGCTGGCAGACCCTGAAGTCCGTGTTCTCGCCGGGAGACTTCTCCGGTGACGGCCTCCCCGACCTGCTCGCGGTGCGGTCCGACGGGCGCCTCGTGCTCTACAGGGGCAACGGTGCGGGGGGATGGAAGGGAACGCGCACGGTGTTCGGCGCGGGGTTCGCCTCGGCACGGCTGGTGGCCTCGGCGGGCGACTTCGACGGCGACGGCAAGGCGGATGTCATCGCGGTCGCGGCCGACGGCACCGTGAAGCTCTATCGGGGCAACGGCACGGGCACGCTGCTCGACCCGGCAGGTACGGTGATCGCTTCCGGATGGACGGACGTGACCGCGATCGCCGGCAGCGGGGACGTGACCGGGGACGGCAAGACCGACCTCATCGCCGTACGAACGGGCGGCCAACTCTTCGTGCACCCGGGCGACGGTGCGGCGCTCAGCCTCGACGGCATCCCGATCAGCGTGACCTGGTAGCGGCGCGTACACTCGATCCTCGTGCCTGCTGCAACCAACCCCCTGGACCTCAACGTCCGCGACCTCGTGCACCGTCCCGGTGAGATGCGCGAGCGCACCATCGAGGTGCCCGCTCCCGAGCAGTTCGGCGCGGGCGCGGCGACCGTCAAAGAGGGCACGAACGTGTCGCTCGACGTGCGGCTCGAGGGTCTGCACGAGGGCATCCTGGTCTCGGCCGAGGTCGACACGGTGGCCACCGGCGAGTGCGTGCGCTGCCTCGACCCGGTCAGCATCCCGGTCCAGGTCGAATTCCAGGAGCTTTTCGCGTATTCTGCAGACGAAGCTTTCGACTTCGCGGTTCGAGATGATCACGTGGATCTCGAACCCGTCGTGCGGGATGCGGTAGTGCTGGCACTGCCGTTCCAGCCGGTCTGCCGACCGGATTGCCCAGGACTCGACCCGGAGACGGGCGAGAAACTGGCGGACAATCCGGAGCGGTCCCCGCGCGAGGTGCTGGACCCCCGGTGGGCAGCGCTCGAAGGCTTCACCCCGGACTCCGAGTCAGTACTTCCTAACGAATAGAGATCACCATGGCCGTTCCCAAGCGCAAGCAGTCGCGCTCGAACACGCACGCTCGCCGCTCGCAGTGGAAGGCGACGCCCGTGCAGCTCGTCAAGACCATCGAGAACGGCAAGACCGTCTACTCGCTGCCGCACCGCGCCAAGGTGGTCGAGGACTCGGCCGGCACGCCCCTGTACATGGAGTACAAGGGCCGTAAGGTCGCCGACGTATAGCCCTCATGGCTCGTCCTTCGGACGACGCATTCGTGCCGGACGAACGCGCCCAGTTGAGTGAAGCCCTCGGGGTCGTCATCGACCCGGAGCTTCTTCAGCTTGCGCTGACCCACCGCTCGTACGCGTACGAGCACGGGGGTCTGAAGCACAACGAGCGCCTCGAGTTCCTGGGGGACTCGATCCTCGGGCAGGCGGTCACCGTCATGCTCTACCGCGAGAATCCCGACCTCGACGAGGGGGAGCTCGCGAAGCGGCGGGCCAGCCTCGTGTCGTCGGTGGCGCTGGCCGAGATCGCCGTGCACATCGGCCTCGGCACCCATCTGCTGCTCGGCCGGGGCGAGGAACTCACCGGGGGCCGTGAGAAGGCGTCGATTCTGGCGGATGCCGTGGAGGCTCTGATCGGGGCGGCCTACCTCTCCGAGGGCGCGGACGCCGCCACGGCGATGGTGCTGCGGCTGATCGCACCGTTGCTGGCCGATCCGGACCGGTTCGGCGCATCCATGGACCCGAAGACCAGCCTGCAAGAGATGTCCACCCGGCTGGGCAAAGGACTGCCCCAGTACGCGGTGACCGACAGCGGCCCGGATCACTCGAAGCGCTTCCATGCGACGGTGCTGCTCAGCGGCACCCCGGTCGCCGAGGGCGACGGCACGAGCAAGAAGCAGGCCGAGATGGCGGCGGCGCTGTCGGCGTGGGCGATCCTGCAGCGCCCCAAGCGCTGAGGCCCCTCCGATGCCCGAACTGCCCGAAGTCGAGGTCGTGCGCGCCGGCCTCGCGCCTGTCGCGACGGGTGCCCGCGTCGACCGCGTGGTCGTGCTGGAGCCGCGCTCGTTGCGCCGGCACGCAGGCCCGCCCGAGGACTTCGTCGCGCGGCTCACCGGAGCGGCGTTCGACGAGCCGCAGCGCCGCGGCAAGTTCATGTGGCTTCCGCTCTCCGGCGACGACGCCGCACTGGTCGTGCACCTCGGCATGAGCGGACAGGTGCTGTTGCGCGAGCGCGACGCACCGATCGACCGGCTGACGCGCATCACGATCGATGTCACGCATCCCCAGCAGCGTCCGCTGCGGATCGATTTCGTGGACCAGCGCATCTTCGGGTCGATGGCGATCGACGAACTCGTGCCCGCATCCGATCAGCCCGGCCAGAGCATCCCGAGTCAGGTGGCGCACATCGCTCGGGACCCGATGGACCCGTTGTTCGACGACCGCCGGTTTCTCGCCGCTCTCGCCAGGAAGGACACGACGATCAAGCGCGCCCTCCTCGACCAGACGCTCGTCAGCGGCATCGGCAACATCTACGCCGACGAGGCCCTCTGGGCGGCGCGTGTGCACTATGACCAGCCGACGCGTTCGCTAAGCCGACCGCGAGCGCTCACCCTGCTCGCCGAGGTGCGGCTGGTTCTCGGCAAGGCGCTCGCCGAGGGCGGCACGAGCTTCGACTACCAGTACGTCAACGTGAACGGCAACTCCGGGTACTTCTCGCAGTCGCTCAACGCATACGGGCAGACGGGGCTTCCGTGCCCGCGATGCGGCCGGCCGATCGTGCGCGAGTCGTTCATGAACCGGGGCAGCCATTTCTGCGCGTTCTGCCAGAGGATCCGCGCCGTCCGCGTCTGAGTTCGCGGGCTGGGTCCGGATGGTGGGCCGCGGCCGTGCTGCCCTACAGGTCTTTGCGCCAGGCGCCCTCATAGCCGATCGGCACGAACCCGACCGCCTCGTTGACGTCGAGCATGGCCCGGTTCTCTTCGGCGTTCCAGGTCAGCACGCTCGGGTGACCGCGGAAGTCGCGCTGCAGCGCGATCAGGTTCTGTGTCTTGAGCAGCATGCCCAGCCGGTGGCCGCGATGCTCCCGCAGCACCAGGGTGTCCTCCTGGCTGACCGGCCGGGTCAGGTCGTGCGGCACGGAGAGCTGCGTGAATGCGACGAGATGCCCCGTTCCGGCATGCGCGGCGGCCGCGGTGATAACCGTGGAGGGCGACTCGAGGTTGAGAGCGTCGTAGTCGGCGACGCGCTGCGCATCCCAGGGGTCCTCCGGCGCTTCGAGCCCGGCGGTCGGTTCCTCCGTGCTCATGCGGGTGAACAGCATCGCCTGGTCCTCCAGCCACCGCTCGGGGGTCGCTCCGGCCCACGTGACGACGCGGTAGCCGCCGTCGCCGGCGGCCGCGGCGCCCGCTCTGCGGGCCTCGAGTTCGGCGTCGTCGATCGGCAGCGCGATGCGGCTGGCCCGCGTGACCTGCTCGAGCCGCCAGCCGCGGTCGAGCAGGAACCGCACCTCCCGGTTGCCGGCGGGCACCGAACCGGCGCCGGTCGGCGGGACGAGCCGCTCGCCGGGGCCGTCGGGCGACACCGCGTAGGTGAGCATCCGCCCGAAACCGCGCTCGCGGGCGAACGATTCCACCGCGGCGTGCAGGGCACCGCCGATGCCCGCACCCACGTGATCGGGGTGCACCTGGATGCTCGCCCACGACGCCTCCAGGCTGTCGACACCCCACTCCAGCAGTGCGCGAGCGACGATGCGCCCACCCGACCGTGCACCCCACAGCACCTTGGGCTCGTGCGCGTCCTTCCAGCGCGGCAGGATCTCGGCGGCGCTGTACACGACGTCGGTGGTGCCGTAGCCGTGCACCTCGGCGGCGTTGCGCACATCGACGGTGGCCAGGAAGTCCGCCGCATCGGGGCCGTCGAGGCTCTGCGGGATGGGCAGCACCTCGATCGTGAACTCCGCCGGCGACACCATGCTGTCGCGTCTAGTTCTGGCTGAGAGTCAGATCGAGGATGCGGAAATGCTGTCCTGCGTCGCTGTACGCCTGGCCGTCGTCCGGCGCGTACACGATCATCGCGGCGCTGTACGAGCGGTTCAGCCGGAACATCGCCCACGTGTTGAAGTGCGGATCCTTCTGCTTGTATCCGGCGGCTTCGAGCCGCTCGGGCAGGGTGACCGTCATGTCCTCGCTGTAGTCGAGGTAGAAGCTCTCGATGGTGAAGACGTCACCGGGCACGACCGCCGGATCGGGGCGCACCTGGAACGCGCAGGTGGGGGTCGGGATGCGGAAGCCGCTGAATTCGGGAAGGTCGTAGTTCGGCAGCTCCTCGACCGTCGATCCCGGGCTCGCGACATCGTAGAACTCGCCGACGGCGTCCTGAAGGGCGTCACACGCCTGCGCCGGCGTGATCGGGGTCGAGGCGGGCTTCGGATCGCCGACGCATCCCGCCAGGACGAGGGCGAGAAGCGGGACGACGAGGAGCACGGGCCGGGCGCGGCGCATGAGACATCCTCCGTCGAGATAGGACTTCACGGTATCGTCTGCCGTTCTCAGGTGTCAAAGCGCGTCCGGTACCGTAGATCGCTGGCAGAAGGCGGACGGACCTGGAAGGAGGGCGGCTTCGGTGTATTTGAAGAGCCTCACCCTGAAAGGTTTCAAGTCCTTCGCCCAGCCCACGACATTCGCGTTCGAACCCGGTGTCACGTGCGTCGTCGGCCCGAACGGCTCCGGCAAGTCCAACGTCGTCGATGCGCTCGCGTGGGTGATGGGCGAGCAGGGTGCGAAGACGCTCCGCGGCGGAAAGATGGAGGACGTCATCTTCGCCGGCACCGCCACCCGCGGTCCGCTCGGTCGCGCAGAGGTGCTGCTCACCATCGACAACGCCGACGGCGCCCTGCCGATCGAATACAGCGAGGTCACGATCTCGCGCACCCTGTTCCGCAACGGGGGAAGCGAGTACGCGATCAACGGCGAGCAGTGCCGTCTGCTCGATGTGCAGGAACTGCTCTCCGACTCGGGCCTCGGGCGCGAGATGCACGTGATCGTCGGGCAGGGGCAGCTGGACCAGGTGCTGCACGCCACGGCAGAAGAACGACGCGGGTTCATCGAGGAGGCCGCCGGCATCCTGAAGCACCGCCGCCGCAAAGAGAAGACGCTGCGCAAGCTCGAGGCGATGCAGGCCAACCTGACCCGGCTGAGCGACCTGGCCGGCGAGATCCGGCGGCAGCTCAAGCCGCTGGGCCAGCAGGCCGAGATCGCCCGCGAGGCCCAGACGATCGCCGCGATCGTGCGGGATGCGCGCGCCCGACTGCTGGCGGACGAGGTCGTCGAGCTGCGCTCCTCGATCGACACCGTCGGCCGCAGCGAGAGTGAACGCAAGACGGAGCGCCTGGTGCTGCAGGAGCAGCTCGATCAGGCGAAGCTGCGGCAGGGCCGCCTCGAGCAGACCATGTCGGGTGACGCGGTCGACGACGCACGTCGCATCGCATTCGGGCTGGAGCAGGTGCAGGACCACCTGCGCTCGCTGTACACGCTCGCCAACCAGCGTCTCGCGTTACTGGGCCAGCAGGCCGAGCTTCCCGGGATGACGACGACGATCTCCCCGCGCATGGTCGAGGACGCGCGGGAGGAGGCGCAGCGCCTCGCCACCGGCGTCGGTGAGGCAGAAGAGGCGCTCGGCCGGGCATCCGCCACCACCGCCACCGCGAAGAGCAGCCTCGATTCTCTCGACGAGGAGATCAGCGCGCAGAGCGCCCTGGTCTCGCAGCACGACCTCGAACAGGGCAGGCTCACCGGGCAGGTGAACGCGGCGGAGTCGCGCAGAGCCGCGACCCAGGCAGAGCTGGAGCGTTCGCGCACCGCCCTCGAGCAGGCCGAGCAGCGACGCGAGCAGGCACGCGCCGAACTGCTGCAGCTCGAGGGGGCCGACGGCGCGATCGCCGAAGACGAGACCCTTGCCCGCGCGGTCGACGAGGCCGCCGCACTGGTGAGCGCGCTGCAGGCCGAGGTCGAGGTGCTGCGCGATGACCTGCACACCTCTGAACGGGAACGGGACGCGCTCGCCGCCCGCACCAGCGCGCTGTCACTCGCTGTGGATCAGAAGGACGGTTCCGGCACGATCGTCGGCGCACGCGGCATCCGCGGTCTGGTCGCCGAGCA
>JAODAS010000078.1 GCA_025463555.1 Schumannella sp.
ACCGCACGTTGCAGGAATCCGGGCGCGATGAGCAGCGCGACGCGACCGGGGAACGCCGATCCGCCGCCGCGCAGCCGCGCGAGCACCCGGATGGCGCGTCCGGTGAGGACGGCCAGCGCGGTGCGCACGGGGCTTACTCGAGGTAGTCGCGCAGCGACTGCGACCGGGACGGGTGGCGCAGCTTGGCCATCGTCTTCGACTCGATCTGGCGGATGCGCTCACGCGTCACCCCGAACGTGTCACCGATCTGGTCGAGCGTCTTGGGCATGCCGTCGCCGAGGCCGAAGCGCATGCGGATCACGCCCGCCTCGCGCTCCGACAGGGAGTCGAGCAGGCTCTCGAGCTGCTTCTGCAGCATCGTGAACCCGACCGCGTCGGCCGGGACGACCGCTTCGGTGTCCTCGATGAGGTCGCCGAACTCGCTGTCGCCGTCTTCGCCGAGCGGGGTGTGCAGCGAGATCGGCTCGCGGCCGTACTTCTGCACCTCGATGACCTTCTCGGGCGTCATGTCGAGTTCGCGCGACAGCTCTTCTGGCGTGGGCTCGCGACCGAGGTCTTGCAGCATCTGGCGCTGCACGCGGGCGAGCTTGTTGATGACCTCGACCATGTGCACCGGGATGCGGATGGTGCGGGCCTGGTCGGCCATGGCGCGGGTGATCGCCTGACGGATCCACCAGGTGGCGTAGGTCGAGAACTTGAAGCCCTTGGTGTAGTCGAACTTCTCGACCGCGCGGATCAGGCCCAGGTTGCCCTATTGGATGAGATCGAGGAACTGCATGCCCCGGCCGGTGTAGCGCTTGGCGAGCGACACCACGAGGCGCAGGTTCGCCCCGAGCAGGTGGCTCTTGGCGCGCTGGCCGTCGCGGGCGACCCATCCGAGCTCGCGGCCCAGCTGCGAGCGCTTCTCGGCGTCGGACATGTGCGAGAGCTTCTCTTCGGCGAACAGGCCGGCCTCGATGCGCATGGCGAGCTCGACCTCTTCGGCCGCGTTCAGAAGCGCGACCTTTCCGATCTGCTTCAGATAGTCCTTGACCGGGTCGGCGGTCGCGCCCGTGATGGCGGCCGAGTAGACCGGCACCTCGTCGTCGTCATCGGCTGCAGAGATGCGGATGGCGCCGGTGGGCACCTCTTCCTTGGCCTCGGCCTCGTCGTCATCGCTGTCATCGGCGTCGGGGTCGACCACAGCCGGCGCGTCCTTGTCGTCGGCGACGACCACGTCGGGCGTGTCGTCGTCGTCCACGACCGCGTCGTCCACGACATCGGCGTCGGCCTCGAGGTCGGCGGCATCGACGTCGACGTCGTCGAGCTCGATCTCGTCGTCGTTCTCACCCTCGACCGCGGCGCCCTTTGCGGGGGCCGCCTTGCTGGCCGGCTTCTTCGCCGGGGCCTTGGCGGGCGCCTTGGCAGCGGCCGTCTTGGCAGCGGCCGTCTTGGCGGATGCTGCGGCGGCCGGGGCCTTCGCAGCCGACTTTGCGGGGGTGGTGGTTGCAGTACTCGTCGGGGACTCTTTCTTCGTGGCGGGCGCTTTCGTGGCGGGAGCCTTGGAGGCGGCCTTGCTCGCCGTCTTGGTGGTGGTCGCGGTGGCGGCCGGGGCCGTCTTGCTCCGCGTGGACGTGGCGCGGTCGTCCTTGACCGCTTCGCTCGTCTTCGTGGTGGATCGGGTGGGCATGTTGACCCCTTCCGGGTGTCGCCAAGTTTCGCTTCTGGGCATTACTAGGACCCATGTCAAGTCCCTCGCGACGCTCGCTCTCGAAGGATCGAAAGGCGAATGCGCCGGCTCCGGGGACAAAACCGGGTCCTGAACATTGATTATCGCACAGTCCGGAGGACGTTCCTGCCGTTCAGTCCTCCGCTGCCGGCGGGCGCGCGGCCCGCCGTGATCTGAAGAGTGCAACCCAGAGCGGGGCTATCTGTATTCCCTCGACTTCGTACATCCGGCGCCGGGTGCGCCGGCGAGCCACCAGCAGCCCGACGACTCCCGCCGCGATCACGCCCACCGGCACCAGGAATGCCAGCCGGAACGCATCGAGCGTGTAGAGGCCGGCACCCGCGCCGCCGGCGGTGCGCACCGCGTCGATGACGACACCCATCCCGAAGACCGAGAGGAACCCGCCCAGGAATCCGCCCGTGTTCACGAAGCCGGACGCCGACCCGAGCGCGTGACTCGGGTTGAAGGTGCGGGCCACGTCGAAGGCGACAAGCGACCCCGGTCCGCCCATCCCGATGGCGAGATACAGCGCTGCCACCAGTCCCAGCGGCGGCGATCCCGGCCAGACGAGAACGAGCACCCACAGGGCGACGATCAGCGTGACGACGGTGAGCACGAGATTGCTGCGCCGAAGCGGGAAGCGCGCGACCAGGCAGCCGATCACCGGGCCGGCGAGCACCGTACCCACCACGAGAAGCGAGAAGATCCCGGCTGCGGCCGGAACCTCGAGGCCGAGCCCCGCCGTCAGGAACGGGTACCCCCACATCAGCGCCATCACGGTCGGAGCGGTTCCCCCGACCAGGTGCACCCAGAACGCCAGTTGCGTGCCGGGCCGACGCACCGTCGACCCGAGCTGGCGCAGGACCCCTCCGGTCGGGACCGGGCTGGTGAGGGGCGGCGGCTCGCCGGGACGGACCAGCGCGAGGGCGACAGCCGCGCCCAGCAGCGAGAACGCGCTGGCGACGAGCAGCGCGGGCTGCCATCCGGCGGCGTGCACCAGCAGAGCGAAGGGCACCGTCGCGATGATCTGACCGAGCTGCCCCAGCATCCCGACCCATTGGGCCAGCTGGGGCAGGATGCGCCCGCCGAACCAGTTCGGCAGCAGCCGGATCACCGACACGAACGTGAACGCATCGCCGATCCCGACCAGGATGCGCGCCCCTAGTGCGACGCCGAACGCGGGTGCGAAGGCGAGCATCAGCTGTCCCGCGGCCATCGCGACGGCCCCGATCACGATCAGGCGGCGCGGCCCGATGCGGTCGGCGAGCACTCCCACCGGGATCTGCAACGCGGCGTAGACGACGATCTGCACCACCGCGACGGTCGAGATGGTGGCGGCCGCGACATCGAAGCGCTGGGTCGCATCGACGCCCAGGACGCCGAACG
>JAODAS010000093.1 GCA_025463555.1 Schumannella sp.
AACTCGAGACGCTTCAGGAGCGACGCGCGCAGCTCGCCGGGCTGATCCGCCGCTTCGGCCCGACGCTCGACGACGTCGTCGACTACCTGGAATCCGGCAGCTCGCGGCTGCTCGAGCTCGACAACGACGCGGACCGCATCGAGACGCTCGCGGCAGAGGTCGCGGCCGATCGCGCCAAACTCGACGAGCTCGCCGACCGGCTCACCGCCCGCCGTACCGACGCAGCCGACCGGCTCTCGGCGGCGGTCACCGGCGAACTCGCCGCTCTCGCGATGCCCGACGCGAAGCTCAGCATCGCGGTGACCCCCGCGGACCTCACGCTGACCGGGCGCGACCAGGTCGCGATCCTGCTGCAGCCCCATGCCGGAACGGAACCGCGCCCGCTCGCCCGGGGTGCATCGGGGGGTGAGCTGTCGCGGGTCATGCTTGCGATCGAGGTGGTGCTCGCGGCGACAGATCCCGTGCCGACGTTCGTCTTCGATGAGGTGGATGCCGGCGTCGGCGGCGCCAGCGCGACCGAGATCGGTCGCCGGCTGGCGAAGCTCGCTCAGCGTGCCCAGGTCATCGTGGTCACCCACCTCGCACAGGTCGCCGCGTTCTCGAACAACCATCTCGTCGTCGAGAAGGGCAGTGACGGCTCGGTCACGACGAGCAGCGTGCGCCTCGTCCACGCCGACGAGCGGGCGCAAGAGATGGCGCGGCTGCTGAGCGGCTCCCCGGACTCGGAGTCGGCTCTCGCTCACGCGCGGGAACTGCTCGAGGCGGCGCACGGCCGCTGGCAGGACTAGGCGCGGGTCTGCAACAGCAGGGAACGCAGCGCGAACACGTACGGGCCCTCGCCGTCTCCGGGTGGCGTGTTCGCCCAGGAGACCCGCACGTCGCCGCCTTCCGGCGGTTCGCCGGTATCGACGGCCTGCGCGATCAGCTCACCGCCGAGAAACGCCTCCACGTGGAACCCGTCGTCCTCGGCGAAGCACGCCAGCGCGAGCACAGCGTCCAGATCGGGTCCGACCGCGGGTTCGGGCGCGCGGAACAGATCGATCGGCACGTCGTCCTCGGGAACACCCTTCGTGATCCGCACGCCCGACCTTCCGAGCGCGACACGATAGAAGCCGGTGAAACCGTGGTCGAGGCGGCAGTAGATGCCGACCTCGTCCAGCCCCGAGCCGTGCACGTCCATCGTCGCCTGCACCTCGTAGAGGGGCATGAGCGCGAGCGCCACGTTCCCCATCGCCCGGTGCGAATTCCCGGCACCTTCGGTGACCGAGAGGTCTCCGTCCGCGATCACGTTCGCGTCCCACCCGGGTTCGAGCCAGTCGCCGCTGTTGTCGTCGAATGGCTCGTCGTACACGGTGACCAGGTTGCGATCGGGAACGGGGACGAACGCTGCAGCAGCCGGTTCGGTCGCAGCGGTCGACGTGGGTAGCGGTGGCGAGCCGCCCGCACAGCCCGTGACGACGAGGAGGGGCAGAAGCACGGCCACGATCCGGGGCAGCGGGTACATGGCACCTCCGGGTGGTTGCCGAAATGCTAGGACACGGAGTGTCCCAGCGGAAGGTCACCCGCGTGCGATAGATTGAAACCCCGTGGTGGTCAATCCGGGATCTGTCGTTACCAAGCACATCTTCGTCACCGGGGGAGTCGTCTCCTCGCTCGGTAAAGGCCTCACGGCCGCGAGTCTGGGCAATCTGCTCACCGCGCGGGGGCTGCGTGTCGTCATGCAGAAACTCGACCCGTACCTCAACGTCGACCCGGGCACGATGAACCCGTTCCAGCACGGCGAGGTCTTCGTCACCGATGACGGCGCCGAGACCGACCTCGACATCGGGCACTACGAGCGCTTCCTCGACATCAACCTCGACCAGGCCGCCAACGTAACCACCGGTCAGATCTATTCGAAGGTCATCGCCAAGGAGCGTGCCGGCGAATACCTGGGCGACACGGTGCAGGTCATTCCGCACATCACCGACGAGATCAAGCGCCGCATGCGCCTGCAGGCGCAGCCGCCGGCCGATGGCGGACCCGTTCCCGACGTGATCATCACCGAGATCGGCGGCACCGTCGGCGACATCGAAAGCCAGCCGTTCATCGAATCGGCCCGCCAGGTGCGCCACGAACTGGGCCGCCGCAACGTCTTCTTCGTCCACGTGAGCCTGGTGCCGTACATGGGCGCCTCCGGCGAGCAGAAGACCAAGCCGACCCAGCACTCCGTCGCCGCGCTCCGCTCCATCGGCATCCAGCCGGATGCCCTGGTGCTGCGCAGCGACCGGATCGTCTCCGAAGCCAACAAGCGCAAGATCGCCCTGATGTGCGATGTCGATGAACGCGCCGTCGTGAACGCGATCGACGTGCCCAGCATCTACGACATCCCGACCATGCTGAATCAGCAGGGACTCGACGCGTACATCATCGAGCAACTCGGGCTGGACCACGCGCACGAGGTCGACTGGGAGGGCTGGCAGCAGCTGCTCAAGACCGTGCACGAACCGAAGCACGAGGTCCCCATCGCGCAGGTCGGCAAGTACATCGACCTGCCCGACGCCTACCTCTCGGTGACAGAGGCGCTGAAGGCCGGCGGTTTCGCGCAGGAGACCAAGATCGACATCCGGTGGGTGCCCTCCGATGAGTGCGAGACGCCCGAAGGCGCCGCGCGTCATCTCGCCGATGTCGACGGCATCTGCGTGCCGGGCGGCTTCGGGGTGCGCGGCATCGAGGGAAAGCTGGGGGCACTGCATTTCGCCCGCGAGAACCGCATTCCGGTCCTGGGGCTGTGCCTCGGATTGCAGTGCATGGTGATCGAGTTCGCCCGCAACGAGGCCGGACTGACGGGCGCGAGCTCGACCGAGTTCGATCCCGACACCGAGTTCCCGGTGATCGCGACCATGGAGGAGCAGGTCGACATCATCAAAGAGCACAAGATGGGCGGCACCATGCGCCTCGGCCTGTTCGAGGCTGTTCTGGCGCCGGGTTCCATCGTCGAAGAGCTCTACGACGCCCCGACCGCGAGTGAGCGCCACCGTCACCGCTACGAGGTGAACAACCACTACCGCGAACAGATCGCCGAAGCAGGCATGGTCTTCTCGGGGCTGTCGCCGAGTCGCGAGCTGGTCGAGTACGTCGAACTGCCGCGCGACATCCACCCGTTCTATGTCGGCACCCAGGCGCACCCCGAACTGCGCTCGCGCCCGAACCGGCCGCATCCGCTGTTCCGCGGCCTGGTCGCGGCGGCTCGCGAACGTCAGGAGGCGTCGCGTCTGTTCGAGGTCGCCGAGCCGGGGGAGCGGGCCGTCCTCGAGGTCGAGACGATGGATGCGCTGCCGCTCGCCGAACAGCCGGAGCACGCCGCGCACGCCGAGGTCTGACGACCGTGTCAGAGCCCCGCGATCTTCTGAGCGGTCCTCTCGCGGACGTGCCGGATGCCGCCGCCATCCTCGAGGCGGCGACCGTTTTCGAGGGCAAGGTCTTCGACGTCGAGCGCGAGACCGCCAGCTTCCACGGCGGCACGATGGTGCGGGAATACTCGACGCATCACGGAGCAGTCGCGGTGCTCCCCATGGACGAGGACGGCCGGGTGCTGCTGATCAATCAGTACCGTCACCCGGTGCGTGCGCGGCTGTGGGAGATCCCGGCCGGCCTGCTCGATGTCGACGGCGAGGCCCCCTTGGCGGCGGCGAAGCGCGAACTCGCGGAGGAGACCGACCTCGTCGCCGACACCTGGAGCGAACCGCTCGTCTATTTCCCGTCACCGGGTCAGAGCGACGAGCAGGTCACACTCTTCGAGGCGCGCGACCTGCACCCGGCGCCGCAGGCGCACCCCCGCACCGACGAGGAGGCGGAGATCGTGCTGCGCTGGGTCCCGCTCGAGGAGGCGCTCGAGGCGGCCTTCGCCGGGCGGATCGGAAACGCGGCTCTCCTCATCGCGCTCCTGGCAGCCGATGCCCGCCGGCGCTGACCTGCCGAGGCAGCTCGACCGCTACCTCCGGCACGTCGCGATCGAGAAGGGACGCTCGGCCAACACCGTCGCCGCCTACCGGCGCGACCTCGGAGCGCTGCTCGATGCCGGCACCGCACTCGAGCCCGTCGCGCTGGCTTCCTATGTGCGGAGTCTGCGCGAGCGCCCCCAGCCGCTCGCCGCATCCTCGATCGCCCGCACGATCTCGTCCATTCGCGGTTTCACCGGCTTCCTGGTCGATGAGGGCCTGCTCGAGACGGACCCGGCCGTCGATCTCGTCGCACCCAAGCAGCCCGCCCGGTTGCCGAAGGCGCTGAC
>JAODAS010000105.1 GCA_025463555.1 Schumannella sp.
CCGTCATGCCGACCGTGTCGCCGGGCATGACCATCTCGGTGCCCTCGGGCAGCGTGATGACGCCGGTGACGTCGGTGGTACGGAAGTAGAACTGCGGACGGTAGTTCGCGTAGAACGGGTTGTGACGCCCACCCTCATCCTTGGACAGGATGTACGCGGTGCCCTCGAACTGGGTGTGCGGCGTGACCGAACCCGGCTTGACGACGACCTGGCCGCGCTCCACATCCTCGCGCTTGGTGCCGCGCAGGAGCAGACCACAGTTCTCGCCGGCCCAGGCCTCGTCGAGCTGCTTGTGGAACATCTCGATACCCGTGACCGTGGTCTTCTGCGTCGGGCGGATGCCGACGATCTCGACCTCGGAGTTGATGCCAAGGGTGCCGCGCTCGGCGCGGCCCGTGACGACGGTTCCACGACCGGTGATCGTGAAGACGTCCTCGATCGGCATCAGGAAGGGCTTGTCGCGGTCGCGCACCGGGTCGGGCACGTTCTCGTCGACGGCCTCCATGAGGTCGAGGACCGACTGGGTCCACTTCTCGTCGCCCTCGAGCGCCTTCAGCGCCGAGACGCGCACGACGGGAGCGTTGTCGCCGTCGAAGCCCTGGCCCGAGAGCAGCTCGCGGACCTCGAGCTCGACGAGCTCCAGGATCTCCTCGTCGTCGACCATGTCCGACTTGTTCAGGGCGACCAGCAGGTACGGCACGCCGACCTGCTTGGCGAGCAGCACGTGCTCACGCGTCTGAGCCATCGGGCCGTCGGTCGCCGCGACCACCAGGATCGCGCCGTCCATCTGGGCGGCACCGGTGATCATGTTCTTGATGTAGTCGGCGTGGCCGGGAGCGTCGACGTGCGCGTAGTGGCGCTTCGGCGTCTCGTACTCGACATGCGAGATGTTGATCGTGATGCCACGCTGACGCTCTTCGGGAGCGGAGTCGATCGACGCGAAGTCGCGCGGGACGTTGACGGCGCTCGGGTACGTGTCGGCGAGCACCGTCGAGATCGCCGCGGGGAGCGTGGTCTTGCCGGGGTCGCCGTGACCGATCGTTCCGATGTTGACGTGCGGCTTGGTCCGCTCGAACTTGGCCTTAGCCACTTGGTCCTCCTCAGGACTTGAATTTTGCCTTGATTACTTTACGGGGTTTGTGGTCTCGATACGCCCTGCGGGCTACTCGACCACCGGAGCGGGTTTACTCGCCCTTGCTCTTCTGGACGATCTCCTCGGCGACTGCCTTGGGAACCTCCGAGTAGCTGTCGAACGTCATGGAGTACACGGCGCGTCCGGATGTCTTCGACCGGAGGTCTCCGACGTATCCGAACATCTCCGACAGCGGGACCTTGGCGGTGACGACCTTGACTCCGGTCGCATCGTCCATGGACTGGATCTGACCGCGCCGCGAGTTGAGGTCGCCGATGACGTCGCCCATGTACTCCTCGGGCGTACGCACCTCGACCGCCATCAGCGGCTCGAGCAGAACGGGGTCGGCGCGACGTGCGGCCTCTTTGTAGGCCATCGAGCCGGCGATCTTGAACGCCATCTCCGAGGAGTCGACGTCGTGCGAGGCGCCATCCACGAGGGTGGCCTTGACGCCCACCGTCGGGTAGCCCGCCAGCACGCCCACCTGCATCGCATCCTGGATGCCGTGGTCGACCGAGCCGATGTACTCGCGAGGGACGCGACCACCGGTGACGGCGTTCACGAACTCGTAGTTCGTCTCGGGGGTGACCTCGAGAGGCTCGATCGTGATCTGCACCTTGGCGAACTGGCCCGACCCACCGGTCTGCTTCTTGTGGGTGTAGTCGTACTTCTGCACGGCGCGACGGATCGTCTCGCGGTACGCGACCTGGGGCTTGCCCACGTTCGCCTCGACGTTGAACTCCCGCTTCATGCGGTCGACCAGGATGTCGAGGTGGAGCTCGCCCATGCCCTTGATGATGGTCTGGCCGGTCTCGGGGTTCTGCTCGGTGCGGAACGTCGGATCCTCTTCGGCGAGCTTCTGGATCGCGAGACCCAGCTTCTCTTGGTCGGCCTTCGTCTTCGGCTCGATCGCGACCTCGATGACCGGGGCCGGGAACGTCATCGACTCGAGGACGACCTGGTGGTTGCTGTCGCTCAGGGTGTCACCGGTGGTGGTGTCCTTGAGGCCGATGACCGCGTAGATGTGGCCGGCGGTGACGGAGTCGACGGGGTTCTCTTTGTTGGCGTGCATCTGGAAGATCTTCCCGATGCGCTCCTTCTTGCCCTTCGTCGAGTTGATGACCTGTCCGCCGGAATCGAGCTTGCCCGAGTACACGCGGATGTAGGTGAGAC
The DNA here is from genome assembly GCA_025463555.1 of Schumannella sp. Taxonomy (GTDB): domain Bacteria; phylum Actinomycetota; class Actinomycetes; order Actinomycetales; family Microbacteriaceae; genus JBDSKH01. The sequence continues at coordinate 2,306 of JAODAS010000105.1, forward strand.
GACCGAAGAAGGGGTGCGTCATGATCTTGAACGCCAGCGCCGAGAAGGGCTCGCTCGAGTCGGCGTGCCGCTCGATGATCTTCTCTTCGTCGCGCACGTCGTGACCCTCGATGGCCGGCATGTCGATCGGCGACGGGAGGTAGTCCACGACGGCGTCGAGCATCGGCTGCACACCACGGTTCTTGAACGCGGAACCGCAGAACACCGGGTACAGGCTCGACGAGATCGTCAGCTTGCGCACGGCAGCCTTGATCTCGGCGACCGAGAAGTCGGTGTCGCCGTCGAGGTAGCGCTGCAGCAGATCATCGTCTGCCTCGGCCACGGTCTCGATCAGCAGAGCACGGTACTCGTTGGCCTTCTCGACCAGGTCGGCAGGGATCTCTTCGATGGCGTACTTGGCGCCCATCTCGACGTCACCCTTGGAGTCGCCCCGCCAGGTCTTCGCGTGCATCTCGACGAGGTCGACGACACCCTCGAAGTTGCTCTCCGAACCGATCGGCAGCTGCATGACCAGCGGCTTGGCGCCGAGGCGCTTGATGATGGTGTCGACCGTGTAGTAGAAGTCGGCGCCCAGCTTGTCCATCTTGTTGACGAAGCAGATGCGCGGCACGTCGTACTTGTCGGCCTGGCGCCACACCGTCTCCGACTGCGGCTCCACACCCTCTTTGCCGTCGAACACGGCGACGGCGCCATCGAGGACGCGCAGGTTGCGCTCCACCTCGACCGTGAAGTCGACGTGCCCGGGGGTGTCGATGATGTTCAGCTGGACGTTGTTCCAGAAGCAGGTGGTCGCGGCCGAGGTGATGGTGATGCCGCGCTCCTGCTCCTGCGCCATCCAGTCCATCGTCGCGGCGCCGTCGTGGACCTCACCGATCTTGTGGGTGATGCCCGTGTAGAACAGGATGCGCTCGGTGGTAGTGGTCTTACCGGCATCGATGTGCGCCATGATGCCGAAGTTGCGGACCTTCGTGAGGTCGGTGAGCACGTCCTGTGCCACGGTGGTGTTCCTTACTTCTCGGATTTTGATCACGCTGGTTGAGTAGCGGCGAAGCCGCGTGCCGAAACCAGATCTCGACACGCGCTTCGCGCTACTCGATCAGCGAATGGGGTTACCAGCGGTAGTGCGCGAAGGCCTTGTTCGACTCGGCCATCTTGTGGGTGTCCTCGCGGCGCTTGACCGCTGCACCCAGGCCGTTCGAGGCATCCAGGATCTCGTTGGTCAGCCGCTCTGTCATCGTCTTCTCACGACGCGACTTGGCGTAGCTGGTCAGCCAGCGCAGCGCGAGAGTGTTCGCACGGTGCGGCTTGACCTCGACCGGGACCTGGTAGGTCGAGCCGCCGACGCGGCGGCTCTTGACCTCGAGGGTGGGGCGCACGTTGTCGAGCGCCTTCTTGAGAACCTGCACGGCATCCGTGCCGGACTTGGTGGCGACACCCTCGAGCGCGCCGTAGACGATGCGCTCGGCGATGCCCTTCTTGCCGTCGACGAGGATCTTGTTCACGAGCTGGCTCACGATGGGCGCTGCGTACACCGGATCGGCGACGACGGGGCGCTTGGGAGCGGGTCCTTTACGAGGCATTACTTCTTGTCCGCCTTCGCTCCGTAACGGCTACGGGCCTGCTTGCGGTTCTTGACCGCCTGCGTGTCGAGGGCGCCGCGCACGATCTTGTAGCGCACGCCCGGGAGGTCTTTCACACGGCCGCCGCGCACGAGCACCATCGAGTGCTCCTGCAGGTTGTGGCCCTCGCCGGGAATGTAGGCGGTGACCTCGGTGCCGTTGCTGAGCTTGACGCGGGCGACCTTGCGCAGAGCCGAGTTCGGCTTCTTCGGGGTCGTCGTGTACACGCGGGTGCACACGCCGCGCTGCTGCGGGTTGCCCTTGAGGGCGGGTGCCTTGGTCTTGACGACCTTCGGCGTGCGGCCCTTGCGGACCAGCTGTTGGATTGTGGGCAAGGTGTTTGCTTTCCTGTTTTCACTGCACGGTGACAGTGGATTGATGGTCTTCCATCGCAATCCGCTCCCCGGCCTGGAATCAGTCCGGGACTTCGAGTGGATATGCCGTGGGGGCCGGATGCGGCCCTATTTCCCGCGCACGAACGACCGGAGTCTTTCAGCGAGGGATTTGGGTGTGCGAATCACAGCACACACCCGGTCGAGTGTACACGTAATACGGCGTCACGACAGGACTCCGCCCCGGCGCGCGGTGGGCTGCGCCGGGGCGGAGAGTTGATGCCGCGAGCCGGGTTACGGCGCCGCGGTACCGCTCGGAGTCGGATCCGGCGTCGCGGTGGACGTGGGATCCGGCGTGGCGGGCACGATCGGGTCGAGCTGCTTGACCGTCGTGCTGATGGGCCGGGGCTTGCCTTCGACCCCGGTCGGGATCGCCCAGATGAAACCGCCGATCTTGGCCGTCAGATCGCTCGAGCTGGCGCTCTCCGTCGTCCCCAGTGAGGTGACGAGGAAGAGGCGCGGGCTGGACTGCAGCCCCTGCACGAACTTCATGATCTGCGCTCCCGTCCCGGTGACCTCCACCGTGACCGGGATCGCCACGAAATTGCTCGAGTCGATCAACGGGCTGGTGATGATTCCGGGAGTCTCGACGACCGGCGCGGGCGTCGGCGTCGCGGACGGGTCGGGTGCGGCGTTCGCATCCGGTGCGACCGCGTTCGGGTCGACGGGCGGAACGGCTGCGATGTACTGCATCGCCTCCGCGACCGTCAGTCCGGTGATCTGGACGTGAGCGAGCTTCGCCAGCGCGTCGAGACCGTCGATGTATCCGTCGGCGTCGGCGTCTGCCGGGATGGAGGTCCGCAGGTCGTTCAGGTCGGCGTTGAGTTCGGGCAGCTTCGCGCTGTCCGCCTTCAGCTGGTTGACGACCTGCGTGCTCGCGGCGATCTGGGCCTCGGTGTCGATCCTGGCCTCGTCAGCCTGGCTGGCGGCTGCCAGCTGCGGCTGCGCGACCAGGAACCACCCGATGACCGGGATGAGGAGCATGGCCAGAATGGACGCCAGGCTGATGATGCGGTGCTGCTGCATGATCACTGCCCTCCTTCGTCGGTCGTGGATCCGTCGGTGGCGCCGCCGGTCCCGTCGGGTGTGCTGCTCGCCGGGGTCATCGACTTGATGGTCCCGTCGGAGAGCGCCTCGGCCGCCTCACGGGCCGCCTCAGCGGCGACGTGCTCCGGGTCGAATCGCTGCGAGAAGGCGTCGGCGTTGATGTGCATCAGCACCTGAGCCGTGTAGACACCGTCCTCGAGCTTCACAGAACCCGGCGTCGCATCGACGAACCCGCGAAGGCCCTCGAGCCCACGCAGCCAGTCCGGGATGGTCGGCAGGGTCTTGCTCGTCGCAGAGAAGGTGATCGACCCGACACGCGCGCCCTGCAACGGCAGATCCGATTGCGGGTAGGCGGACATCGGATTGCCCGTCTCGATCGACACCGTCGTCAGCACGACACCCGACGGCAGAGTCTTCTGCAGCTCGGCGAGGTACGTCTTCAGGTTGATCTCCGTGGAGGATCCGACCTGCTGGCCGGCCTGAACGGTCGCGATCGTCGACTGCACGTCGCGAACCTCGCCGTAGGTCAGCTGCTGCTTGACGAGTGCGGCCTCCTGGTCCTGGGCGACCGTGAGAGCCACCTGCGACACCGAGGCCAGAGCCCAGACGCCGACACATGCGGCCGCGGTCGCGACGAACACGAAGAAGACACCCACGCGAAGTGCGCGCCGGGTCTTGAGCTGCTTGCGCTTGAGGATGATCTCCGGCGGCAGCAGGTTGGCACGAGGTTGTCCTCCGACCTCGAGCAGGAGCTTGCCGGCGGAACGCGAACGTCCGAAATTGATCTGAGGTCCGCCCTTGAGGCCGCGGCGGCCCCCCTCCGGAGCCTGCTGCTCCGGCGCGCGGGTGGGGATATCGATGGTCATGCTGTGCTCCCAACGGCGAGCCCGACCGCTACCGAGAGCGAGTCGCGCCAGCCGACGCCGTCCGCGCGAGCGGACTTGGCGACGGTGACACGCGAACCGGGGTCGGCGTCGGTCACGGGAAGACGAGTGAGTTCTGCGAAGGCCTCGCGGATGCCGGGCAGATCGCCGCCGCCTCCGCTGAGCACGACGCGCTGCACCGGCGTGTTCGGCCGGGCGGTCGCGAAGTAGCTGATCGTGTTGCGGACGCTCATCAGCTGCTCGTGCGTCGCCGCCGCGATGGTCGCGGCGATCGGCTGCGCCTCCGGCGACAGCGGACGTCCCAGGATGCCGATGGCGCGCTTGATGCGCTCCGCCTCACCGAATGGGATGTCATGCGACGCGACCACGGCATCCGTGATGTCACGCCCGCCGGACGGGATGACGCGCATGAAATGCGGTACCCCGTTGGCGGCCATCACCACGTACGTGGTGGAGGCGCCGATGTCGACCAGCGCTGTCATGCCCGACTGGGCACCCAGCAGCAGACGGGTCAGCGCGAACGGGATCAGATCGACCTCCGCTACATGCAGACCGGCCGCCTCGGCCGCCTCCACGTTGCCGAGGACCGCCTCCCGGATCGCCGCGACGAGCAGGCCGTGGACCATGGGTCCCTGATCTGTCTGCTCGGTCGAGACCGGGTAGAAGTCCAGCAGCGCATCGTTGACGGGCACCGGGAGCAGATCCTGCACCTGGAAGGGCAGCTGCTCGCGGATGCGTTCGATCGGCTGAGCCCGCACCACGTGGTCACGCGCGAGGATGCGATGGTTCCCCATCCCGAGCACGACGTCCTTGGTGCCGAACTTGCCTTGCGACCACAGGGCCCGGATGCCGGCGACGACCGCATCGCGGTCGACCACCTCACCCTTGCTGACCGCACCGTGCGGAATCGGCACCTCGTGGTACTTGACCACGGTCGGCCGTGCACGTGCGGGATCCTTCACCTCGGCGGCGCGAAGCACCCCGTCGCCGATGTCGAGTCCCACCACTCGAGTCATCTTTATTCACTCTCCCTTATTCATACGACGCCCACCGCGTCGAAGTAGCCGCTGGCGAGGAACTCGCCCGCGAAAACGCCCAACCAGGCGCCCAGGATCATCCAGGGACCGAACGGGATCGTGCTCTTGCGCCCGGCGCGACGCGCCAGGATCAGCACGACGCCGAAGAGGCCGCCGAAGAGGAAGGCGGCGAAAGCGCCGACCAGCAGATTGCCCCAGCCCAGGAACCCGAGGTACAGGCCCAGCACGGCGGCGAGCTTCACATCGCCGAAGCCCATGCCGCCCGGTTTGACCAGCGCGAGGATCAGGTAGAAGACGAACAGGCCAGCGCCGCCGATCGCGGCCTGAGCGATGGCCGCCCAGTCGCCGCGGACTCCGCCGGCGATGCCGAGCAGCAGGATGCCGGCGAGCAGAGCAGGCAGGACGATCGCGTTGGGCAGCGTGTGGGTGTCGAGGTCGATGAGAGCCAGAGCGATCGAGACCGCCGTCAGCGTCAGGAAGGCGACCAGCTCGAGCGCGCCGGCCACGGCATCCGGAACCGACGCCGCGTCGAGCAGCGCGCCGCCGAACCGCGCGGTCACGAGAAGGAAGGCGACGGCGGTGAAGCCCTCGACCAGCGGGTAGCGCGCCGAGATCGGCTGAGCGCAGCCGCGGCACCGGCCGCGCAGCATCAGCCAGGACAGCACCGGGATGTTGTCCCGCTTGCGGATCGCAGTGCCGCACTTCGGGCACGCCGAGTCGGGCGTCAGCGACTTCCCCGCCGGAACGCGGTACACGACCACGTTCAGGAAGGATCCGATCGCGAGCCCGAGCAGTCCGGCGAACACGAGCAGCAGTGCGAGTCCCGCGGTCATGGTCCGGTGGCTCCCGACGGCTTGTATGCGGCGGGGACCGATGCGTACTGGGTCACGCCGTACGTCGTCGACACCGGTGTCAGGAACTTCGGCGGGGCCGTGTTGCGGAACCGGGTGTCGTATTCGTAGTTCTTCGCGTATCCGGTCACGATCGAGCCGCCCGAGGTGGTGGCCACCGTTCCGCGGTACTTCTGGGCGATGGCTCCGAACACGGTCAGGATGCCGCGGTCGGGCGTGACGTCGAAGTTCTGCACCTGGAAGGTGTGGCCCACCGACAGCAGCGCGGCGTCGATCTCGCGGTTCGATCCGGGCAGCAGCGCGTTGTTCGAGGAGTCGCGCGGGTTGTACGCCAGGATCGCGTTCTGACCCACCAGCCCGAGCATGTCGGCCTGCTTGTCCTTGTACAGCAGGTCGTCGACCACGTAGATGTAGTTCTCGGCCGCCAGGGTCGTCTGACCCGACAGGGTGCCCTTGACGAAGATGTCGCCGTTGCGGCAGCCGTAGTGCACGAGCGTCGAGGCCCCGGTGGGGGTCCGCTCGCCGGTCATCGGGTACTTGGCGACGACGGCCGAGGTGGCCGTGTTCGTGAACGTCCAGCCTGCCGGGCGCGTGCTCGATCCCGTCGTGCAGGTGATGCCCGGCGGGATGACGCCGACGGCGGGGGCGTTCGCGTCGGCACTGCCGTCCGCGGGGACGCCCTCGACGAACACCAGGTTCAGGTTGAGCACCGGGATGGTCGCACCACCGGGGCTGCCGAGCTGGCCGACACCGGTACCGGGCGTCCCGCACTGCGCCGGGTTGCTGGCGCCGGCGACGGTCGCCGCGATGTTGGTCTTCTTGGTCCACGGCGAGATGACGTTCATGGTGCCGTCATTGATGAGCGTGATGACCGTCGGGCCGGTGTAGAGGCACCCCGGGCGCGGGACGTCGGTAGAGACCAGGTCGTTGCGGGTCTCTTTCTTCATCTGCGTGTTCGTCGGCGGCATGTCGATGGTCGGCTGGAAGGTCGGGCCGGTTCCTACCTGGAAGTCGGCGGCTCCGCAGCCGGACGGCTTCGTGTAGATCGGCACCGAGGTGCTCGACGTGATGACCGGACCTTCGAAGGTCGAACCGCAGATGATCATGCCGTCGTTGCTGCGCACCGGGCCGTGGAACGTGTCCATGGCGCCGAACTGCGGGCCACCGCATGCGGCCGGCCGCGTGGTCGTCGCGTAGGAGTAGCGCTCGCAGACGCTCTTGCCGGTGACCGGATCGACAGCTGTCGTGCTGCCGGAGTAGGCCGGATCCTGCACCTCGTAGTTCGTGAAGTACAGGTAGTCGATGAAGCCCTCCTGCTTGAGGTCGGCCACGACGCTGCGGGTGACCTGCCCCACGCGGCCCGTCGAGCGAAGGTGCAGCACACCCTTGTCCTGGTAGTCGCTGTTGTCGATCTCGTACCGGAACGACGCGATGCTGGCGAGCGCACCGGGTGCCGACGCGACATTCGCCCAGGTGCCGGCGGTGCCGATGTCGAAGGCGGGGTTGACGTTCGCACCACTCGGCAGTGTCACCGTCGACGCGGATCCACCGGCGATCGTGAACGGCGCCGACGGGTTGCCGTAACGCTGGTAGGTGGCGTCGTTCGCGAGGCGGCTCTGGTACTCCTCGACACCTGCATAGGCGGCCGAGAGGGCGGCGTTCCAGTCCTCGTCGTTGCCCGTCTTCACCAGGCTGCTGGTGGCGACCGACATCGCCGTGGCGACGAGCATCAGCATGACGAGGCCCGTGCCCATGACCACGGGCAGCGCGAGACCGCGCTCGTCGGAGTTCACGGAGCTCACGGAGCGGCGCAGGGTGCGTGCCAGGCGGAGAAGGGAGTTCATGTTCCGGTGTCCAATCCGATGTTGCGGAGCACGACGGTGTTGCTGATGATGACCGGCCGGGTCGCTGAGTTCGCCGGCTGGGTCCTCACGGTGACGGTGATGGAGGCGACCAGCGCGCGCTGCGCGGCCGTCAGGCTCGAGGTGCCGATCACGATCGGCACATCGTTCACGTCGCGGTAGGTGAAGAGCTGATCCGTCGTGCCGGTGGGTGCGAGCACGCCGGTTCCGATGGTGCGGGTCGAGGTCGCGGTGCAGCTGCCGAACGTGTAGTACGCGCCGTTCAGCGAGCCGGTGCACCGCGTCTCGGTCACCTTGCCCGTCGCGTCGAGGGTGAAGGTGACCTTCACGGGAGCAGGCGTGGTGGCGCTGGTGTCGATCAGGGAGTAGACGACGAGCGAGCTGCGGGTGCCATCGACGATCGCCACATCCGGCGTCGCGCTGTTCAGCTTGGCCAGGTTCGTGGCGACCCGCACGACCGACGTGACCTCGTTCGAGATGTTCGAGGCGTTGCCGTTGGAGTCTCTCGTCTGATTCGCGGCGGTCGTCAGCTTCGCGACCTGGATGAACATGGCGGTGACCATCACGAAGATCAAGAGCGTGAGCATCATGGCCACGAGGAGCTCGGCCAGCGACAGCCCCGACTGTTCGCTGCGCAGCCGCTTCGCCAGCCTTCGCATGGCGCTCACGGGTTCTTCACCCGCGGGTCGAGCGTGACGATGTCGCTGGTGACGTTGCCGTTGCCCAGGATGCCCGTGTTGAGCACTCCGGTGGTCGGCACGACGCTCACGACGCCGTCGAGGACCGTCAGCGTCGGCGTCAGGTTCTGCGTGGTCAGTGCGCCGACGCTCGCCCCGGTGTAGATCTTCCACTTGCCGTACGGCAGCGCGATCGGGACCGTCGTGTTCTTCACGTACTTCGTGCTGAACGTGTAGGTCTTGCCCGTCACGCAGCCGGGATTGCCGGCCGACGCCGCGCCGGTCTGCTGGACCGCGCTGATGTAACTGTCGGTGTTCGGGATCTTCACGTTAAGAACGCCCATGGGCACCGGCAGGGTCGCCGAGCCTCCCGGAGGCGTCGACACGGCTGGAGCACGGATGCCCGCACTCAGCGAGCCGGAACCGGAACCCGAACCCGTCCACTTGCCCGGGTCGGTGTTCTTGCAGACCGCGGGATCACCGGCGATCACCTGGTAGCCGCCCGTGTACGGGTGCATCTGCAGGGACGGCACCGGGGTGGTCGTGACGTACGGATTCAGACCGCCGGTGTAGGTGGTCTCGAGGTTGGAGGGGATCGCCGGAGCGGCGGTGTTCGAGGTCGCGGCGTACTTCATCGCGAACGTGCCCGCGTTGTCGTACTGGAACCCGGCGGTGAAGGTGGCGCCCGCGACGATGTCCTGCTGGGTGTAGGCGGGAACGGTGACCTGGTTGAAGTCGATGTAGCCGGCCTTCTCGACCTCGATCTTGTACTTGCCGGGAGCCACTTTGAGGATGTAGGTGCAGCCGTCCACATCGGTCGGGTCGATGGTGTCCGTGATCGGGGAGCCGCCGCCACCCGACTCGGGTGTGACGCGCACCGTGACCGCCGAGCGGCCCGTGCCGTCGGCGCCCACGACCGAGACGAGGATCGTGGCGTAGCTGGGGTCGTTGATGCGGGTGCGCGGCCCGAGTGCGGAGTCCGCACGCACAGGGCTGAGCAGGTACATTCCCGGCCAGGTCACCTCGACGTTGACGGCCTTGTACTGCAGGTTGCCGCCACCGGAACCGCAGTTGCCGGTGGAGCCGCTGGTGGAGACCCACCCGACGTTGGTGTCGACCGTATAGGTGACCCCATCCACGACGGGGTGGGTGATCTGCGAGTAGACGCCGAACGTGTCGGGCATCGACTGGAGACGATCGATCTCGGCGGATGCGAGGTTCGCCGCCACCTCGCGCTGCGTCGACTCCTTGGTCATGCGAGTGAGCGAGGCGATCGAGTACGCCATACCGAGAGAGACGATCGAGAAGATCATCAGGGCGACGATCACCTCAACAAGGCCGATTCCCTCTTCCCCCTGCAGCAACGTGCGCAGGCGTGAGACGGGACGACGGGAGGTCACGATCGTGCCTTTCGAGATATCAGGTCAGAGACTGGGAAAAGCGGGTGGGGGCTCCGAACGGAACCCCCACCCGCGCAGCCTGCTTACGGGCAGACGGTGTTCACGACGCCGCCGGAGGCGTCGACCGAGAACACGTGCGTGGTGATGCCCACTGCGTCGATGCAGAACGCCGACGACGTCGGCGTGCCCTTGAAGGCGAGCGTCGAGGTGTTGGTGCTCTTGGTGTAGCCGTAGCTGGTGAGCGCCGACAGAACCGGAGTCGCGGCGCCTGAGCCCTTGTCGGTGTAGTACGCGATGACGGCGAGCTTGGCGTTGGTCAGGTCCGACTTCACAGCCGAGTCCTTCGCGTTGTCCTGGACACCGATGTAGATCGGGATGGCGATGGCGGCGAGGATGCCGATGATGATGACGACGACCAGGAGCTCGATGAGGGAGAAGCCCTCTTCGCGCTTGCCCTCGGCCATACGACGCTCGAGCGCCGACTTGATGCGGGTCATGTTGGTTTCCATTCGTAGAAGTGAATTGGTGGAATCGGACGCCGCCCCCCAAAGGCCGTCGACCCGACAAGGTCAAAGCTAGGGACGGGGATCGGGGCCGTGAATACCGCGTACGGGGGGTTTTTCCCCTGGTCATGACCCCAATTCGCGGGGAGACGCCCATCCGCTCAGGCATGCCGGAGACAGGCACGGGTTCCCCCGTCCCCCCAGCTTCGGCGGTGGAGATCGCCGGCCCCCGCCGGCCCATCCGCCTGGCTGCAGGGTAGGCAGGAAGCGGGGCGCGCGGACAGTCCCTCGTGGGGGTGGCACGCGAAAGGGGGCCCCCACCGGGCCCCCTTTCGGACCTCCTGCTACGGGCAGACGGTGTTCACGACGCCACTTGCAGCACTGACCGAGAAGACGTGCGTGGTGATGCCCACGGCGTCGATGCAGAACGCCGACGATGTGGGCGTGCCCTTGAAGGCGAGCGTCGACGTGTTGGTGCTCTTCGTGTAGCCGTAGCTGGTGAGCGCGGTCAAGACCGGCGCCGCTGCACCTGAGCCCTTGTCCGTGTAATAGGCGACGACGGCGAGCTTGGCGTTGGTCAGGTCCGACTTCACAGCCGAGTCCTTCGCGTTGTCCTGCACGCCGATGTAGATCGGGATCGCGATCGCCGCGAGGATGCCGATGATGATGACGACGACGAGGAGCTCGATGAGGGAGAAGCCCTGCTCGGTGCCGGCTCGGGTCATACGGCGCTGAAGCGCCGATGTGATGCGGTTCATGGGTGTTCCATTCGCTAGACGTGGTTGGGTCTGGGGTAGAGCGTGCCTCGAAGCTATGGACCGCCTATGCGCGCGTGCTACCCGCATACGGGGGCGATTCGGCCACATCGTGACCCCAGTTCGCGGGAAGAACGGACCCCGGACGCACCGAAGGGACGGTCCCCCGTGCCGGGACCGCCCCTCGGGCGTCGGGTGCGATGACCGCTATTTGACGGCTGTCGCGATGTTGAAGATCGGCAGGTAGAGGGCGATGATCATGCCACCCACCACCACGCCGAGGAAGGCGATCAGCAGCGGCTCGATGAGCGACGTGAGCGCGTCGGTCATGCGCTCCACCTCGTCGTCGTAGAAGTCGGCGATCTTCATGAGCATGGTGTCCAGCGAGCCGGAGTCCTCACCGACCGCCATCATCTGCACGACCATGGGCGGGAAGACCGCCTCGGACGACAGCGGCTTGGTGATCGACTGACCGGTGCGCACCGACTCGGCGATGCGCTGCGTCGCCTGCGCGATGACCCAGTTGCCCGAGGTCTCACCGACCACGTTGAGCGCGGTGAGGATGGGGACGCCACCCGAGATCATGTTCGCGAAGTTGCGGGTGAAGCGGGCGATCGCGATCTTGCGGACGAGCTGCCCGAACACCGGCATCTTCAGCTTCAGCGGGTCGACGACGCGCCGCACGGCATCCGTGTTCTTGTTCGCGTTCCACCAGATGCTGCTGACGATGATCGTGATCGCGAGGAGCGGTGTGATCCACCACATGTTCTCGGAGATCGTGACCAGCATCTGGGTCGGCGCGGGCAGTTTGCTGCCCAGACCCTCGAACATGTTCTTGAACACCGGGACGATGAACAGCAGCATCAGGATCACCGCGACGAACGACATGATGAGCACCATCACGGGGTACGCCATCGCCGACTTGATCGCCGAGCGGAGCTTGGACTCCTTCTCGTAGTTGACCGCGAGCGACTCCATGGCCTTCTCGAGGAAGCCGCCCGTCTCACCCGCGCGGATCATGTTGATCATCAGCGGCGGGAAGTCGACCGGATGCTTCGCGAACGCGTCGGACAGCGACCCACCGCTCTCGACATCCACGGTCACGCGCTGCAGGATGCCGGCGAGCTTCTTGTTCTCGGTCTGGTTGCTGAGGATCGACAGCGCCTTCAGCAGCGACAGGCCCGAGCTGATCATCGTCGCCATCTGGCGGCTCATGATCGCGAGCGACTTGAGGTCGACGCCCTTCTCGAAGCCGGGGATCTTGATCTCCATCTGGAGACCGGTGCCCGCGGTCGCCTCCGCGACGGTGACCGGCTGCAAGCCGAGCCCGCGGATCTTGGTGAAGGCGGCGGCCTCGCTGGGTGCCTCGACCTTGCCCTTGACGATCTTCCCCGAGTCGTTGCGGCTCGTGTATGCGAAGTTCTTGACGGCCATCGACATGATCAGTGCTTCCTTGCTTCTTCAGGAACCGAGAATGCGGAGGGGTCGAAGGTCAGATCCGAGCCGCTCAGGTTCTCGCGCCGGATGAGGCGCTCGAGCGAATCGGGGTCGTGTGCCTTCTCGAAGGCGTTCTCGCGGGAGATCTCGCCCTCGTTGACCAGGTCGGCCAGGTGCTGATCCATCGTGTGCATGCCCAGGGCACGACCCGCCTGCATGCTCGACGTGATCTGGTGCGCCTTGCCCTCGCGGATCAGGTTCGAGATGGCCGGCGTGGTGATCAGCACCTCGGTGGCGATCACCCGGCCGGCACCGGATGCGCGCGGAACCAGTGTCTGCGACACCACACCCTGCAGCGTCGCGGCGAGCTGGGTGCGGATCTGGTCCTGCTGATGCGACGGGTAGACGTCGATGATGCGGTCGATGGTCTGCGCCGCGTCCTGCGTGTGCAACGTCGCGAACACCAGGTGGCCGGTCTCGGCCGCCGTCAGGGCCACCGAGATCGTCTCGAGGTCGCGCATCTCGCCGACCAGGATCACATCCGGGTCCTGCCGCAGCACGTGCTTGAGGGCGGCGCTGAAGCTGTGCGTGTCGGAGCCCACCTCGCGCTGGTTGATGAGCGAGCGCTTGTTGGCGTGGACGTACTCGATCGGGTCCTCGACGGTCACGATGTGGTCGTACCGCGTGCGGTTCACCAGGTCGATCAGCGCCGCCAGGGTCGTCGACTTGCCCGAACCGGTCGGTCCCGTCACCAGGACGAGACCGCGCGGGAGGGTGGCGAACTGGGCCACGATGTCGGGCAGTCCCAGCTCTTCGAGCGAACGGATGTTGGTGGAGATGATGCGGAACGCCGCACCCGTCGCACCGCGCTGCTGGTAGCAGTTCACGCGGAAACGGGTGCCGCCCGGCAGCGCGTACGCGAAGTCGAGTTCGTGGTTCTTGTCGAACGTCTCCTGCTGCTCCTCGGTCATCAGAGCGCGGACCGCGATCATGACCTCGTCTTGGGTCCACATCGCGGCGCCCGGGACGGGCCGCAGCCGGCCATCGACGCGCAGCATCGGCATCGAGTTGGCGGTGACGTGAAGGTCGGAGGCACCGGTGAACAGCACCTGCTCGAGCGCCGAGATGACGTCGCCGTTGGCGATCGGGGCCTCCGCGATCGCGAGCTCGGCTGCCGGACTGGGAGCCGGAGCCGCCGTCGCACCGGGCGCCGGAGCGGCGGCCAGCAGCGGAGCAGCGGTCGGCGGAGCAGCCGGAGGAGCGGCGTCGATGTTCGACTGCGGCGGAACCGGGACGGGACCCGGGTTGGGCATCGCGGGGTTGGGCATCGGCGGGTTGGGCATCGACGCGAGCGTGGCCGGGCCGGCGGGTGCCGGGGCGGGCGTGTTCACGGGGCCGGTGTTCGGGATCATCGCCATCAGCTCGTCCGGCATCGTCAGACCCGGGATCGACGGGGTGACCGGCTCGGCGGGCGCCGCGGGGGCGACCAGGGGAACCGGGGGTGCTGCGGCGGCCGGAGGCAGCGGAGCCGCGAGCGGTGCGGCGTAGCCCGGAGGCTGCTCCGCGGCGGGCGGGGCCGGCGCAGGAGTCGGAGCGGGCAGAGGCGCCGCCATCGGCGGTGCCATCCCGGCCGGCGGTGCCATGCCCGACGGAGGTGCCATGCCGGCGGGAGCCGTCACGGGCACGAAGTCCGCTCGCTCATCCACGACCGGGATCTCCCAGGCCGGCTTCTGCTGTGTCTCTTCCCCCATGATGCTCTTCCCCCCTTATGCGACGACGCGCAGTACTTCTTCGATTGATGTCAGCCCCATGCCGACCTTCGCCCAGCCGTCCTGGCGGAGCGTGAGCATTCCCTCGGCGATCGCGACGCGCATGATCTCCGCACTCGAGGCGTGAGCGACGGCGAGCCGTTCGATCTCCTCGGTGACGGCCATGACCTCGTGCAGGGCGATGCGGCCGCGGTATCCGGTCCCGCTGCAGTTCGTGCAGCCTGCCGGACGATGCAGCACCGTGCCGAACTGGTCGACCGGGAACGAGAGCTTGGCGAGCTGGGCCGGATCGACCTCATACGGCTCACGGCACCGGTCGCAGAGGCGACGGGCCAGACGCTGGGCGACCACCGACTCCAGAGCGGACCCGACCAGGAAGGGCTCGATGCCCATCTCGGTGAGACGGGTCACGGCGCTCGGCGCGTCGTTGGTGTGCAGGGTCGAGAGAACGAGGTGGCCGGTCAGCGACGCCTCGATGGCGATCTGAGCGGTCTCGCGGTCACGGATCTCACCGAGCAGCACCACATCCGGGTCGGATCGCAGGATCGAGCGCAGGGCGCTCGCGAAGGTCAGCCCCGCCTTCGGGTTCACCTGCACCTGGTTGATGCCGGCCATCCGGTACTCGACCGGGTCCTCGACGGTGATGACGTTGATCTCGGGCTTCGCGACCGCGTGAAGGGTGGTGTACAGCGTCGTCGACTTGCCCGAGCCGGTCGGGCCGGTGACGAGGATCATCCCGTGCGGCTTGCTGTACGAGTGCGAGTAGACGGCCATGTTGCGCTCGAGCATGTGCAGGTCGCTGATCGACCGCGTCGTCGCCGAGCTGTCGAGGATACGCATGACGACCTTCTCGCCATGCACCGTCGGCAGCGTCGCGACACGGAGGTCGATGCGCTTGCCGCCGTGCACGACCGACATGCGGCCGTCCTGCGGGCGGCGGCGTTCGGCGATGTCGATCTCGCTCATGATCTTCAGGCGGCTGATGACACCGTTCTGGATGCTCTTGGGCGCGTTCTGCATCTCATGCAGTACGCCGTCGATGCGGTACCGGACCGCGAGCTGACGCTCGCCCGGCTCGATGTGGATGTCGGACGCGCCATCCTGGATCGCCTGCGAGATCAGCAGGTTGACGAAGCGCACGATGGGCGCGTCATCCTCGGGATCCGGTGCTCCGCCGTACGGGGCGAGGTCGGTGCCCGCCGAGTCGGTCTCCTCTTCGAAGACCTGCGTCAGGCTGGACATCTCGTCGTCGACACGGTGGTACCTGTCGATCGCGGCGGCGAGGTCGCTCTTCTCGGCGACGACGACCGACACGCGCATGCCCGTGGTGGCGCGCACGTCGTCGAGGGCGAAGACGTTGTTCGGGTCGACCATGGCCAGCGTCAGCTGGTCGCCCAGCATGTAGACCGGCAGCACCTCGTGGCGGCGGCACATCGCCGCGGGCACCAGGGCGACGGCGTTGATGTCGACCGGGTACTCCAGCAGTTCGATGAAGGGAAGCTTCGCGAACACGGCGCGCGCCTGCGCCACCTGGCCGGGACTCACCTGTTCGTTGTCGATGAGTTCGTTGATCCACTGCTCATCCCGAGCGGGATCACCGGTCATCCGGTCGAGTGCCTCGATGGGCACGGCTCCACGCAGAATGAGGATCTCGGCGAGCGACGTCACGAAGATCTTCTCCAATCAACTAGGCACGGTAGCCATGCGGGGTACATGACGCGAAACGGCAGACACGCCGATGCCCCCCAGCACTTGATTGACAGTAACCCGCGGGTTAAGACGCCGTTAGTCCCGCAATAGGGGGTATACGGCCGAAGGCTCCCCCGGCCGGGGGCCGCACTCCGTGCCCGCGACCTCCCGCCGCTACCCCCGCGACCGCCGCCAGCGCAGCGACCGGATGCTGGCCCACGTCGCCACGACCGCCGCACCCGCCAGCACCGAAGCCGTCAGCACGAAGGGGCTGAGGGCCTGCTCCACGAGGAGCGGAAGAGCCCACAGCGCGGCGATGAGAAGGAATGAGAGGTACACGAGCGCGACGGCGCCCACCGCGCCCCACACCGGATGCCGGCTCGTGCTGGTACCGCTCAGCAGCATCCAGAGCACCAGGCCCGCGATCACGAACGCGAAGACCGAGTAGTACGGTCCGACATCCGACTGGATCGGGTCCCGGTCCAGGATCACGGCCAGCAGACCGTCGACCGCGAAGACGACCGCCGCCCAGAACACCGTGACGAACAGGGCGACCAGTCGCTCAGGCCGCGGTGCCTGCTCGCTCATACTGCGCCTTGGTGTCGGCGTGCTCGCGCTCCCACTCGTCGACGAGCTCGAGGTTGCGCGCCTTCACGCGGCGACCGCGGGCCGCGATCGCCAGGCCGATCCAGATCGACACCTCGCGGGCGACGAGCGCCGCGATGATGATGAACGGCTGAGACAGCAGATTGCCGAACGACGGGACATCGCTGCCCGAGACCGTGAACAGCAGGGCCGCGACGCCGGCTGTGCCGAAGTAGACGGCGAGACCCACCAGCAGGCTCCCGAAGACGTGAGCCGCCCATCCGCCGCGGTTCACCAGCAGCACCAGCAGCAGGGAGGCCACCAGGAAGATCGGCACCGGGATGAGGAACTCGGGGCTCAGGATGAACTCGGCGAACGTGGCACCCGGGGCCGCGAGGCCCACGGCGATGAGCACGTAGCCGAGCCCGGCGTAGATGGCGGCGAACAGCAGCGCGCCGAGAACAGCCAGCGCGGAGCCGACACCGCGGTTGCCCTTGAGGCGCGGCGGGATCGGTGCCTGGACGTACACGACTTCGCGGCCGGCGAAGTCGGA
>JAODAS010000127.1 GCA_025463555.1 Schumannella sp.
GTGCTCACCGCATTCTTCGTGGCGCTCTACGCGCCGTTCATGGTCGCTACGTAGGAGGATCCGTGTCGCTCTCCGTGCTGCTCTCGCCCGCTCCCGGCTGGTATCCCGACCCGGCGGGTGCGGCGACGTACCGCTGGTGGGATGGCGACGCCTGGACCGAGGGCACGCACGCCGGGCAGACCGAGGCAGCCGAGCCTGCATCCGTCGCGCCCGCGACACACGAGACTTTCGCGCCCGCACCTGCCGCACCCGCACCCGCCGCACCCGCGCCCGTAGTACCCGAGACCTTCGCACCCGAGACCTTCGCACCCGAGACCTTCGCACCCGAGACTTTCGCACCCGCCGCATCCGCGCCCCTCGCACCCGCGCCCCTCGCACCCGAGACCCTCGCACCCGAGACCCTCGCACCCGAGACCTTCGCCCCCATCCCGCTCTTCGCAGATCCCGCGCCGGTCGTCGAACCCGCCAGGGCGGCCGGCCCGGGGCCCGTCGCCGACGCCCCCCTGCCCCCGTCGGCACCGGCACCCGGCCCGGCCACGGCATCCACCCGGGTCGTTCGCCGCGGTGTCAGCCCGGCCAAGACGCGCTGGGTCTCCATCCTCTCTGCCTACCCCTTCGTCTACCCGTTCGCGGTCGGCATGATCGTCGCGCTCGGATACGCCGGCGGCGCCGCGACGAACACGTCCACGCTCATCGTGATCGGAGCTGTCGCGGCGATCGTCCTGCTGGCGCCCGCATGGATGATCGCGGACAGCGACCGCAAAGAGCTTCGCGCCCGCGGCTACGAACCCGCCCCGTCGATGGCGTGGATGCTGCTGCTGCCGCCGATCGCGTATCTGATCGCGCGTCGCCGGCTGGTCGGCCCGACGTACTGAGCGCGCATCCCGCTAGCCCTTCTCGCCGCCCTCGCTGGTCGACATGATGCGTTTCTGGAAGATGAAGAACAGCACGGCGACAGGGATCGACATCAGCACCGCCGCAGCCAGCTTCAGCGGATACTGGTTTCCGCTGCCGAGCTGACCCGATGTGAGGGACGCGACTCCGACCGTCAGGGTGTCGAGGTTCGCGTCCTGCCGCGAGATCAGGAAATGCCCGAACTCGTTCCACGAGCCCTGGAAGCTCAGGATGAAGAGCGTGATGAGCGCGGGCCGGGCCATGGGCAGCACGATCGTCCAGAAGGTGCGGAACACGCCGGCTCCGTCGATGCGCGCTGCTTCCTCCACCGACACCGGGATCGACTCGAAGAACTGCTTCATGATGAAGATGCCCGCCGCGTCGATGATGATCGGGATGATCATGCCGGCGTAGCTGTTGTACAGACCGAGTTCTTTCAGGATGAGGAAGCGCGGAATCAGTAGCACCACATTGGGCACCGCCATGATGGCGATCAGCGTGGCGAAGATCGCCGACCGGCCGCGGAACTTCAGCCGCGACAGCGCGTAACCGGCGAGCGAATCGAAGAACACCCGGCAGGTGGTCACGATGACGGTGATGAACGCCGAGTTGCCCGCCCACTGCAGCAGCGGCACGGTGGTGAACAGCCGCTCGTATGCGGCGAAGCTCCAGGTCTGCGGCAGCAGCGACAGCGGGTTCTGGCTGGCGTCGTCGTCCGTCTTGAAACTGCCCGCGATCGACAGCAGGAACGGGTAGATGTAGATCAGCGCGATCGCGATGAGGATGAGGTAGCTGACGATCAGGCTGGTGCGCGCTCCGGGCGAGAGGTGGATGCGGCGCCGCGGCGGACGGGATGCGCGGCCCTCGGCGTTGGCGCGTTCGAGCTCGGTGCCCAGTCCGATCTCGAGCAGCTGACCTCCGCTGCGGTCGATGCCGCTCATCGCTTCGCCTCGGCGGCGTCGTGGCGGAAGCGGGCGAGCACCCGGCGCTCGCGGCGAACCCCTGCCCGTCCGAGGTCTTTGTCCCGCAGGATCCAGCGCTGCAGCAACGTCAGCGCCACGATGATGAGGAAGAGCACGAACGAGATCGCCGCGCCCTGGCCCCAGTGCAGGTTCTCGAACGACACGTGGTATGCCAGGAACGCCGGCGTCAGGGTGGTCTTACCCGGATCGCCTCCGCCGGTGAGATACACCTGGTCGAACACCTGCCAGGTGCCGATGAGGCCGAGGGTGAGCACGGTGAACACCGTCGGCTTGAGCATCGGCAGCGTCACGGAGAAGAAGCGCCGCACCGGACCGGCGCCGTCGACGCTGGCGGCCTCCTCGATCTCCTCCCCGACGTTCTGCAGCGCGGCGAGGAACAGCAGCATGAACGTGCCCGACGTGGTGAAGATGGCCAGCAGGATGAGCACGCACATCGCCACGGATGGTCCCGAGAGCCAGTCCCACCACGAGAGCCCGAGGGGCGCGTCCCCCGCGATCGGACCGGATTTCGCGACGCCGAAGGCACCCAGGATCTTGTGGAGCACGCCGTCCGGGTCCTGGAACCAGTTCGGGCCGTTCGCGCCGAACCAGCCGATCACGGTGTTGACCGCTCCACTCGCGGTGAACAGGAAGATGAAGACGGTGGTGATGGCGACCGAGCTGGTCACCGAGGGGAAGTAGAAGGCGGTGCGGAAGAAGCCGCGCCCGCGCAGCATTCGCCGGTTCACCTGCACCGCGAGGAACATCGCGAGCGCCGTCTGCAGCGGCACGACCAGGAGCACGTAGTACAGCGTGTTGCGGATGGACGTGCCGAAGTCGCGCTGGGCCAGACCCGCGTCGACCAGCACCTTCTGGTAGTTGGCGCCGCCGATGATGCTCGAGTTGCCCAGCGGCGAACCGAGCCCGTTCCAGTTGCTGAAGCTGACGTACAGCGCCAGGAATATCGGCAGCACGAGGAAGACGCCGATGATGAGGATCGCGGGCGCAGTGAACAGCCACCCGTACCGGGCCTCTGCGCCCCGGATCCCTCTCGCCATCGGCGTCTCCCTCGTTGTTCGCTGATCGAGTAGCGGCTCAGCCGCGTGTCGAGATCAACCGGCGTTGGCCTCGTCGAGCGCGGCCTGCAGGTTCTCCTGGAAGGAGGCCAGCATCGACTTCGCATCGCCACCCGCGAGGCTCGCGAGCTGCGCATTGAAGTCCGACACGACATCCGCCGAGCCGGCGAAGTTCACCGGGCTCACCGCGTAGTCGGCACCCGCGACGAACGAGGCGTTCTCGGGGTACTTCTCGCTGTAGGTCGCTGCCGCAGACTGGGTCGACGGAATCACGCCGAATGCGTCCGAGAAGGCCAGCTGCTGGTCGTCGCTCGTGAGGTACTCCACCAGCGACACCGCGGAATCCTTGGTCGCCGAGTTGGCGGGGATGCCCCAGCAGTTGCTGAAGGTGAAGGTCGACTTGCCGCCCGGACCCGCCGGCAGTTCGTAGGCCTGGTACTTCGTGTCGGGGAAGTCGCCCTGGATGCCCTTGATCCACGGTCCCTCGATCACCATCGCGGCCGCACCCTTGCCGAGTGCCTCACCCGACCATCCGGAGTCGATCTCCGACGGCCACTTGAGCACGCCCTCGTCGTGCAGCTTCTGCACGTACTGCAGGCCGGCGAGGTTCTCGGCGCTGTCGGCCGTGGCCTTGTTGCCGTCGACGACGGTGCCGCCCGCCTGATTCATGAACACGCCGATGCGGGCGTACTCGAGCCCGAACGAGAGGCCGACCGTGTCGCCGGTGGTCAGCTTCTTGGCGGCTGCCTCGAGGCTGTCCCAATCGGTCGGGATGTCCGCGTCGGTCATGCCGGCGGCCGCCCACTTGTCGGTGTTGATGATCAATCCCAGGGTCGAGAAGTCCTTCGGCGCGCACGTGAATGTGCCGTCGTAGGTGAACGCGTCCTTCAGGTTGCCGTAGAAGTCGCCGGCGTTCGACAGGTCGCCGGCATAGGCGTCCAGGTACCCGTTGCTGGCGTAGTTCGCGAACTGGTCCCACCCCATGTAGAAGAGGTCGGGCGCACTGTCGCCGGCGAATCCCTGACTCAGCTGCTGATTCAGGTCGTCGGCCGCGACGACCTTCACGGTGGCGTTGTTGTCTTTCACCCAGGTGTCGGCCGCCGCCTGCACGGCCTGCGTCTCGGCGTCGCCACTCGATCCGATCAGGATCGTGAGGTCGTCGGAGCCACCCTCGCCACTGCCACCACCCCCTGCACATCCGGCCAAAACGAGAGCGGAGGCGACGGATACCGCCGCGACCGCCCAGATCTTCTTGCTCATTTCGATTCCTCTCGATTGTGATCGCCGGGCATGGTGCCTCCGGCTTCCTCGACGGGCTCCAGGTGACTCGACCGGCGCACGACAAGCTGGGGGGTGATGAGGCGGTGGCGCGGGTCGCCGTCCGCACTACCATGCGGCAGCACGCGACGACCGGTCGCTCCCATCAGCAGTTCGAGGGTTCCCGCGGCGACCTCTCCGAGGCGCTGGTCGACGCTCGACAGGCCGACCGCTTTCGCGACGGGGGTGTTGTCGAAGCCGATCACCGGGAAGTGGGGGAAGCCGGCCTCGCGGACGGCCATCATCGCGCCGAGCGCGAGCGAGTCGGACGCGCACACCAGCGCCTCGAGGTCGCTGCCTTCGCGCAGGAGATTCTCGATGGCGACGCGGGCTGTCGGCACAGCCTCCTCCGTCGCGGTGGCGAGTGCGGCGAGGTCCGCGCCGGACCCGAAGGCCGCGGTCATCGCCTCTTCCCACCCGTGGCGGCGGTCGTCTCCGGTTCCGGAGCCGGCCGGCCAGCCGAGGTAGCCGATGCGGCGGTGACCCCGTCCGATCAGGTGCTCGGTCGCTGCGCGCACGCCGGCGCGTCCGTCGACGTCCACCCAGAGGCGCGCCGGGTCGTCGAGCTGTACCGATCCCCATGGCCTCCCGAACGCCACGAACGGAATGCGCTCGCGGGCGAGCCATTCGATACGCGGGTCGTCGTACTGGGTCGCGGTCAGCACGAAGGCGTCGACATCGGCGCCGTCCCGGAGCCTGCCGTACTGGCGGATCTCGTCGTCGGGGTCGGCCGCCGTGAACAGCATGATGCGCATGCCGCGCGCGTCCGACTGCTCGGTGAGCGCGTGGAGGTAGCGGTCGAGGATCGATCCGGACACGCCGTTG
>JAODAS010000136.1 GCA_025463555.1 Schumannella sp.
ATCGGCCGGGGCGGGCAGGTACTCGTCCTGGAAGATGTCCCAGATCTGCTCGCTCGTCACCTCGCCACCCTCGGCGTCGGTCTTGGCCTGCACGACGCCCGAGAACTAGATCTGCAGGCGCCGCGGCAGATCGAGCGCGTGATCCGCCTTCAGCAGGTAGGCCACACCGCCCTTGCCGGACTGCGAGTTGACGCGCACGACCGCCTCGTAGCCGCGGCCCAGGTCCTTAGGGTCGACCGGGAGGTAGGGAACCGCCCATTCGAGCTGCCCGACGGGGATGCCCTGCTCGGCCGCCGCGGCATCCATCGCCTCGAAACCCTTCTTGATGGCGTCCTGGTGCGATCCGCTGAACGCGGTGTAGACGAGGTCGCCGGCCCACGGGCTGCGCTCATGCACCTTCAGCTGGTTGCAGTATTCGGCGGTGCGGCGGATCTCGTCGAGGTCGCTGAAGTCGATCTGCGGGTCGATGCCCTGCGTGAACAGGTTGATGCCGAGTGCGACCAGGTCGACGTTGCCGGTGCGCTCACCGTTGCCGAACAGGCAGCCCTCGATGCGATCGGCCCCGGCCTGGAAGCCGAGCTCCGCGGCGGCGATCGCGGTTCCCCGGTCGTTGTGGGGGTGGAGGCTGAGCAGGACGTTTTCACGGTGTGCGAGGTTGCGCGACATCCACTCGATGGAGTCGGCGTAGACGTTCGGCGTCGCCATCTCGACGGTCGCAGGCAGGTTGATGATGACCTTGCGCTCGGCGGTGGGCTGGAACACCTCGAGCACCTGGTTGCAGACGTCGACCGCGAACTCCAACTCCGTGCCGGTGTAGCTCTCGGGGCTGTACTCGTAGTACACGGTCGTCCCGGGCACGGTCGCTTCGTACTGCTTGCACCAGCGGGCGCCCTGCAGGGCGATGTCGACGATTCCCTGCTTGTCGGTGCGGAACACCACATCCCGCTGCAGGATGCTGGTCGAGTTGTATAGGTGCACGATGGCCTGCTTCGCACCCTTGATCGACTCGAACGTGCGGGCGATCAGCTCTTCACGCGCCTGGGTCAGCACCTGGATGGTGACGTCATCCGGGATGAGGTCGTCCTCGATCAGCAACCGGACGAAGTCGAAATCGGTCTGGCTCGCCGAGGGGAACCCCACCTCGATCTGCTTGTAGCCCATGCCCACGAGCAGGTCGAACATGATGCGCTTGCGCTCGGGGCTCATCGGATCGATGAGCGCCTGGTTGCCGTCGCGCAGATCGACCGCGCACCACATCGGGGCGCGGGTGATGATCTTGTCGGGCCACGTGCGATCCGGCAGGTCGGTCGCGAACTGCTGGGAGTACGGCTGATAGCGATGGATCGGCAGGCCGCTGGGCTTCTGCGTGTTCTTCATGGTCTTTGTCTCCTGGTGCTAGTTCATCGGAAACAGCCGACGACGAACTCCGCGACGAGGGAGGCCGTTGAACTAGACCTCGTCGCGGCAGCTAAGAAGAAGCAGGCCGTAACGCACGGATTCAGGGTAGCACTCGGCTAATCTGTTGCGGACATGAGAACCCGTCGCCTGCTCATCGCGTTCAGCTTGCCCGCGGTTCTGCTGCTGCTTACCGGCTGCTCCCTCATCACGGCACTCACCTCGATCCCGCCGGTCACCGCGGGCTCCTGTCTGCAGGACAACGTCGGCGGCGACGCCGACCTGACCTCGCCAGTGGCGTGCACCCGGCCGCATCTCTACGACGTCGTCGCGCTCAGTACCTGGCCGGGCATGAGCGACGCGCTCGAGGCGGCCGATCCCGCCGAGGTCCACCACCGGCTGCAGATCGGCGGCACCGCACAGGCAGACGACTACTGGGAATGGAGTGCGGAGTACTGCTCGACCGCGTTGCGGTCGGCCGTCGGCTGGACGGGGTCGCGCCTCGGAGTCGAGAACGCGTCAGGCGAGCCCCTCACGTCCGACGGCATCTGGGCGATGCCTGGAGGGTCGTACTACGTCGACATTTCGCTGCCGGCCGAGCAGGCCTTCGTCGCCGGCGACCATCGGACCGTCTGCTCGGCGGCCTGGACGGATGCAACGGGAGCCCTGCGGTCGGTGTCGTTTCCCGCCGGACTGACCTTCGCCGATCTCTTCGACGATCGCATGCCCGTCGAGACGCGGCAGTGCCTCGACTCCGATGGAATTGCGGTCGAGTGCACCGCATCGGACGCCACCGAAGTCACCGCGCAGTTCGATGCCGTGGCCGCGTCCAGCGAAGAACTCGTGGTCGAGTACGCCACGACAGAGGACGACGACGTCGAGACCACCGATCTCGAGCAACTCGACGAGATCTGCTTCGCCCTGATCGACAAGCTGCCACATCGCGCGGACACCGTGAGTGCGTTGTCATGGGTCATCTGGGACGGCGACTGGGATCGCGTCTACCGCACCGGCGGCTTGCAGAACGATGTGCGCTACTTCGCGCAATGCTTCGCCAACGACCCCGATCAGGTCACCGGCCACGAGCCCGGCGAGAACTCCGCCTGACGCGCGACACGCACCGAACGTTGGGTGGTGACTGCGGCATCCGGATTTCAGACTGGACGCATGAAGATCGCGCTGCCTCTCGTCGCCCTCGCCGTGCTGCTCACGGGATGCGCGACCCCCGCCATCACCCCCGGAGCAAGCAGCGACGGCTCGAGCTCTGATGCCAGCGGCATCGGCGTAGCCATCGCCGCTCCCGGAGACGTCGTCGGCCAGGGAACGGTGATCCAGACCGCAGACGCCGCGCCCCAGCTCTGCCTGGGTGCCGTCGCCGAGTCCTACCCTCCGCAATGCACGGGACCCGAGGTCACCGGCTGGGACTGGGCGGCCGTCGACGGCGAGGAGACCTCCGGCGACGTGACCTGGGGTGCCTACGCCGTGACCGGCGGATGGGACGGCACCCGGTTCAGCGAGAAGAGCGCGATCATGCTCGCCCTGTACGACCCGATGCCGTTCATCGATCCGCTGCTCGATCCTGAGAACGCGGGCGACACCGAGCAGGCCGAGCTGGAGCGCATCCAGACCGAACTGACCGAGTCGGCGCCTTTCCTGGTGCTCACGTCGTCGATCGAGAACGGCTACCTCTTCGCCTCGGTCCTCTACGACGACGGCTCCATCCAGGCCTGGGCCGACCAGAAGTACCTGCCCGACACGATCGCGATCCGGCCGGCCCTGCGCGACGTGGAGTAGCCGAGGCGCCCCGGGTCTCTCACTCCACCGACAAGGCGGTGATCGGGGAGACCCGCGTCGCACGCCGGGTAGGCGCCCAGCTGGCGATCCCGGTCAGTGCTGCCCCTCCGACGAGAACGACGGCCAGGATCACCCAGGGCACAGCAGGAAACACGAATCCCGGCGCCCCATTGATCGAGCCGAGCATCGACTGCGCGCCGGCCCAGCCGTAGAAGCCGCCCAGCACGATTCCGAGCACGACGGCGGTGACGACGAGCTGGGCGCTCTCGGACAGGATCATGCGCCGCAGCTGCTGCACCGAGAATCCGAGGGCGCGCAGCAGACCGAGTTCTCGCGTGCGCTGCAGCACGCTGAGTGACAGGTTGTTGACGAGTCCGACCGCGGCGATCACGCCGCTGAAGCCGATGAGGATCGAGAAGATCGCCAGCACCGCATTCAGCATCTGGTCGATGCCCTGGTACACCTCGGGCTGCTGCGCCTGCGCTGCGAGGATGATCTGCTGCCAGGTGGCCATGGCGACACCGAAGGTCATCAGCAACGTGACGCCGATCACGAGCCCGATGGTCGCGCGAGAGCTGCGCTGCGGGTGACGCAACGCGTTCTCGGCGGCGAGCCGCGCCGGAGCGGAACGGCCGAGGAGGCGACCCACCAGCCGCAGGGCCGGCGGCATGACCCGGTCGGCGGCGAAGACGACTCCCGTGAACGAGGTGATGCCGCCGACCAGTCCGATGAGAACCCCGAATGGGCTGGCCAGCCCCACCAGCAGACCGAGCACCAGGAAGAGGAATCCGGCGACAACGAGGACGAGAGCGAGCACGTTGCGGCCCGGCCGATGGACGACTTCCTCCCGGCTGAGCTCCTCCGAACCGCCGAGCGCTTGCAGCGGCGTCACCGTGAGCACCCGGCGTGAACCCACCCACGAGGCCGTCCACGTGGTGAGGATGACCCCGACGACGGGGAGAACCAGCACGGGGTCCAGGTACCCGTACGGATTCTCGGGGACGATGTCGAGCGCGACCGCGATCCGGCCGACGGCGAAAGCGATGCCGGTTCCGGCCAGACCGCCGAGAACGGTTCCGGCGACCCCGACGAAGAGACCCTCGGTAGCGATCTGCTGTCGTTGCGACGCTGCCGTCGATCCCAGCAGTCGCAGCAGCGCGATGGACCGGACGCGGCCGGCGACGATGGTGGCGAACGTGTTCGCCGTGATGATCGCGCTGACGTACACCGCGATGACGATGAAGACGATCGCGACGATCTGCAACATGATCGTCACGGTGTGGCTGCTGCCGGTGACATCGTCCTGCGAGATGGCCGCGGAGAGAAATCCGATGATCTGCAACAGGCCGACCCCGAATGCGGCGCTGAGCCCGGCGACGAGCACGCTCGGGACGTGCTCCCGCAGGGGTGTGCGCACCGACGCCGGAGTCTTGACGCGGACGCGCGGGATGGCGGCGGCGCTCATGCCGGCACCTCCATGGCGAGCATGAAGGTGCTGATCTCGGCCGCCTCCATGTGGGAGCGATCTTCGGCGACCCGGCCGTCGGCGAGGAAGACGACGCGGTCGGCGAAGCTTGCCGCGATCGGGTCGTGCGTGACCATCGCGATGCTCTGCCCGTACTGCCGGGAGGCGTTCTGAAGCAGGGTGAGCACCTCGCGCCCGGTGCGGGAGTCGAGGTTGCCGGTGGGCTCGTCGGCGAAGACCAGCTCCGGCCGGGTGGCGAGGGCCCGGGCGATCGCGACGCGCTGCTGCTGACCGCCGGAGAGCTCGTGCGGACGGTGGCGCAGCCGGCCGGACAGCCCGAGGGCCGACTCGAGCTCATCGATCCAGGCGCGTTCGGTCGTCGTCGGGCGGCGGCCGTCGAGCTCGAACGGGAGCAGCAGGTTGCCCTCCACATCCAGTGTCGGCACGAGGTTGAACGACTGGAAGACGAAACCCACCCGGCGCCTGCGCAGCACCGTCAGCTGCGCATCCGACATGCCCCCGATCTCGGCATCGCCCAGCCAGACTTTGCCGTCCGTGGGGGCGTCGAGACCGGCCATGATGTGCATGAGGGTCGACTTGCCCGAGCCCGAAGGCCCCATGATCGCGGTGAACTCGCCGCGTCGGATGCCGAGGGTGACGTCGCGCAGCGCGTCGACGCGGGTGCCCTCTTTGCCGTAGCTCTTGCTGAGATTCTGAACGCGGGCGACCAGCGCGGCCGTCTCGATCGGTGAAGTATCCATGCCCTCGACGCTACGGACGCGAGCCCATGACCGGATCGGGCTGGCGTCGCGATGCGGTCATCCCGGCGGATGACGTTCAGTCCACCAGCCGGTGCTCGAACGCGTAGACCACGAGTTGCACACGATCGCGCAGGGACAGCTTGGACAGGATGCGGCTGATGTGGGTCTTGACGGTCGCCTCGCTGAGGAACTCGCCCGCAGCTATCTCGGAGTTGCTCAGGCCACGCGCCGCCAGCAGGAAGACCTCGCGTTCGCGCGCGGTGAGTGTCACGAACTCCGCCGGTTCCTCGACGACGGCGGACCGCGAGTCGAAATGCCGGAACAGCTCCCGCGTCGCCGAGGGTGCGACCACGGCTGTGCCCGAATGCACGGCACGGATCGCGGCGAGCAGGAACTCCGGATCGGAGTCCTTCAGAAGGAACCCGCTCGCTCCCCGGCGGATGGCGCGCGTCGCCGCCTCGTCGAGATCGAATGTCGTCAGTACGATCACCCGCGGCGTGGTGCTGTTGCGTGCGGTCGCATCGGCCACGATGCGCTCGGTGGCCTCGATGCCGTCCATGACCGGCATCCGGATGTCCATGAGCACCACGTCGGGACGCGTGGCCGCCGCGAGCTCGACCCCGTCCCGGCCGTTGCCCGCCTCGCCCACGAACGTGAGATCGGGCTGGGAGTCCACCAGCATCCGGATGCCGGTGCGGAACAGCGCCTGATCGTCGACCAGGGCGACGGTGATGGGTGCGCTCACGCGTGCGCCGCCGTCGGGCTGGGTGCGTCGGCCGGGACCACGGGATTCGCGGGCAGCCACGCGCGCACCACGAAGCGACCCGCCTCGGGTCCGGCGCTCAGGTGCCCGCCGACCAGCAGAGCGCGTTCGGTCATGCCGGCGAGGCCGTGTCCGGTGGATGTCACCCCGGTCTTGATCGCGCCCGTGCGGCCGGTCGCGGCGCGCAGCACACTCGCGACCGTGAGGTCGAGCCCGTGCGGCGTCCAGGCGAAGCGCACCGTCGCCGGCTCACGCGGCTCGGCGTGGCGCAGAGCGTTGGTCAGGGATTCCTGCACGATGCGGTAGACGGCCAGCTGCTGGGTGGTGCCGAGCGGGAGCGGGCTGCCGGTGACCTCCTCCGCGATCGTCAGCCCTGCAGCGCGCAACTGCTCGAACAGGCGTTCCAGGTCGACGAGGGTCGGCTGCGGCCCATCGCCCTGCGCGTGCCGCAGCTGGGCGAGCAGCACCCTCACGTCGGAGAGCGCCTCCCGTGCCGTCGTCGAGATCGTCATCAGGGCCGCCTCGGTCGCCTTCGGGTCCTTCGATGCGATGTACCGGGCGCCGTCCGCCTGGGCGACGACGACCGCGAGGGAATGCGCGACCACGTCGTGCATGTCGCGGGCGATCCGGGTGCGCTCCTGCTCGGCGGCGACCTCCTGCTCGGCGACGACAGCAGCGCGGCGGCTGTCCCGCGCACGCATCACCGCAAGCGTGAGGCGCCCGGCCGTCCAGGACAGCAGGAATGCCGCCAGCGAGCCGAAGAACACGAAGACCACAGCGACGAGGGCGTTGATGACGTCGGTGTCGAGCGGGTTCGAGATCGTGAAGTCGCCGGTCACGATGCGGCGCAGAACCCCCGGTGCGACCAGGACGCCGGTCACGATGATGGCGCCGAGGAACGAGGATGCGAATCCGAGCCAGCGCACCGCCCGGTTGCCGTAGGCGCCGGTGCCGAAGAGCACCAGGAGGATCGCGACGTTCGGCGCATCCGGATAGCCGACGCTCGCGACCTGACACAGCGCGGTGATCCAGGCGATCGCGAGGGCGAGCCCCGGCGAGAGGCGCCACAACATCGCAGCGACCATCATCCCGAGCAGGAACAGCAGGTACAGGGGGTCGCGGTAGTAGGCCGTCGGGGCGTAGAGCAGCCCCAGGAAGACGGGCACGGCGATGTCGACGGCGAGCTGCCGTGGCCTCAGCGTGTGGAACATGCTCCCCACGGTAGGTGCCTGCCGCCCCCGGCGCACGCCGCATCACCCGGAATCGTTCTCGCGGCGTGACCTGATCATCCTCACGATGTAGCCCGCGCACCCCTATCCTTGTGCCACGATCCGCCGAACCTCTGGAGTCCCGATGACCCGTTCTTCCCGCATCGCCCTGCTGCTGCTGCCGCTCGCGGCGGCCGCGCTGACGCTCGCCGGATGCGGGCCCGCCACGCCACCCTCAGGCGACTCTGCGCCCCCGACCGCATCGGCCGGCCCCACGGAGGAGCCGTCGGGTCCGGTGTTCGCTCTTCCTGCCGACTGCAGCGCCATCGCCTCCGCCTCCACGCTCGCCACCGTGTTCGGCGAGGTCGAGCAGGTCGACCCGAACGACCTCACCCGGCCGGCACCGGCCTCCGCCACGAAGCAGCTGACCTGCTCGTGGTTCGCCGGCGACGTGACCGGCGGCGACGTGATCTACTACGCGACGACCGCGGCTGCGGCGCAGGCGCAACTCCCCGTGGTCGAAGCCGACGGCTACACCTGCGCCGACGCCTTCGAGGGCACCCGCTGCGACAAGTCGAGTTCGAACGCGGAGTTCGGCACGGCGAGCACCGAGACGATCTTCACCCGGGACGACACCTGGATCTACATCGGCATGTCGAACCTCGACGCGTCACCGCTGCTGCCGGACATCGTGGCGACCGCGTGGGCCGCCTGACCGGCATTCTGCTGGCTAGAAGCCCAGCCGTCCGAGCTGTTTCGGGTCGCGCTGCCACTCCTTCGCCACCTTGACCCGCATCGACAGGAACACCTGACGACCCAGGAGCGCCTCGATCGAGCCGCGCGCGCGGGCCCCGACCTCCTGCAGGCGCGCCCCCTTGTGACCGATGACGATGCCCTTCTGGCTGTCGCGCTCGACCCACAGGTTGGCGTAGATCTCGAGCAGATCCTTGTCGTCCCGCTCGACCATGTCGTCGATGGTGACTGCGAGGGAGTGCGGCAGTTCGTCGCTGACGCCCTCGAGTGCCGCCTCGCGGATGAGCTCGGCGATGCGGCCCTCGGTGGTCTCATCGGTGATCGCGTCCTCGGGGTAGAGCGAGGGGCCGACCGGCAGCAGTTCGACGAGGGCCTTCAGCAGCACGTCGAGCTGGATCCGGCTCGTCGCCGACACCGGCACGATGGCCTCCCAGTCGCGCAGCTCGCTCACCGCGAGCAACCGCTCGCCGACCGTGTTCTTCGAGACCGTGTCGATCTTGGTGACGATGGCGACCTTCTTCGCACGCGGGAACGACTCGAGCGACTCGTTGATGAACCTGTCGCCTGGGCCGATCTTCTCGTCGGCGGGCATGCAGAATCCGATGACATCCACGTTTCCGAGCGTCGAGTTGACGACGTCGTTGAGGCGCTGGCCGAGGAGCGTGCGGGGCCGGTGGATGCCCGGCGTGTCGACGATGATCAGCTGACCGGATGCCGCATGGACGATTCCGCGGATGGCACGCCGGGTGGTCTGCGGCTTCGACGACGTGATCGCGACCTTTTCTCCCACCAGCGCATTGGTCAGGGTCGACTTGCCGACGTTGGGGCGCCCGACGAAGGTGACGAAACCGGAACGGTGGCTCCCGTTCATTCGTCCCGCTCCCCGAAGGCGTCCTGCGCGTCGATGAGCGACTGGTCCCGCTCGACGATCAGCGTGCGCAGCAGCTTGCGGCGGCCCTCGACCCGCTCCGCCCGCAGGATCAGGCCGGACACGACGGCGCGGGACCCGGCCTCCGGCAGCCGCCCGACGGCCTTGATGAGCAGGCCGCCGGCCGAGTCGACGTCGTCGTCGTCCAGCTCGATGCCGAAGAGGTCGCCGAGCTCGTCCTTCGGCAGCCGCGCGCTCACGCGGAACACCCCTCCGCCGAGGTCGGCGACGTCGGGCGCCTCGCGGTCGTACTCGTCGGAGATGTCGCCGACGAGTTCCTCGATGAGGTCCTCCATGGTGACCAGTCCCGCAATGCCGCCGTATTCATCCACCACCATCGCCAGGTGGTTCGAGTCCAGCTGCATCTGACGCAGCGTGTCGTCCGCCTTCTTCGATTCGGGCACGAAGAGCGCCGGACGGGCGAGGTCGCGTACGAGGGTCTTGTCGGCACCCAGCGGCTGCTCGTAGTGCAGGCGCGCCACGTCGCGCAGGTACAGGATGCCGAGCACCTCGTCCGCGTCCTTGCCCACGACGGGCATTCGCGAGACGCCGGTCTGCAAGAACTGGTTCATCGCGTCGCCGATGTGCTGGTCGTCGTCGATCGTGATCATGTCGGTGCGCGGGATCATGACCTCACGAACGACGGTGTCGCCCCATTCGAAGATCGAGTGGATGAGCTGCCGGTCGTCCTGCTCCAGCACGTCGAGTTCGGCGGCCTCGTCGACCATGCTCAGCAGCTGCTCTTCGCTGGAAAACGTCTGCGTGCGCGGCCGGCCCGGTGTGACCCGGTTGCCGATCGCGACCAGCGCGGCGGCGAGCGGCCCCAGCAGCACCCGGGTCGCGTGGACGGGGAACGCGGCCACCAGCATCAGCCCGCGGGCGTGTGCACGGCCGACCGAACGCGGACTCGAGCCGACGAGCACGAACGAGACGCCGGTCATGATCAGGGCCGCGATCAGCAGCACCCACCACCACTGGGAGATCACGGTCACCAGCGTCAGCGTGACGAGCACCGCAGCCGTCGTCTCCGACGTGACGCGCAGGAAGTTGACGGCGTTGACGTGCGACGGCACATCCGCTGCGATCGCGAGCAGCGAGCGCCTGACGCGGCTGCCCGACGCGAGGTCGATGAGATCGGTACGGCTCAGGACGCCGAGAGCGGCGTCCGCGGCGGCCAGCAGCCCGCCGAAGGCGACCAGGATGACGGCGACCGCGATGAACAGCCCGATCACTGCGCCGCTCCCGTCATCCGACGCGTCGTCGCTCGGCGAGAGTGAAGCCGACGAGGATGTCGCGCTGGATGCCGAACATCTCTTTCTCGTCCTCCGGCTCTGCGTGGTCGAAGCCCAGCAAGTGCAGGATGCCGTGCGCGGTCAGCAGCAGCATCTCGTCCATGGGGGTGTGGCCGGCACCCTCCGCCTGCGCGATAGCGACCTGCGGACAGAGCACGATGTCCCCGAGCAGGCCGGCGGGGGTGACCTCGTCCTCGCTGCCGGGACGCAGTTCGTCCATGGGAAAGCTCAGCACGTCGGTCGGGCCCGGCTCATCCATCCACTGCACATGCAACTGCTCCATGGCGGCCTCGTCGACCATGAGGATCGCGAGGTCGGCATCGGGGTGCACGTGCAGGTGATCCAGCGCATAGGTCGCGAGCCGCTGCAACGCGCCCTCGTCGACCGCGGCGCCCGACTCGTTGTTGATCTCGATCGACACCTATGCCTGCCACGGCTTCTTGCGGTCCTGGGGCACGCGTCCGCGACGTTCCGCGCGATTGCCGGCCGCCGCATCCGGGAGCGCGCTGCGCGCCTGCCGCAGTTCGTCGTATTTGGTGTACGCATCGACGATGCGCCCGACCAGCGAATGCCGGACCACATCGTCACTCGTCAGCCGCGCGAAATGGATGTCGTCGACGTCATCGAGCACCTGGGTGACCAGGCGCAGGCCGCTCGAGCCGGTCGGGAGGTCGACCTGCGTGATGTCGCCGGTGACGACCATGCGGGTGCCGAAGCCCAGCCGGGTCAGGAACATCTTCATCTGCTCGGGCGTGGTGTTCTGTGCCTCGTCGAGCACTACGAACGCGTTGTTCAGGGTGCGGCCGCGCATGTAGGCCAGCGGAGCGACCTCGACGGTTCCCGACGCCAGCAGCTTGGGCACCAGCTCGGGGTCCATCATCTCGTTGAGCGCGTCGTACAGCGGTCGCAGGTACGGGTCGATCTTGTCGGTGAGCGTTCCCGGCAGGAACCCCAGCCGTTCGCCCGCCTCGACCGCGGGACGGGTCAGGATGATGCGCTCGACCTCTTTGCGCTGCAGCGCCTGCACGGCCTTCGCCATCGCCAGATAGGTCTTGCCGGTACCCGCGGGGCCGATGCCGAACGTGATCGTGTTCTGGTCGATCGCATCGACGTACGCCTTCTGCCCCAGCGTCTTGGGCCGGATGCTCTTACCGCGACTCGTCAGGATCGCCTGACTCAGCACCTCGGCCGGGCTGCCCTGCCCGCGCTCGAGGATGCGCGCGGAACTGGTCACGTCGACCGGGCCGAGATCGGCGCCGTTGCGCACCATCTGGATCAGTTCGCTGACCAGCCGCTCGGCGGCGGCGACCTGCTCGGCGGGGCCCTCGAGGGTCACCTGATTGCCCCGCACCAGAACGGCGACCTCGGGGAACTGGTGCTCGATCGTGGTGAGCAGGCGGTCCTGCGGGCCGAGGAGCCGGACCATGGCCACGCCATCCACCTGCAGTTCGGCGCGGGCGGGACCCGCCGCTGCGCCCGTGCCCGACGGTGAACTGTCGTTAAAGCTGGCCAAGGGAGCCTTCCTCGAGCGTGCCGCCGGAGAGGACGTGGGCGTGCACATGGAATACGGTCTGACCGGCGTCCTCGCCGGAGTTGAAGACGAGCCGGTACTGCCCGTTGGAATGCTGCTCCGCAAGATTGCGCGCTGTGCCGACGATCTCGGCGAGCAGCCGGGGGTCGGAAGCCGAGAGCTCGCCGACGTCGCGGTAGGTCGCCTCTTTCGGGAAGACCAGCAGGTGCACGGGAGCCTTCGGCGCGATGTCACGGATCGCGAGCAGCCGGTCGTTCTCGAACACGATGTCGGCCGGGATCTCGCGCGCGACGATGCGCTCGAAGATGCTCGGTTCGGTCGACATACCCCCATCTTAAGGCTGGCGGCCGTCAGCGCGCCGGTCTCTCGGTCACCAGCGGCCCAGTCGCGCGTTGAGCACCGCCAGCGCCGCCGGGCCCGCCGTGCTGGTGCGCAGGACCTCGGGCCCGAGCCGCACCGCACGGGCGCCCGCGTCTTCGAACTGCTCGAGTTCGGTCGCCGAGACGCCGCCCTCGGGCCCGACGACCAGGGTGATGCGTTCGAGATCCTCGAGCGGGATCGCCGTCAGGGGCGTGGATGCCGTGGGCTCGAGCACGAGAACGAGTCCCGTCAGGCGGGTGAGGGCTTTCGTCGTCGCCGGCTCCGCGACCTCGGGGACCCAGGCGCGGATCGACTGCTTGGTCGCCTCGCGCACGATGCTGCGCCACCGCTCGCGCCCCTTCTGCGCCTTCGCGCCCTCCCACCGCGACACCGAACGCTCGGCCTGCCACGGGATCACGCCGCTCACCCCCAGCTCGGTCGCCGCCTGGATCGCCAGCTCGTCCCGGTCGCCCTTCGCAAGAGCCTGTGCGAGCCAGAGCTGCGGACGCGGAGCCTCCTCGCGGCGGAGCACATGCACGGCGACCTCGAGATCGCCGCCGGCGATCGAGGTGACCGTGCCGTCGGCGATGAGCCCGGCGCCGTCTCCGACGGAGATGTGTTCTCCCACGCGGATGCGGGCCACCGTGATCGCATGCCGGGCCTCGTCGCCCGTGACCCGCACGATGCCGCCGGCCGCGGCATCCGGCTCACTCATCTCGGGTACGAGGTACAGCGATGCCATGGGTCCACTCTTTCATCGACCGTGCACGTTTGCGCCGAGCGAGCATCGTGCGCCATACACGTTCGGCGCAAACGTGCACTCTCGGCTGTCAGACCCCGAGGAAACGGTCACGCAGCTTCGCGAAGAGGCCCTGCTGGAACGAGGCGAACTCCGGCGGAACCGGCCGGCGCGAACTCGCGAACTGCTTGATCAGCTCGGTCTCTTTCGAGTTCAGCCGCACCGGCGTCACCACCTGGATGCCGACCTTCAGTTCGCCGCGGCCGCCGCCCCGCAGACGCGTGATGCCGCGGTCTTTCACGGTCACGATGTCCGCGCTCTGAGCCCCCGGCTTGATCTCGATCGACACGTCGCCGTCGAGCGAAGGCAACGTCGCCGTGGTGCCGAGCACCGCATCCGTCATCTGCACCTCGAGCGTCGCGAGCAGGTCGTCGCCGTTGCGGCTGAAGATCTTGTGGTGCTTGACCTTGACCTCGAGGTAGAGGTCGCCGTTCTCGCCGCCCGCCGGCCCCGCCTCGCCCTCGCCCGGAAGATGCAGGCGCATTCCCGTGTCGACGCCGGCCGGCACATCGACGTGCACGGTGCGCTTGGCCCGCACGCGCCCCTGACCTGCGCAGGTCGGGCACGGGGAGGGGATCACGGTGCCGTACCCCCGGCACGTTCCGCACGGGCTCGACGTCATGACGTTGCCCAGCAGCGAGCGCATCGCCCGCTGGATCTGCCCGGTGCCGTGGCAGATGTCACACGTGATCGGATGCGTTCCCGGTGCACAGCCCGAGCCGTCGCAGGTGTCGCACAGCACGGCCGTGTCGACCTCGAGATCGCGCTTGGTGCCGAAGACGACCTCCTCGAGTTCGACGTCGAGGCGCAGCAGCGCATCCTGCCCGCGCTCACGCCGCGAACGCGGACCCGTCGTGCGTCCCTGTCCCGCGCCGAAGAACGTCTCGAAGATGTCGCCGAACCCGAAGCTGCCCGCACCCCCGCCGCCGCCGAACCCGGCGTTCGGGCCGAGGTCATAGCGTTCGCGCTGGTCCGGATCGCTCAGCACGTCATACGCGTGCGTGACGCTCTTGAAACGCTCGGCCGCGTCTTCACTGGGATTGACGTCGGGGTGCAGTTCGCGAGCGAGCTTGCGGTACGCCTTCTTGATCTCTTCGGGTGTCGCGTCGCGCTCGACGCCGAGTACCTCGTAATGGTCCACAGCCACGTGTTCTGTTATTCCTCACCCAGCAGCCGGGTCAGGTAGCGGGCCACGGCCCGCACGGCCACCATGTTGTTCGAGTAGTCCATGCGCGTCGGGCCGAGCACGCCGAGGCGCGCCACGCTCCCGCCGGATGCCGTATAGCCCGAGGCGAGCACGCTCGTCTCGCCAAGGCCGAAGCCTTCGTTCTCGCGCCCGATCGAGGCGACGACGCCCTCGCCCTCGTCGATCTCGAGCTCGCCGAACAGTTTGAGCAACGTGACCTGCTCTTCGATCGCCTCGAGGACGGGGAAGATGCTTCCGCTGAAATCGCTCTCGGTGCGAGCGAGGTTCGCCGCGCCGGCCATGACCAGCCGGTCCTGGCGATTGGCGGCGACCTGCTCGGCGAGGCTGCGCGCGATGACCCCGGCGATCGCCCGGCGATCGGGGGCGACGGATGCCGGCACGGCCTGCAGGGTCACGGCGGCCTCCGCGAGCGCCTGGCCTCCGAGCGCGGCGTTGAACGCGTTGCGCAACTGGGCGAGCGCGGCATCGTCGAGTCCGTGGGCGCAGTCCAGCAGGTGCTGGTCGACGCGGCCGGTGTCCGTGATGAGCACGGTCATGAGGCGGGTCGGCGCGAGCACGACGAGCTCGACATGACGCACGCGGGCATTGCCGAACGACGGGTACTGCGCAAGTGCCACCTGGTTCGTCAGCTGGGACAGCAGGCGCACCGTGCGGGCCAGCACGTCATCCAGATCGACCGACTGGCCCAGGAACGTCTCGATCGCCTGACGCTGACCGGCCGAGAGCGGACGGAGGTCGGTGAGCTGATCGACGAACACGCGGTAACCCTTGTCGGTCGGCACGCGGCCCGACGAGGTGTGCGGCGCCGCGATCAGCTCCTCTTCTTCGAGCTGCGCCATGTCGTTGCGGATCGTCGCGGCGGAGACGCCGAAGGCGTGACGCTCGACGATCG
>JAODAS010000154.1 GCA_025463555.1 Schumannella sp.
CTCGTCGCGCGCCAGCGCAGCGAAGACAAGGTGCGGCAGTTCGTCGCCGATGCCAGCCACGAGCTGCGCACGCCGCTCGCCTCGATCCGCGGATACTCGGAGCTGACCCGGCGCGGCGGGCACAAGCTGCCCGAAGACGTGGTGCGCGCCCTCGGACGCATCGAGTCCGAATCGGTGCGCATGACATCCCTCGTCGAAGACCTGCTGCTTCTGGCGCGGCTGGATGCCGGCCGCGAGCTCGTGCTCGGCGACGTCGACCTGGTGCCGCTGGTCGTCGACGCGGTCTCGGATGCCCATGCGGCATCCCCCGACCACGAGTGGAGCCTCGACGCCCCCGAGACGCCGATCGTCGTGACCGGCGACCGGGGACGCCTGCACCAGATCGTCGCGAACCTGCTCGCCAACGCGCGGGTGCACACCCCGGAGGGAACGAAGGTCGAGGCGGCGTTGCGGGTCGACGGCGACGATGCCGTGCTGACGGTGACGGATGACGGGCCGGGCATCTCGGCGGCCCTGCAGTCGGTGCTGTTCGAGCGGTTCGCCCGGGGCGACGGGTCTCGCGCGCGGGCGACCGGGAGTACGGGACTGGGGCTGTCGATCGTCGCGGCTGTCGTCGAGGGTCACCACGGCACCGTCGACGTCGAGAGCAAGCCGGGCCGCACCCGGTTCGCGGTGAGGTTGCCCCTGAAGGCCGCGTTTGCATCCACCCCGCCCGTCGCGTAACCTAGCCGAGGCCTTAGACCGCCGGTCTCCGCGTGCAAACGCGGACGAAGATCTCGAAAGAGAGACCAGCGCAGGTGTGTGAAGCATTCCTTGTGAAGCTCCGTGCATTCTGCGCGGGGCTTTTTTCGTGGGCCACGCAGCGCAAGCTGCACAGACAGATAGAGAGAACCCATGGCGAACAAGGAAGCAACAGTCGCCGAGCTGACGGATTCCTTCCGCAACTCGAACGCGATCGTGCTCACCGAGTACCGCGGTCTCACGGTCGCGCAGCTGAAGACGCTGCGGCAGTCGATCAGCGAGCACGCGAGCTACGCCGTGGTGAAGAACACGCTCACCAAGATCGCGGCCAATGAGGCCGGCATCAGCTCGTTCGACGAGCAGCTTGTCGGTCCCTCGGCGATCGCGTTCGTCCACGGCGACACCGTCGCCGTGGCCAAGGCGCTGCGGGACTTCTCCAGGGCGAACCCTCTGCTCGTGGTGAAGGGCGGCTACTTCGATGGCGCCGCGCTCTCTGCGACGGAGGTAGGCAAGCTCGCCGACCTCGAATCCCGGGAGGTGCTGCTGGCCAAGCTTGCCGGCGCCTTCAAGGCCTCGCTGTTCGGAGCCGCCTACATGTTCAACGCACCGCTCGCGCAGGCCGTACGCACGGTCGACGCGCTCCGGGCGAAGAAGGAGTCCGCGGGCGAATAGCTCGCGGATCGACAACCACCAAACAGAAAGGGGTCAGAGATGGCAAAGCTCACCACTGACCAGCTCCTCGACGCATTCAAGGAGCTGTCGCTCATCGAACTCAGCGAGTTCGTGAAGAAGTTCGAAGAGGTCTTCGAGGTCACCGCTGCGGCTCCGGTCGCTGCTGCTGCCGCGGCTCCGGCCGCCGGCGGCGCCGGTGCCGGTGCCGAAGAGGTCGAGGAGAAGGACACGTTCGACGTGGTCATCGAGTCGGCCGGCGACAAGAAGATCCAGGTCATCAAGGAGGTGCGCACCCTCACGAGCCTCGGTCTCGGTGAGGCGAAGGCCCTCGTTGACGGCGCCCCCTCCACCGTGCTCGAGGGCGCGAACAAGGAGACCGCCGACAAGGCCAAGGCCGTCCTCGAAGAGGCCGGCGCTACGGTCACCCTGAAGTAACTTCTTCAGACCGCTGAAGTGCGAAGGCGCCGTCCCCACGGGGGCGGCGCCTTTGTCGTCGGCCGAACTGGCCTCGGTACACCGGCTTCGCCGGCACTCGACCACCGGGAAAGGTGGACGGGGCGCTCGGTAACCAGCCGAGGCACCCCGTCCGATGCCGAACCGGGCCGACCGGGATCAGGGACGGTGGCCCGCTTGCGACCACACGATCAAATCACCGGGCCGTCCTGCCCGGCACCGCGCCGAGCGGGTGATTCGCGGGTGATCTCGTTGGCCGTGCCGAGGTGCAGGCCGAGTCCGCGTGCTTTGCGGATCGCCTCCTCACGGGTGGCGACGCCGAGCTTGCGGTAGAGCCGGCGCAGGTGGGTCTTGACGGTGTTCGGCGAGATGAAGAGCTCTGCGGCGATCTGGGCCACCGTGAGCCTGCGCTCGACGTAGACGAGGACGAGGCGCTCGCGCTCGCTGAGCGCCTCCCGGCCGTCGGTGTGTCCGTCGGTCGCCTCGGCGACCTCGAGCAACATCCGCTCGATCTCATCAGTCTGGGGTCGTTCGAGGGCGCGTCCGGTCATGCGGGCGAGCAGCGCGGCCGGGATGTGGCGGAACGGCGAGCGCACTCCGGTGCGGGCCATCGCGTGAAGGGCACGGTCGGTGCTGACGTCCGAGAGGGCCAGGTCGCCGCGTGCGAGCTCGATCGCACCGCGCAGCAACTGCACATCGATCAGGGTGCGCGGCGAGTGCGCCTCGCCGAGCAGTTCACAGTCGGCCAGCGCGATGTCTGCCCCGTGCAGGTCGCCGTGCTGCAGGGCGATGCGCGCCATGAACCGCTCCGGGCAGAGAGCGTGACTCTCGTGCGGGTTCAGTGCCGCGAGAATCTCGAACGCCTCGTCGCTGCGATCCAGACCGCTCAGGATGTCGGCGCGCAGCAGGTCGCCGATGTCCAGACCGATGCCCGGCGGCTGCCACCTCAGATAGATCTGATGCGCGCGCTGCAGCAGGTCGAGGGCCGCGATCGGGCTCCCCTCGAGGGCACAGGTGTAGGCGCTCACGACGGCCGCGAACGGCTCCCACTCGGTGTGCGCACTCGCCGACACCATCGCCTCGCTGATGGCGGGAAGCTCGGAGACCGCAGACCGGTCGGTCGCCAGAAGCACCTCCGACGCGTGGAACGCGAACGCGAATCCGCTGTTCAGCACGCTGGGAGGGGCGTCGGCGGCGCGAACGGCCGCCACCATCCGGTCGGTCGTGGCGAGGTCGCCCTGCGAATAGGCGGCGAGCGCGAGAGCACCCATGCACTCCACCTGCTCGGAGCGCGCGAGGTGCGCCGACAAGCCGTTGGCGTACTC
>JAODAS010000155.1 GCA_025463555.1 Schumannella sp.
GACCAGCTCGCCATTCCCGCGTTCCGCGGACGCGAGGAATCCATCGCGGCGATGACCGATTATGCCTGCGCGATCTCACAGCGATACCTCGAACGCGCCCTCGCGGATCCGGGCTATGCCAACCGCCGGACTCTGCGCGACGACCTGCTCGACGGCGGCGGCGCCGACCTGCCGGTGTCGTGCAACAAGGTGATGATCGCGACCTTCAGCCTGTACGCGCTGGACTTCACGCACGGTCTCATCCGGTGGTTCGACTCCCTGCGGGTCGACTGGTCGCGGACGCTCTTCGCTATCGCGGGGCGTCAAGGCAGGCCGACCGGCGGCACCACCAAGAGCACAACCAACATGGTGCGGATCATGGACATCGTCTCGCACGGCGCGCTGACGACGGAACGGATGTTCGTCGCGCCGCACCTTCCCGTCTTCGCGACACCGCAGGGCGACGACCTCGCCGAGGTGATCGCGCTCGAGGAGCCGATCCGCTGGCAGCTCGCGCGTGTGATGTCGTCGGCCGAGCTCGCGCCTCTCATGTTCGACGGGTATCCCGAGTTCGTCGAGCCCCCGCTCTACGGGCCAGAACTGACCGCCGATGCGACGACGGTGTCCGAGATGCCGCGGATCCGGTCGGCGGACGACTGGCAGACCATGTTCACCCGGCTGCGTCTCTCGCTGGAGGACCCGCGTCAGCTGCTGGCGAGCGGGGTGACCGACTTCGTCGCCTCCCAGCTCGCCGCCAACGGCAACGACCCCGCGTCTGTCGTCATTCCGGGGCTCGACGGCGAACCGTATCCACCGATGCCGCGCCGATAGAATGCGACAAATGACGACGCACATCCTGCCGCTGACGGGCGCAAGCCCTGTCGCCGACAGGCCGCAGTCGCTCACCGAGCAGATCCACGACCGCATGCGCGAAGAGATCCTGAACGCGACGTGGAAGCCGGGCGATCTCGTGCTCGAGGCCGAGCTGGCCAGTCGGTACGGCGTCTCGAAGACCCCGGTTCGGGAAGCGCTGCGCCTGCTGAGCCAGCAGGGCTGGATCATCACGATGCCGCGCAAGGGCTACCTGGTGCGACCGCTGCGTCTGCATGACATCAAAGAGGTGTTCGAGCTGCGGCTGCTGATCGAGCCGGGGCTGTTCGCTCACGCCGCTCGTCGGGCTGACGCTGCCCGCATGACGGAGCTGCACGAGCTCGTCGCATCCGAGACGGGCGCGGCGTTCGCCGACGACTCCCCGAGGTCGCCCGGTCGCGAGTTCCATCTCGCGATCGCGCGCATGGCCGACAACGCGCGCGCGACCGGCATCCTGACCGGCCTTCTCGACGAGGTTCGCCGGCTTCACCAGATCATGCCCGAGGTGCCGACGCATCCGCCGGTCTCGCATGTCGTCTCCGACCACCAGGCCATCCTCCAGGCCATGGAGGCGGGCGACGCCGACCGGGTGCAGAAACTCGTGCGCGACCACATCCAGGATTCGGCCGATCGAATGATGGACGCGTTCCGCGCCGCGATCGACTAAGGGAGCGTGTGCCCGGCGGCGGTGAACAGCCGGTACCATTCCTCGCGCGACAGCAGCACATCTGAGCCCGCGGCGGATTCCCTGACCCGCTCCGGCTTGGTCGTGCCGAGCACCACCTGCATGTTCGCGGGGTGCCGCGTGATCCAGGCGACCGCGATGCCGGTCGGGGTGACCCCGTGTGCGGCCGCGATCTCGTCGAGGGCGTCGTTCAGCGGGCTGTAGTTCTCGCGGTCGCCGATGAAGACCCCGTCGAAGAAGCCCTTCTGGAACGGCGACCAGGCCTGAAGGGTGATGTCGTGAAGCCGTGCGTAGTCCAGGATGCCGTTGTCGCGGTCGATCGACTGGTCCAGTCCCGCCATATTCGCTGCGATCCCGGCCGCGAGAAGCGGCGCGTGGGTGATGCTCAACTGCACCTGGTTGAACGCCAGCGGCTGTGTGACGAAGCGCCGCAGCAGGTCCATCTGGCCGGGAGTCTGATTGGACACGCCGAAATTGCGCACCTTGCCCGACGCGTGCAGGGAATCGAACGCGGTCGCGACCTCCTCCGGCTCGACCAGGGTGTCGGGACGGTGCAGCAGCAGCACATCGAGGTGATCGAGGCGGAGGGCCGCGAGGGACTCATCCACCGAACGGAGGATGTGCTCCTTCGAGAAATCCCAGAACCCGTCGCGGATCCCGACCTTCGACTGGATGATCACCGCCTCGCGCTCGGCCGGGGTGAAGGTGATCGCGTCGCCGAAGCGCCGCTCGCACGCGTGATCGCCGCCGTACACGTCGGCGTGATCGAAGTAGTTGATGCCGGCGTCCCGCGCGGCGCCGACGAGGTCGCGAATCGCGGCGTCGTCCAGCTGGGAAATGCGCATCAGCCCGAGGATGACGTCCGATGCGGTGAGGGTCGTGTTCGGTGGGGTGATCGTCTTCATGTCTCTGTTCTCTCTTCTCTTGCGATTGCGTCTGCTGCAATCTCGTCGGCTGCGATCCCCGGCCAGCAGATGGCCAGGATCTGGGCGGGAAGACCGTCGGTGAGGGGCTGATGCCCGAGCATCAACCGGTAATAGACCGGGGCGAAGAGTGCATCGACCACCGCATCGTGATCGAGGCCGGGGCGTACCTCGCCGCGGCGCAGCCCCTCGGTGAGCAGGTTCACGATCGCGGCACGCCGCGGCGCGACCCAGTCCTCGATGAGCGCGCGGCCCACGTCCGGCTCGGTGACGGATGCCGCGATCAGCCCCCGGAGAAGAGCGCCGGCCGGGGTGTCGCGGACCAACGCGACCAGGCTCGAGAGAAAGATCCCCAGTGCCTCGCGCGTGGTCGCCGTGGCCGGCGCTTCGATCGTGTCGTGGGTTCGCTCGAGAAGCCCTTCCAGCAGCACGGCGGCTGCCGAGGGCCACCACTTGTAGACCGTGGTCCTGCTGACGCCCGCTCGAGCCGCGATCGCATCCACGTTGGCACCGGCGCCGCCGGCGAGCGCGAGCTCGGCTGCGGCATCCAGGACGGCGCGCCGCGCCGCATCGCTGCGGGGGCGGCCACGCCGCGCGACCGGTTGCGAATTACTGAACACGATGTA
>JAODAS010000096.1 GCA_025463555.1 Schumannella sp.
CCTCCGCACCCTCGGGCAGCAGCAGCCGGCCGCGGCGAACCCCGGTCAGGATGCGCGGCAGCAGCGTCGTGTCGCCGGGACCGTACACGGCATGGGGACGCAGGATCACCGCATCGACGCCCGCGAGCTCGAACTCGGCCAGCGTCTTCGTGTGCGAGTAGGCGCTCAGGTGGCGTCGCACCGGAGCAGCGTCCTCGGAGACCTGGACGCTCGGCTCGAACGCGTCGTACACGCTCGAGGTCGACATGTGGACGATGCGTGCACCCGGGAAGGATCGCACCACCGCACGGGTTCCGTCCCGGTTGACGCGGAGCACGTCTCGGGGGTCCGCCCAGTCGTCGGCGAGCGCCGCGCAGTGCACCACGCCCTCGAACGCGCCCTCGAACGCGCGGTCCGAGGCATCCGGGGGCAGCGCCCCGGACGTTAGGTCCCAGCGACGGTACCTACCGCGTGCGTGCGACCAGCCGCCGGCCCGGCGACCGAACCCGACGACGTCGTGATCGAGGTCGGCGAGTGCGGTGGCGACGGCTCCGCCGATGAACCCGCTCGCGCCGGTCACCGCGATTCTCATGCGATCGCGCTCCTCATGAACCCATCTTGGCGAAGGGCGCGAGGGCGACCGCAAGGGCTTGCCTGTCGAGCTTGCGGCTCCGGCCCGAACGCGGAAGGTCCTTCACGGCGACCACGGCATCCGGCAGCACTCCCGCGTCGATCAGACCCGGAAGGGCACGTCGCACCTGTGCCACCAGCTGGTCCCCCGAAGTGCCGTGTTCGGGCACCAGGGCGAGCACGATCCGGTCGTCGCCG
Organism: Schumannella sp.; assembly: GCA_025463555.1. Classification (GTDB taxonomy): domain Bacteria; phylum Actinomycetota; class Actinomycetes; order Actinomycetales; family Microbacteriaceae; genus JBDSKH01. Next base: position 808 of record JAODAS010000096.1, read on the forward strand.
ATCGCATCCGGTACTCCGACCATGGCGACATCCGCCACCCCGGGCAGTCCGGCGATGATCGGCTCGTAGAGACCCGGATAGACGTTCTGGCTCCCGCGGATGAACATGTCCTTCTTGCGGCCCAGGAGTGTGAGCCGGTCGCCGTCGATCCGGGCCAGGTCTCCCGTGCGCAACTCGGTGAGCGGATGCTGCGGCAGGTCGGCGAGATATCCGCGCGCCAGGCCCGGCCCGGCCAGCACCAGCTCGCCGTCGACGATCCGTGCGTCGACACCGGGCACGATCCCGCCGACCGGGTCCCCCTCGCCGGGCGGCGCCGCGAGCTTCTCCAGCCCGTCGGCGATCGCCACCGGCAGGATCTCGGTCATGCCGTACACGAGGCGGATGCGCGCGGCCGGGAAGCGCGACACGATCCGCTCGAGCAGCGGGCGCAGCACCGGGGCTCCGCCGACGACGACGGTGTCGAGGCGCCGCGGCATGAGGTCGGGGCGCGACTCCAGCGCGCGGAGCAGGGCGTCGAGAGACGCCGGCACCGCGAACAGCAGCTCCGCGTCGGGCAGGAGCGCGAGGTACTGCTCGGGCCGCGCACCCGGATTCGCGCCGAACGGCGGCATCGTCCAGTGCGCACCCGCGATGAGCGCGGGCACCCCGACCATGAGCTGGTCGGTGAGCACGCGCTGACCGGGGCGGATGCCCACTTCGGCGGCGAAGCCGGCGAGCCCGGCCCCGAGGCTCGAGCGGGTGTGCACGACCGCTTTGGGGATGTCGGTGGTGCCGGAGGTGAAGATGATGAGCGCATCCGCCGGTGGTTGAGTAGCCGCCGACGGCGGCGTATCGAAACCAGGAACCGTGGGGGTGGTTTCGATACGCGACCTGCGGTCGCTACTCAACCACCGGAGCGGTAGCGCCCCCCGTGGCACGCCCGGCAGCCGCCGCCCGGCGAAGATGTGGCGGGCCTCCGGGACGAGTCGCGAATACGGGGCGAGCTCGAGCCCTCGGCTGCGCGCCAGCCTCCGCAGCGGACCCGACGACGCCAGGTACAGCACCGACTCCGCGGCGACCCACCTCGGCGCGGCGAGCGCGGCCCGCGCCCGGAACAGCGCCTCCCCGGCCCCGGGATCGGCGAAGACGACGGTGCCGCCGGCGTGCACGATCCCCAGGGCCAGCACCACGGCATCCGGCCCCGGCCGCGCCGAGAACAGCACGCGGTCGCCGCGCGCCATGCCCTCGGCGCGCAGACCGGAGGACACCGACCGGATGCGCTGCGCCAGCTCGCCGTAGGTCAGCGTTGCACGCCCGAACGTCAGGGCCGGATCGCCGGCGTGGGCATCCGCCGTCGCGAGCACCGCGTCGAGCAGGTCGGTCATCGTTCCAGCACCAGGGACGCGTACGACGGGATCAGCACGCCGCGGGCCGGCCGGCGCGAGGTGATCCGCAGCGACGGCGACGCGAGCAGCGCATCCAGGGTCAGCCGGATCTGCGCCATCGCCAGGGGCGCGCCCAGGCAGTAGTGGACGCCGGCACCGAACCACAGCTGCTTCAGCTGCGCCGCCGGATTCGCCGCGGGGTCGAACTCGCCGAGCTCGCGATTCGCCGCGAACGTCGCCAGGATGACCCGGTCGCCCGGACGCACCGCCACCCCGCCGATGCGATCGGCGTGCACGGTCGAACGCAGCATCACCGGCGACGGCGTCGTCACGCGCAGGCCCTCGGCGATCGCCGGCTCGACCAGGTCGCGGTCGCGGGCCAGCCGCGGCAGCCAGCCGCTGTCGATCAGGATCGCGGCGAGCCGGGGCAGGTACGACACGATCGTCTCCGTGCCGGTGAGCACGAACGCGCCGACGGCGCCGAGCGCCTCGCGCTCGTCGAGGCCGAGCGCGCGCATCCGGCCGGGCACCGTCGACTCGTCCCCGCGGTATGCGCGCACCGCATGCTCCCCCAGTTCGCTCAGGATGCCGCGGGCGACCGCCAGCTGGGGCCCCGTCAGTCGCGGACGGGCCAGGGACACGAAACCGGTGATCGCCGACACGCGTGCGAACAGCTCGTCGTCGATGACGTCGTCCTCGAGGCCCACCAGCCGGCTGATCACCGCCGAGGCGCTGCGCCGGGCGTGCGCCACGAGATCGACCCGCTCCCCCGCGGCGAGCCGCTCGGTCAGGTCTCGCGTCGCATCGCCGAGCGAATCCCTGACCAACGCGTCGACGAACGTCGGCGCGAAGAGCGGCCCCAGCTTGCGACGCAGCGCAAGGTGATCGGCACCCTCCATGTTGAGCAGCACGCTCGGCCCCAGCACCGGGGTCCACAGGTCGCTGGGCGCCCCCGGCCCGTTCTTGCTGAAGCCGGAGGTGTTCATCAGCACGCCCCGCAGCAGCGCCGCGTCCTTCACCAGCACGCCGAGGCCCGGCACCCGCATCACGGGCCGGCGCACCGCCGAGAGCAGCGGGTAGGCGAGCGGATGCGCCGCGCGCATCACGCGCTCCTCGTTTCTGCGCGCGACGGCGACGCTCACCGGATGTCCACATG
>JAODAS010000079.1 GCA_025463555.1 Schumannella sp.
CCAGAGGAACACGAGTTGCTCGACAGCGAAGATCGCAAGAGTCGCCCACGAGTTCGGCTGCCAGTCGCCGTCGCGGAAGAACGCCAAGGAGATCAGCAGGGCGATCCCCCAGTCGATGAAGATCGCGCCCAGGCGGCGACCGAAACGGGCGATCGAACGCGGGCCCTCGGCGGGAAGCCCGAGGCGTTCCCCCGGCCAGCGGGACTCGGCGGGGGTGCTCACGGGCCCAGCCTACGAGCGGCGCCGTAACATCCCGGAAACAAAGGCGACACCCTCGGGAAACCGCCACGCTCTACCCTCGGGACTGGCTGCACCAGCAGTTCAATGTTCCATGGCCCTTGGAGTTCCGCCCTATGTCCACTCCCCTGTTCAGTGACTCGTCTGCGGTCCTGAAATTCATCAAGGACGAGGATGTCAAGTTCCTCGACATCCGGTTCACCGACCTTCCCGGTATCCAGCAGCACTTCAACATCCCGGCGTCCACCGTCGATGAGGAGTTCTTCTCGGTCGGCCAGCTGTTCGACGGCTCGTCGATCCGCGGCTTCCAGTCGATTCACGAGTCGGATCTGCAGCTCATCCCCGACATCTCGACCGCGTTCGTCGACCCGTTCCGCACGGAGAAGACCCTGGTCATCATCTTCGACATCTACAACCCGCGGAACGGCGAGATCTACTCGCGCGACCCGCGTCAGGTCGCCAAGAAGGCCGAGAAGTACCTCGCCTCGACCGGCATCGCCGACACCGCGTTCTTCGCCCCCGAAGCCGAGTTCTACATCTTCGACGACGTCAAGTACGAGGTGAAGCAGAACAAGTCGTACTACGAGGTCGACTCCAGCGAGGCCGCGTGGAACACCGGTCGCGAGGAGGAGGGCGGCAACCTCGCCAACAAGACCCCGTACAAGGGCGGCTACTTCCCTGTCACGCCGGTCGACCAGCACGCCGACCTGCGCGACGACATCGTCCTCAAGCTGATCGACGTGGGCCTCGAGGTCGAGCGCTCGCACCACGAGGTCGGCACCGCCGGCCAGGGCGAGATCAACTACAAGTTCGACACGATGGTGCACGCCGCCGACGACCTGCTGAAGTTCAAGTACATCGTCAAGAACACGGCGCTCGAGTGGGGCAAGGTCGCGACCTTCATGCCGAAGCCGCTCATGGGCGACAACGGTTCGGGAATGCACACCCACCAGTCCCTCTGGAACGACGGCAAGCCGCTGTTCTACGACGAGAAGGGCTACGGCGGGCTCAGCGACATCGCGCGCTGGTACATCGGCGGCATCCTGAAGCACGCCCGCTCGCTGTCGGCGTTCACGAACCCGACCGTCAACTCGTACCACCGGCTCATCCCCGGTTTCGAGGCGCCGGTCAACCTGGTGTACTCGGCGGGCAACCGCTCGGCGTCGATCCGCATCCCGATCACGGGCACGAACCCCAAGGCCAAGCGCATCGAGTTCCGTGCGCCCGACGCTTCGGGCAACCCGTACCTCGCGTTCGCGGTTCAGCTGATGGCGGGCATCGACGGCATCCAGAACAAGACGGAGCCGCACGAGCCGGTCGACAAAGACCTGTACGAGCTGCCGCCGGAAGAGGCCAAGGGCATCCCGCAGCTGCCGGGCTCACTGGATGAGGCGCTCAAGGCCCTCGAAGAGGACCACGACTACCTGCTGCAGGGTGGCGTGTTCACCGAGGACCTGATCCAGACCTGGATCGACTACAAGCGCGAGAAGGAGCTGCTCCCCTTCGCGCAGCGTCCGCACCCGTTCGAGTACGAGCTGTACTTCGGCGTCTAGCACCAAGCGTCACACAGCACGAGCGGGCCGTCCCTCAGGGGCGGCCCGTTCGCTTATGCCCAGGCGGGGTGCGTGACCGGTCCCGGCAGCGCCTTCGCGCCGTACGCCTCCCGCACGAGGTCGGCGGGCCAGGATGACGCGCGAGCCTTCTCGGGCTGCTTCAGCGCCTGCGCAGCGACCAAGGCCCCGAGCTCCTTGTCCAGCCCGAGTCGCGGGTGCTCGGACTCGACCTCGGCGCGCACATCCGCCGGGATCACCAGGGACGCGAAGTCGATCCGCACGCCGATCCGCGTCAGCAGAGGGACGGGGCCTCGACGTTCGGCGATGCCGGGGCTCGTGTGCAGGGCGATCGCCTGCCAGACCTGGTCGGCATCCTGCTCTGGCCTGCCGTGGGCGCGCACCAGCTCGGCGGCGGCATCAGCGGCCTCGACCTCGAAGCGCTGCGGGCCGTCGTAGGCGTCCGAGGCGCCGATGTCGTGCAGCACGCACGCGACGTACAGCAGCTCCTCGTCGAAGTCGGAGACGCCGATGCGCACGGCGTGCAGCATCGCGTACGCGTGGGTCCGGATGCTGTGGTTGAGCGCCGCGGGCGCCTCATGCGCGCGGGCGAGGTCGAGGGCGGCAACGGCGAGGGGCGTGTCCATGATCCGATGATGGCGGATGCCCGCGTCACCGTGCAGGAATTGGCGGTAGTTGGCGGCTAGCCGTCGCTCGCGGCGCGCAGGAAGCGGAACTCCTTGCGCCGCAGGATCGTCAGCACGACCCGCTCGAACCTGCCGAACGCCGCGCGGCCGGCCTTCGTGTCGTAGGGCTCGACCGCCACGATCTTCGTCTCGTGCCCGCCCCGGATGATCGTGCAGCCTCCCGCAGCGACCACGTTCTGGTACCACTGCACCCGATCGCCGTATGTGAGCTCGGCGACGAATCCGCCCGGCACGACGGCGAGCATGATCGGAGTCTCGTACGTCGTGCCCGACTTGCGCCCGACATGCCGCACGATCCAGAACTTCATCGGCCCGTGACTCTTGCCCTCCCGCGCGAGCCGCAGCGTCCGTGGATTCAGGTGCCTGCCGATGAACCCCAGCCACCACTTCTTCACGATGCGCCGCCCTTTCCGTAGAACTCGCGCTCGAACACCTGCCGGGCGAGCCTCGTCGTGCGCAGATAGTCCTCCTCGAGGCGGGTCGCGCTGCCGACGGGGTACTCCATCAGGCGCGCCACGCCTTCGAGCTGCTGGCGGTCGACGGGCAGCACATCCGCGGTCTTGGCGGTCCACAGCGTCAAGGCCGACCGCGCGCGCGACGCGATGATCCAGGCGGCGCGCAGCTTGCCCGCATCCGCCTCGCTCACCAGGCCGGATGCTGCGGCAGCCGCCAGCGCATCGAGCGTCGAGGTGGTGCGAAGGCCGGGTTCGGCGTCGCCGTGCTGCAGCTGCAGCAACTGCACGAACCATTCGACGTCGCTCAGCGACCCGCGCCCCAGCTTCAGATGCCGGGCCGGGTCGGCGCCCTGCGGCAGCCGCTCGGCCTCGACGCGCGCCTTGATGCGCTTGATCTCGCGGATCTCGGCGAGGCCGATTGACGCCGGGTAACGGATCTCATCCGCAAGTGTCGCGAACTCGGCCAGCAGGCCGACGTCGCCGACCACCCCGCGCGCCCTCAGCAGCGCCTGCGCCTCCCAGGTCAGCGACCAGCGCTCGTAGTACGCACGGTACGACTCGAGCGAGCGCACGATGGCGCCGTTCCGCCCCTCCGGACGCAGCCCCGTGTCGAGGTCGAGCGGCAGGCGCAGATCCTCGGTCAGCCGGTTCAGCTCGTGCACGATGCGCTCGGCCCGCTGCTGCGCCTCGTCGGGGTCGACGCCTGCGGGACGGTACACGTACATGACATCGGCGTCGCTGCCGAACCCGAGCTCCGACCCCCCGTAGCGCCCCATCGCGACGATGCCGAACTCGATGTCATCGCCGAACCGGTGTGCCAGCGCAAGTGCTCCGGTCAGGATCGCCGTCGTGATCGCGCTGAGGCCCTCCCCCAGCTCCTCGACCGTGATCATCCCCAGGATGGCCGCGAGGGCCAGGCGCAGCACCTCACGACGGCGGGCGGTCTTGAGAGCCCCGGCCGCGGCATCCGGATCGTCCGAATGCCGCCCCACGGTCGCCGCCGTCTCGTCGAGCAGCTCATCGAGGGCCCGGGGCCGCAGTTCGGCGTCGTTCTCGAGCCAGGCGGCGGCTTCCGGGATGCGTTCGAACAGGATGCCGACGAAGCGCGAGCTGGACAGGACGTGAGTGAGACGGTGGGCCGCCCCCGACGAATCCCGCAGCATCCGCAGGAACCAGTACGCCTCGCCCAGATCATCGCTCAGCCGGCGGAACGCCAGCAGCCCGAAGTCCGGATCCGCGCCCTCCGCGAACCACTGCAGCATGACCGGCAGCAGCGTTCGCTGGATCTGAGCCCGACGTGACACTCCCCCGCTGAGGGCGGCGATGTGGTGCAGAGCACCGCGCGGGTCCGCGAAGCCGATCGCGGCGAGGCGGGCCTCGGCCTGCTCGCTGGTGAGCGCGTAGCCGTCATCGGGCAGGGCGGCGACCGCGGACAGCAGCGGGCGGTAGAACAGCCTCTCGTGCAGGCTGCGCACCTCGAGCTTGGTGCGCTGCCAGGCTTCGACCAGCCCCTCGGCGGTCGTGGCGAGGCCGGATGCGCGGGCGAGCACGCGCAACTCCTCCTCGTCGCGCGGCATCAGGTGCGTGCGCCGCAGGCGGAAGAGCTGCAGGCGGTGCTCGAGAAGACGCAGGAACCGGTAGTCCGCGGCGAACTCGGCGGCCTCGACCCGGCCGATGTATCCGCGATCAGCGAGAGCGTGCAGCGCCTCGAGTGTCGAGCGCTGCCGCACCTCCGGGTCGGCCAGACCGTGCACCAGCTGCAGCAGCTGGATCGTGAACTCCACATCGCGCAGCCCACCGGGGCCGAGCTTGAGCTGGATGTCGACCTCATCCGCCGGGATGTGCGCGGTGACGCGCTCGCGCATCCGCTGCACCGAGTCGACGAAACCCTCGCGGGAGGCGCTCGACCACACGAACGGCGCGATCGCCTCGACGTACGCGGCGCCGAGTTGCCGGTCTCCCGCCAGCGGCCGCGCCTTGAGCAGCGCCTGGAACTCCCAGCTCTTGGCCCAGCGCTCGTAATACGCGACATGCGAGTCGAGAGTGCGCACGAGAGCCCCGTCTTTGCCCTCGGGTCGCAGGTTGGCGTCGACCTCCCACAGGGGCGGCTCGAGCGCGAGCTCGCCGATGCCTTTCATCGTGTCCATCGCGAGCCGCGTGGCGATCTCGATGTCGCCCTCTGCCACGAAGATGACGTCGACGTCGCTGAGGTAGTTGAGTTCGCGTGCGCCCGACTTGCCCATCCCGATGATGGCCAGACCCGTGCCGGCGACCGCATCCGCCGGGAAGCGGCTCGCCGCACGGGCCAGCAGCAGCGCCCCGTCGAGCGCGGCTCCGGCGAGATCCGCCAGCGCGGCGCCCACCCGGTCGACGATGCTCAGGCCGTCCGGCTGCTCCAGGTCCCACGCGGCGAGGCGCAGAAGCTCACGGCGGTAGGCCACGCGCAGCGCGTTGCAGCCCGCTTCGCCCGTGAGCCCGGCGACCGCATCGGCGAGGAGGGTCCCGTACTCGGCCGGCTGCAGGGGGGCGTCGAGCGGGATCCCGAGGGCGGAGAGCTGCTCGGGGTGGCGGACGAGGAACGTCGCCATGCCCTCTGAGGCGCCGAGCACACGGAGCAGCCGCTCCGCCGACGCGACATCCGTCAGCAGCTCATCCACCGCATCCGGAGCCGCTTCACGCAGCACCGACACGAACCGCAGCGCCTGGTCCGGATCAGCAGCCACGGCGAACAGCGCCGCGACCCCCGCAGGCAGCGAGCCGACGGCCGCGCTGGCAGCACTGAGATCCGCGAACCCGTAACGGGCCAGCTCGGTGAGGGTGGTGGTCGCGCGCGTCATTGCGGCATCAGCCTGCGCGGCTAGAGGATCTCCAGATTGCTCGCCAGCTCGAACGGCGTCACCTGGGCGCGGTATCCCGCCCACTCGCGGCGCTTGTTGGCCAGCACGTACTCGAAGACCTGCTCGCCCAGGGTGTCGGCGACGAGCTCGCTCTCTTCCATCAGGCCGAGCGCTCGGTCAAGCGAAGCGGGCAGGCTGTCGTAGCCCATCGCGCGCCGCTCGCCGTCGGTCATGCTCCAGACGTCACCCTCGGCTTCAGGGGGCAGCTCGTACCCGCCCTCGATGCCTTTGAGGCCTGCCGCCAGCAGCAGCGCGAACGACAGGTACGGGTTGGCGGCGGAGTCCATCGCCCGGTACTCGACACGCGCGCTCTGGCCCTTGCCGAGCTTGTAGAGCGGCACGCGCACGAGTGCGGAGCGGTTGTTGTGACCCCAGGTCAGGTAGCTGGGGGCCTCGTCACCGCCCCATAGTCGCTTGTAGGAGTTGACGAACTGGTTCGTCACGGCCGTGATCTCGGGCGCGTGAGTGAGCAGGCCCGCGACGAACTGACGTCCGATGGTCGACAGCTGGTACTGACCGGACGCGTCGAAGAACGCGTTCGTGTCGCCCTCGAACAGCGACATGTGGGTGTGCATGCCGGATCCGGGCCGGCCGGAGAGCGGTTTCGGCATGAACGTGGCATAGACGCCCTGCTCGATCGCGACCTCTTTGACGACCGTGCGGAAGGTCATGATGTTGTCGGCGGTGGTGAGCGCGTCGGCGTACCGCAGGTCGATCTCGTTCTGGCCGGGACCCGCCTCGTGGTGGCTGAATTCGACGGAGATGCCGAGGTCTTCGAGCATGCGGACCGAGCGGCGGCGGAAGTCGTTCGCCGTCCCGCCGGGCACGTTGTCGAAGTATCCGGCACCGTCGACGGGCTCGGGCACACCGTCCGTCAGCTTCGACGACTTGAGCAGATAGAACTCGATCTCGGGGTGCGTGTAGAACGTGAATCCGCGATCCGCCGCCGTGGCCAGCGCGCGCTTCAGGACGTTGCGGGGGTCGGCGGCAGCCGGCTGACCGTCGGGCGTCGTGATGTCGCAGAACATGCGGGCAGTCGGGTCGATCTCGCCGCGCCACGGCAGGATCTGGAACGTCGTCGGATCGGGGTGCGCGAGCACATCCGCTTCGTAGGAGCGGGTGAGGCCCTCGATCGCGGAGCCGTCGAATCCGACGCCCTCGTTGAATGCGCCCTCGACCTCGGCCGGGGCGAGCGCCACCGACTTCAGGGTGCCGACGACATCCGTGAACCACAGCCGCACGAACTTGACGCCACGCTCCTCGATGGTGCGAAGAACGAAGTCACGCTGCTTGTCCACGGCGGCCCTTTCCGGATGCGGTTATCGCGACCTTCAGGCTACCGTCCCCGGTACACGGCAATCCCCACGTTCGCCCGGACGGAAAGCCGAAATCCCACGATCTTCACGACCATCAGAGCCCACAGACCACGCCGATGGCGGCGGTATAGGTTTACGAAGATGAGCGCCGAACGTATCGAATGGGTCATCTCCAGCTGCAAACTCCTCAGCCAGATCGGCGAAGAATTCGACGGCACGATGCCGTTCGAGGGGCTGACGATCGGCACCGCGATCCATCTCGAACCGAAGACGGCGGCTTTGCTCCTCACGCTGCAGCGCGGTGGCGCGCACGTCGTGTCCACCGGCAACCTCAACAGCACGCAGCCCGCCACGGTCGCCTACCTGCGCGACCGCGGCATCCAGGTCATCGGCGAACCGACAGCGGACCCGGTCGCGCACGCGGAGGACCTGCGAGGCGTTCTGGAAGCGCGACCGCAGCTCATTCTCGACAACGGCGGCGATCTGTTCACCCAGTACCTCCTCGAACCGTACGAGGGACTGCTCGGCGGCACCGAGGAGACGACGTCGGGCCGCGATCGCCTGGCGGCGGTCCGCGATCAGCTTCAACTGCCGGTTCTCGTCATCAACGACAGCCCCATCAAGCAGTTCGCCGAGAACACTCACGCGGTCGGTCAAAGCGTCTTCGAGTCGTACATGCGCCTCACGAACCGGTCCACCCAGGGCAAGCGCGTCATCGTGTTCGGCTACGGTTCGTGCGGTCGCGGTGTCGCGGCGAACTTCCGCAACGCGTACGCGCAGGTGACGGTGCTGGAGGCGGATCCCGTTCAGCGACTGGAAGCCTGCCTGGACGGGTTCGACGTCTCGGACCGCGCCGATGCCCTCGCGGCGGCCGACGTGATCGTGACCGTCACAGGAGCCCCCGGCATCCTTCTCGCAGCGGATCTGCCTGCGCTCCGTGACGGGGTGATCCTGATGAACGCCGGCCACTTCCCGCACGAGATCGAGGCCGAGGCGATCCTCGCAGCCGGCTCGGTGACGACGGCGGGACCCGGGCTCGAGACCGTCACCCTGGCAGACGGGCGCCGCATCCACGTCGCGGGCCGCGGGCACATGGTGAACCTGTCCGGTCCGTCACCGCTCGGCAACTCGATCGAGTCGATGGACCTGGGTTTCGCCCTGCAGTCGCGCTGCCTCGAGGCGATCGCACGGGGCCAGGCAGACGCAGCCTCGGTCGTGGTTCCGGTGCCGAAGGCCATCGACGACGCGGTCGCCGGGGCGTATCTGCGCGAGGTCGTCGGCGTAGGCTGACCACATGGCCGAGCCCGTGAAGAAGGTCCGCACCCGTCACTTCCAGAACGCGAAGGAACAGGGCATCAAGATCACCGGCCTCACGAGCTACGACATGCTCACGGCCGCCATCTTCGATCGGGCGGGCATCGACTTCCTGCTCGTCGGCGACTCGGCCGGCAACAACGTGTTCGGGTACGACACGACCCTGCCCGTGTCGATCGACGACCTGATCCCCCTGACGCGCGCCGTCGCGGGCGCCGTCCAGCGGGCGTTCGTCGTGGCGGACATGCCGTTCGGCTCGTACGAGACCGGCCCGGACGAGGCGCTTCACACGGCTTTCCGGTTCATGAAGGAGACCGGGGCCCACGCGGTCAAGCTCGAGGGCGGCGTCCGCTCTGCCGAGCAGATCAGGCGCATCGTCTCCGCCGGAATCCCGGTCATGGCGCACATCGGATTCACGCCGCAGAGCGAACACCAGCTCGGCGGCCACGTCATCCAGGGGCGCGGGGAACGCGCCGAGCAGCTGCTGGCGGACGCCCACGCCGTCGAAGACGCCGGTGCTTTCGCCGTCGTCATGGAGATGGTCCCCGCCGAGGTCGCCAAGCGCGTCACCGCAGAACTCACGATCCCGACGATCAGTGTCGGCGCCGGACCCCACACCGACGGGCAGCTGCTGGTCTGGACGGACTGGGCGGGCCTCACGACCGGGCGCATCCCGACCTTCGTGCAGAAGTACGCCGACCTGGCCGGCGTGCTCACCGACGCCGCGCAGGCCTGGATCGCCGACGTCGGCTCCGGCGCCTACCCCGACGAGGCGCACAGCTTCCACGAGTAACCGGACCGGCACAGGCTGTGGCTGAAGCGCGCGTCGGCATCTCCGGATGGGTCTACCCGCCGTGGAGGGGTGTCTTCTACCCGCGCGGCCTGCGCCAAGCCGACGAGCTGTCCTACGCGGCGAGTCACGTGACATCGATCGAGCTGAACGGCTCGTTCTATTCGCTGCAGCGGCCGACGAGCTGGATGCGGTGGCGCGACCTGACCCCCGACGACTTCGTCTTCGCGGTCAAATGCCC
>JAODAS010000214.1 GCA_025463555.1 Schumannella sp.
CTCCAGCGGATGCACCTCGGAGGCAGACAGAAACGCCATCGAGACAGTCCTCGGTGCTTTTCGAATCTCTGCCTCCGGGTCTCGACGAGCAGGCGCCAGCCTACGGTCTGCAACTTCCGCGATTTTGAAGCGACTTCCACCCAGCGGCAGCGCGATGCCCGCCGTCGCGAGGCCTCGTGTTTCCATGATCCCGCCTGCACACCCCGCAGGCTCTGCTCAAAGTCGAGAAGGGCGAGCGATGTCGGATTCCGACGTTATTGACCGTCAGCGCGTTCGGGAGCTGCTCGAGAACTGGGCAGTCTGGCGCGACGCGGGCGACTGGGAACGCTTTCGTTCGGTCTGGTCGCCGCGCGGCCGAATGATGGCGACCTGGTACCAGGGCACGGCCGAGGACTTCCTGCAGGCGAGCGTCGACGGATGGAACCGTGGGGTGCGCATCCTGCACTTCCTCGGCGGCAGTTCGATCGACATCGTCGGGGATCGTGCGATCGCTCAGACGAAGATGACCATCACCCAGCGTGCTGAGGTCGAGGGCGTCGAGTGCGACATCATCTGCACCGGCCGGTTCTACGACTTCATCGAGCGAGAGGGCGGGGACTGGAAGATCGTCCTGCGTCAGCCCATCTACGAGATCGATCGCATCGCCGCCGTCTCGGCGAACGAGCTGCCGGTGCTCGACGCCGACCTGCTCGCGACGTTCCCCGCGGGGTACCGCCACCTGGCCTATGCCCAGACCCGAATCGGGTACGACGTGAAGACCGACATGCCCGGCATCGACGGTCCAGAGGTCGAAGCACTGTACTCGCGCGGCGACGACTGGCTGGGCGGCCGAACGGACTTGGCCGTCTGACCTTCCAAGGGGCCGGTCGGTCGACCGGCACCGCAAACTGAAACAATCAAGCAAAGGATGATCAATGAGGATCCACTCACAGCACGCTCGTCGGTCCGCCGTAGCGGTCGTGCTTGCCAGCGCTTTCGTCCTCACGGGCTGCAGCGCGGCAACACCCGATAGTGCGGACACCGGCGGCGGAGGCGATGCCGCGTTCAATGACGCGGCGACCGTCGCCTATCTCGCTCCGTCCGCCACGGTGACCCGCTGGGCCACCCAGGACATCCCGGATTACGTCAGCACCATGAGCGAGCTCGCCCCCAACGTCGAGGTACTGACGTTCGAGGCCGGCGACAGCGTCTCCACCCAGTTGCAGCAGGCGAAGTCGGCCATCACCCAGGGCGCAACCGTGCTGCTCGTGTCTGCCGTCAGCGCAGAGCAGTCAGCCGGCCTGGTGAGCTACGCGAACGCCAACGGGGCCTCGGTCATCGCGATGACCCGCAGCATCAACAACGCGGACACGGCGGGCATGGTCGGCGACGACCCGACGCAGATCGGCGTGGAACTGGCGAACTACATCGTCGAGCAGACGAAAGACGGCGACACCATCGCCACAGTGTGGGGCGACGCCACCGACACCTTCGCGGTGCGTGAGCGAGACGGCGCGATGAGCGTGCTCCAGCCACTCATCGACTCCGGCAAGCGCACGGTCGTCGGTGACCAGAACACCACCGGCTGGCTTCCGGACAACGCGCAGAAGCTGATGGATGCGATCCTGCTTCAGAACGACAACAAGATCGACGCGGTCATCGTCGCCAATGACGACATGGCCGGCGGTGTGCGCGCGTCTCTCGACAAGGCGGGCGTCGGAGACATCCCGATCACCGGTATCGACGCCACCCTCCCCGGCGTGCGCGCGATCCTGCAGGGCAACCTGGCCGTGACGATCTTCCGCTCGTTCCAGGACCAGGCCGACATCGCCGCTCAAGCGACCGTGCATCTGCTGAAGGGCGAGGCGCTGCCGGACTCCCTGTTCCCCGAGACCGTCGACAATGGTCTGAAGGAGATCCCGTTCGCGAGCGTTCCGTCGACAGCCATCACGATCGACAACGTGCAGTTGCTGATCGATCAGGGCGTCTACACGAAGGACGAGATCTGCGAGGGAATCCCCGCGGGTACCGGCCCCTGCTGATCCAACCCACCCTCGACGAGTAAGGCTCCGACATTGCCGACATCGACCACTGACACCGCCGAATGGGAATTCGACCCGGCCGAATCGATCCGCCTGATCCACCTCAGGCGCACGTTCGGAAGCGTCGTCGCGCTCGCGGATGCGAGTCTCGAGATCCCCTTCGGACAGGTGACGGCGCTCGTCGGTGACAACGGAGCCGGCAAATCGACATTGGTCAAGCTGCTGTCCGGGGTCTACACCCCGGACAGCGGCGAGATCCAGATACGCGGGACCTCGCATGACTTCTACCGCCCGCGCGATGCGCAGGACCGTGGGATTCACACTGTGTTTCAGGACCTGGCGCTCGCCGAGAACCTGGACGTGGTCGAGAACCTGTTCCTCGGCCAGGAACTGCGTGTGAAGGTCGGTCCGTTCAGCCTCCCCTGGCTGGCCCGCCGGCGCATGGAGGCCGAGGCTGCGGCCCTCCTCGACGAGTTGGGGATCACGACGATCAAGCGCCTCGACCTCGACATCGACGGCCTCTCCGGAGGGCAGCGTCAGACGGTCGCGATCGCCCGCGCCACGAAGGACAACGCGGACCTCGTCATCCTCGACGAGCCGACGGCCGCTCTCGGAGTCGTGCAGACCGAGCAGGTGATGAACAACATCCGCAGGGTGCGCGAGAAGGGCTCGGCCGTGCTTCTCATCTCGCACAACTTCCGCGAGATCTTCGAAGTCGCGGACCGTATAGCGGTGATGCGGCTCGGCCAGGTGGTGAAAGTGTTCCAGACGGCCGCCACCGACGAACACTCCGTTGTCTCAGCCATCGTGGGAGCGCAGGAATGACGATCTCGACACCGGTCCGCGAGGACCTGCCCGGCACCTCCCCGAGCCTCGTGGGGAGGGTCCTCAGTCACCCCAGCCTGCCCATGATCGTGAGCCTGCTCGCCGTGATCGTGGTCTTCCAGAGCCAGTCGCCATTCTTCATCACGTCGCGCAACATCATCAACCTGCTGGTAGGCGTGACGCCACTGGTGATGGTCGCGCTCGGACAGATCATCGTGATCCTGACCAAAGAGATCGACCTCTCGCTAGGTTCGGTCGCCGGTCTGACCGCGGCGTTGTGCGCGCAGCAGCTCTCGTCAGGCGTGCCGTGGCCGGCGGCCGTGCTCATCACCTGCGTCGTCGGCATGGCGATCGGCGCGGTCCAGGGCCTGATCATCGTCTACGGCAGGATCGCATCGTTCGTCGTCACCCTCGGCGGGTACCTGGTGCTGCTGGGATTGCAACTGCAGGCGCTGGGAGCGACCGGTGGCATCGGCGTCTTCGACCCCGTCATCCTCGGTCTGACCCTGAACAGCGTGCCCGCGCTCGCCGCCTGGATCATCGGCGGTGTGCTGTGGGTGCTCTGGGCGGCCAACACCTACGCCACCCGACGGTCCCGGTCTCGCACCGGTCGTGCCAACGATCCGCTGCGGCGCAGCCTCCTACCGCTGATCGCCGTCGCCGTAGCCATCGCGGTCGTGCCGATCTATTTCGGTGAGCGCGGCATCCCGTTGTCGTTCGCGATCGTGACCGCGATCGTGGCCGCCGTCGCCCTCGTGATGACCCACACCCCGGCCGGGAGGCACCTCTACGCGATCGGCGGCAATCTCGAATCGATCCGCCGCGCCGGTGTACCGGTCAACCGGCTGCGTGTCGGGGCCTTCGTCGCCTCCAGCTTCTTCGCCACCCTGGCCGGTGTACTGTTCGTGTCGTCCGACCAGGGCGCCGGCACCCTGACCGGTGGTGGCACGCTGATGCTGCAGGCGATCGGCGTCGCCGTGATCGGCGGGGTCTCGCTGCAGGGCGGCCGGGGGTCGGTGTGGGCAGCGGTGCTCGGCGCGCTCGTGCTCGGCGGCGTCAACAACGGAATGGATCTGACCAACAACTCCTCTGCGACGAAATATGTGGTGCAGGGCATCGTGGTCATCCTGGTGCTGCTGATCGATTCGATCGTGCGACGAAGCGCGGTCAGTGGAGGCCATGGTCGATTCGCCTGGCGGCGTCGAGGGATCGGGAGCCGGGGACGATGAGCGCACCGGGCGGTGAGGGCACCGACCAGGCCCTGGCCGAGATGGCGGCGATCTCTGCCCGCCTGTCCAACTGGGGCCGCTGGGGCGACGACGACCAGCGCGGCAGCCAGAACTTGATCACCCCAGAGTGCGTGCGAGCGGCACGTGACGAGATTCGGTCCGGAAAAGTCTGGGCACTCGGGATCCCGATCGGCGACGACGGCCCGCAGCCGGCGTGGACCACGGGCTACCCGCGGGCGAACCCGGTCCACCTGATGACCACGACCGGCAATGACGGGGAATGGGGACCGGGCGCCCGGTTCGCCGACGATGCGATCTTCATGGGCCTGCAGTCGACGACGCAGTGGGATTCCCTCGGTCACGTGCACTACGACGGGCAGCTCTACAACGGGTACTCATCCGACACCATCACGGTTCAGGGGCTCCAGAAGAACTCCATCTTCGAGATGCGTGGCGGGATCGTCGGTCGCGGAATCCTGCTCGACATCGCTCATCTGCAGGGCGTGAACGTGTTGCCCATCGACTTCGTCATCGAGGCCCGTCACCTCGACGAGGCGGTTGCGCGTCAGGGGGCCACGGTGGCCGCCGGTGACATCCTCCTGATCCGCACGGGATGGCTCGGTGCATTCACGCGCGGAGAGGTGAGCCGAGAGCGCTTCCTCGAGGCCAACCCTGGCCTGGGTCTTTCGTGCCTCGACTGGCTGCACGATCACGACATCTCGGCGATCGGCACGGACAACTTCGGAGCTGAGGTGGTGCCCGCTCAGGACCCGCGGCTCAACTTTCCCTTCCACATGGTCGCCATCCGCGACATGGGCCTGACCATCGGCGAACTGTTCGCGCTGGACGATCTGGCGGCCGACTGCGCGGCGGACGGCCGTTACTCCTTCTTCTTCAGCGGGCAGCCCCTCCCGGTGCGAGGGGGAGCGGGCTCGCCGGTGAACCCGGTCGCGATCAAATGACGCGGAACGGTCCGGGCGCCTATCTGGCGGTCTGGCACGACGTCGTGCCCGAGGATGAGTCCGAGTACCGCCGGTGGCATACGACCCAGCACCTGGCCGAGCGCGTGTCGCTCCCCGGGTTCCTCCGTGGTCGCAGGTGGGTCGCGATCGGCGCCGGCGAACGCTACTGCGCGACCATGCTTCTCGACGACATCTCGGCCGCCGAATCCGCGAGCTACCTCGAGCGTCTGGAGCATCCCACCGACTGGACCCGGGCCATGGCCTCGACCTACCGCAACTTCGTCCGCTGCGCCGTGCTCGTGACGGACGAGGTCACCCGAGGTTCGGGCGGATTCCTCGTGACGATGCGCGTCGACCTCGAAGAGCAAGCCGACGAGGGGCTACGACAGCAGCTTCGGAGCTTGGCGGACGCCGCCGTCGCGGCCGGCGAGGTGACGACGTGGAGCGTGGGCATCGTGCAGGTGGATGTCACCGCCCGTCGTACCGCGGAATCCCGTTCCCGGACCCGGACCGGTGAGGCGGTCTGCGACCTGGTTCTGATGATCGAGTGCGCCTCGCGAGGCGACGCTCTCGCGGTGCACGAACGGCTGCGTGTCCTCGAACTCGTGGCCGGCTCCGGAACCACGGGGCTGTACGAGCTCGAGTTCGACCTAAGCCCTCCCGCCGCGCTCGCTATGTTCGAGGCTGCCCCGCGTGCCTGAGGCCGGCCAACCGATAGGTCTGGCCCACCTCACCCTTCTCGACCTTTCACCCGCCGAACTGGTGCGGGTCGCCCACCGCGCGGGCTACGACTTCGTGGGACTGCGGGTCCTCGCCGTCACCGAGGGGGAGGTCAGATGGGACCTGGCACCCGGTTCGGACGGCCTTCTGGACGCCCTGACGGCCTTGGCGGAGACGGGCATGACGGTGCGCGACGTGGAGTTCCTGGTGATGGACGCGCATGTCGGACCCGCCGAGTGGCTGCCAGCGCTGGAGGCCGGGGCGGCGTTGAACGCGCAGGTTCTGATCACCACCGGAGCCGACGCCGAGACCGCCCGCCTGACCGACAACCTGGGCAGGCTCGCCGGGGATGCCGCCGACTTCGGACTGACCGTCGTGCTCGAACCCATCAGCTACCAGCCGGTGAGCACCGTCGCCGCAGCCGCCCTTGTCGCCCGCTCGGCAGGCGCTGCTGTCTTGGTGGACACGCTTCACTTTGTCAGGGCGGGCAGCACTCTCGAGTCGCTGGCAGCCCTCCCCGCCGCCCTCGTCCCGATGATCCAGTTGTGCGATGGCCCCCTTGTCATGCCTACAGGGTTCCCCGTCGTCGACCATCTGCCGGGCCACATGAAAGCCGACAGGGACCCGCGTACAGCGGAGGCTCGAGGATTCCGTGAGTCGCCGGGCACCGGCGAGTTCCCCCTTCGGCAGATCCTCGACGCGCTGCCGGATGGCGTGCCGATCAGCCTGGAAGTCCCCGACGCTCGTTTGATCGGGCGGGTTTCCCCCGACGCGCTCGCCCGCCGGCTACGTGTCGACGTCCAGGCGCTGCTCGGATCCCCCAGCTAGTGGACGCACCTGGGATCCCCCTTACACGCTGCCGAGGCCGAGCGGGTCGAGGACCCTGGCGTCCGCGTCGCCGATCCCGGCGGCCCAATTGTGCTCCGCGCCCTCCTGGGCGTCGTCGTCCTCGAGGCGTGCTCCCATGTCGGGAACGAT
>JAODAS010000097.1 GCA_025463555.1 Schumannella sp.
TCCTCGACGGGACACGGTTCCCCGATGCCGCACCTCGTGCACGGCGGTCCGGGACGGGCTGGCGGCGTGCCGCAGCCGGGTTGCGAATCCGCGAGAGGGGTCAGGCGGCAGCGCGCGTCTTAGCCACCAGGGTCAGCACGTCGTACTGGGCGACGAGCTCGTCGCGCTGGTTGCGCAGCACCGCGTCCCAGCGGACCTCTCCGTACTCGTCGGTCTCGCGAGGCGTGATCTGCTTCGCGGTGAGTTCTACGCGGATCGAGTCGCCGGGGGAGACCGGAGTCACGAAGCGCAGGTTCTCCAGGCCCGAGTTCGCCAGCACGGGACCCGGTGCAGCATCGACGAAGAGCCCCGCGGCCCACGACACCAGCAGGTAGCCGTGCGCCACGCGACCGGGGAAGAACGGGTTCGCCGCGGCGGCATCCTCGTCCATGTGTGCGTAGAAGTCGTCGCCCGTGAACGCTGCGAAGGTCTCGATGTCCTGCATCGTGACCTCGCGCGACCCCGAGACCAGCTGGTCCCCGATCTTCAACTCGGCCAGGCTCTTGCGGAACGGGTGCTCGCCGCCGACCGCTGACGCCGCGCCGGCGTGCCAGACGCCGGTGAGCGCGGTCAGCATGTCGGGCGAGCCCTGGATCGCGGTGCGGCGCATGTGGTGCAGCACCGCCCGGATGCCGCCCAGCTCTTCGCCGCCGCCGGCCCGTCCCGGACCGCCGTGCACGAGGTGCGGCATCGGGGAGCCGTGTCCCGTCGATGAACGTGCGTCGTCGCGGTCGAGCAGCAGGACCCGTCCGTTGTAGGCGGAGATGCGGGACGTCAGCTCCACCGCGAACACCGGATCGTGCGTCGCCACCGACGTCACGAGCGAACCGCCGCCGCGGGCGACGAGGGCGACCGCGTCATCCACCGTGTCGTAGCCGAAGATGCTCGACACCGGTCCGAACGCCTCGATCTCGTGGACGGCGGCTGTGTCTGAATCGGAGAAGTGCAACATCATCGGCTCGACGAATGCGCCCCCCGCCGGCAGATCTGCGGGAGCCGCTGCTGAACCGATGACCAGCTCACCGCCCGCGGAGACAAGCTTGCCGACCTGTCGGAAGACCTCATCCCGCTGCTCGAGCGAGGCGAGGGGTCCCATCGTCACACCCTCGGTGCGCGGATCGCCGACGATCACCTTCTCGGACAGGCGGGTGCGCAGGGCGCCGACCACGGCATCCACGGATGCGGTGGGCACGATCGCGCGCCGGATCGCCGTGCATTTCTGCCCCGCCTTCACCGTGATCTCAGCCATCAGCTGGCGCACGTACGCATCGAATTCGGGGGTGCCGGCCACGGCATCCGGACCCAGGACCGACGCGTTGATCGAGTCGGTCTCGCTCGAGAACACGACCCCGCCAATCTGTACGGACTCGTGGGACCGCAGCCGCTCCGCCGTCGAAGCCGAGCCGGTGAAAGCGACCAGGTCGCCGAGCCGCAGGGAATCGAACAGAGTGGGCACACTGCCCGAGACGAGTTGCAGCGAACCGTCGGGCAGCAGCCCCGACTCGACCAGAATGCGCACCATCGCCTCGGCCAGGTAACCGGATGGCGTGGCCGGCTTCACGAGGGTCGGCATCCCGGCGAGAAATGCGGGGGCGAACTTCTCGAGGGCACCCCACACCGGGAAGTTGAATGCGTTGATCTGCACCGCCACGCCCGGCAGCCGGGTGTAGATGTGCCGACCGATGAAGCTGCCGTCCTTCGAGAGCGGCTCGACGGCACCGTCGACGTAGATCTTCGAGTTGGGCAGCTCTCGCCGGCCCTTCGACGAGTAGGTGAACAGCACGCCGGTACCGCCCTCGATGTCGACCCACGAGTCGTTGCGGGTCGCTCCGGTGCGGCTCGAGAGGGCGTACAGCTCCTCCTTGCGCTCGGTCAGTGCTGTCGCCAGCTGCTTCAGGATCACTGCGCGCTGGTGGAACGTGAGCTGGCCGAGCGACTTCTGCCCGACGGTGCGCGCGTATTCCAGGGCCGCGCCGAGGTCGAGGCCGTCGGTGCTGACGGTCGTGACGACCTCGCCGGTCGACGCGTCGCGGACCGGGGTGCCGTCGCCGGCCGGGGTGAACCAGTTCCCGTTGACGTAGCTCGGCAAGGCAGTTCTCGGCAACGCAGTCATGATTCCTCCCAGGTGAAGAAGCCCTGCCCGGACTTGCGTCCGAGCTTGCCCTCGGCGACCAGCCGTCGCAGCAGGGCGGGCGGTTCGAAGCGGTCGCCGAGCTCGGCGTGCAGATACTCGGCGATGCCGAGGCGCACGTCGAGCCCCACGATGTCGGTCAGACGCAGCGGGCCCACCGGGTGCTTGTACCCGAGCGTCATGGCGGCGTCGATGTCGTCGGCGCTCGCGACCCCCTGCTCGAGCATGCGGATCGCCTCCAGCCCGAGCGCGACGCCGAGCCGCGACGATGCGAATCCGGGCGCGTCGTGCACGGTGATCGGCGTCTTGCCGAGTGCTTCGACCCACTCGCGGGCGCGGCCGGCCAGTTCGGGCGATGTCGCCGCGCCGAGCACGATCTCGACGAGCTGCGAGGCCGGCACGGGGTTGAAGAAGTGCAGCCCGAGAAAGTCGGCGGGCCGCTCGAGCGATGCGGCAAGAGCGTCGATCGAGATCGACGACGTATTGGAGGCGAGAACCGCTCCCGCACCGAGGACCGCTTCGACGCGTCGCAGGGCGTCGGTCTTCAGCGCCAGATCCTCGGGCACCGCCTCGATCACCAGATCGCAACCCGCGAACGCCGCGACGTCGCTTGCGGTGCTGAGGGCGGCATCCAGTTCGGCCTGGTCGCGGGATGCGGTGCCGCGCGCGACGCTCGCCGCCAGGCTCTCCCGTACCCGAACGCCTGCGGCCGCCGCGAGTTCGTCGTCCCGCTCGACCACCACGACTCGCGCCCCGGCCAGCAGGAACGCGTGTGCGAAGCCGGCGCCCATCCGCCCGCCGCCGAGCACACCGACGCAGCTCTGCGGTGTCATTTCGGGGGCGCTCACTTCTTTCGCCGTTCGAGGAACGCCGTCATCCGTTCGTACTTCTCCGGCCGGTCGAACAACTCCGCCTGCGCCTCGATATCGGCCTCCGGGTGCCGCTCGCGCGGTGCCGCGAACACCCGCTTCGTGAGCTGGGTCGCGCGCGCGTCGTTGGCCGCGATCCGGTCGGCGATCTCGTGCGCTGCGTTCAGCAACTCGTCGGCTCGGTGCAGCGACGACACGAGGCCTGCCGCCAGCGCGGCGTCGGCGTCGAGCACCCGGCCCGTCAGCAGCATGTCGACCGCGAGCGCGTCGCCGACGATCTGCTTCAGCCGCCAGGAGGCTCCCGCCGCGGCCAGAATGCCCAGCCCCGTCTCGGGGTTGCCGAAGCGCGCGGCCGGTGTCGCGATCCGGATGTCCGCCGCGTACGCGAGTTCCGCCCCGCCGCCGAGCGCCCACCCGTCGACCGCCGCGATGACGGGCATCGGCAGTTCGTGCACCCGGATGAACGCGCTCGAGTTGATGCCTCGGCGAGCATCCGCACCGGTGCGCTCCCTCAACTCGGCGATGTCGGCACCCGACGCGAACACGCCGCCGGCACCGGTGAGGATCAGGATGCGGGGGTCGGCCTCGAGTTCGGCGCACAGCGCATGCAGTTCGCGGACGGTCGCCTCGTCGATGGCGTTCCGCGTCTCCGGACGATCGAGGGTGGCGAGGACACGGTCGTCGCGGCGCTCGATGTGCACGGCAACTCCCTCGTCGAATTAGTGACCGATCGTTCAGGAATCCTACCCTTAGACTCGCCGCGTGTGGAAGATCGAGCTGGGAGAGCTGGACCAGAAGATGGGCGTCACCGTTCTCGAGCAGTCGGCCGAACGGGTCGTCGCGACGATGCCGGTCGACGGCAACCGGCAGTCCTTCGGCCTGCTGCACGGGGGAGCGTCGGTGGCGTTCGCCGAGGCGCTCGGCTCGTGGGCGGCCGTCATCCACGCCCGCTCGATCGGCAAGAGCGCCGTCGGCCTCGACATCAACGCCACGCATCACGCCTCGGCGACGTCGGGCATCGTCACCGGAGTCGCGACCGCCGTGCGGCTCGGGCGCACGGTCACCAGCCACGAGATCGTGGTCACCGACGATCAGGGTCGCCGGCTCTGCACCGCCCGCATCACGAACCTGCTCGTGGACGAGAAGCCAGGCGTCTAGTCCGCGTCCGCCGCGGTCGCCGCCGCGACGACCTCGTGCATGTACGGTGCGACGACTTCGCGTGAGACCCGCAGGTCGGCGAGGAACACCCCGTCGTCGCCGGACGCGAGCCACGTCTCGAGCGCGGCGAGGTCATCCAGTTGGCGGACGACGGCCGACGTCGCACCGAATGCCGCAGCGACCCCCGCGAAATCCACCTCGGGGATCAGCATCGGCGTCTCGTCGACGCCGCGGACCCCGTACTGGTGCACCTCGGCCCCGTAGGCGGCGTCGTTGAAGATGAGCACGACGCCGCGCCGGACCGAGCGGACGACGGTCTCGAGATCCGCGAGTCCCATCAGCGCCCCACCGTCTCCCGAGCAGAGCACGATCGTCGACTCGGGCCGCGCACGCCCGGCGCCGACGGCGCTCGGAAGCCCGAGCCCGATCGTCTGGAACGCGGTGCCCACCATGATCAGGCGGTCCGGCGCCG
>JAODAS010000082.1 GCA_025463555.1 Schumannella sp.
GCGCTCGATCAGCCGCTGCGCCAGAGCGCCCATCCTGCCCGTGGCGCCGACCACCGCGACCCTGCTCACCATGGTGTCCAGCGTAGCCTTGGGGCGTGCCCCGCTACGTCCCGACCCCCGCCGACGATCCGGTCGCCGTGCGGCTGCTCGAGGACTACTTCGCCAGCCGCGAGCTCGGGTTCGTCGGCGGCGTGTACAGGCGGACTCCCCCAGACGCGGCTGCCTTCGTGCCTCCGCTGGGCACTTTTCTGGTGGTCTACGACGACGAAGATGCCCCGGTCGGCTGTGGTGGGGTCCGGATGATCGCGCCCGGCCGCGCCGAGATCAAACACCTGTGGCTCGACCCCTCGACACGCGGACGCGGATGGGGACGCACGCTGCTCACCGAGCTCGAGGCCCGCGCGGTCGGACTCGGAGCCCACGTGATCGTCCTCGACACCAATGCCACCCTCGAGGCGGCACAGGCCCTGTACCGCTCCAGCGGGTACGACGAGACCGAGCCGTACAACGACAACCCGAACGCGACCCACTGGTTCACGAAACCGGTTCCCCCGGCCTAGTAGGGCTGATCGACGGGCAATCCGGAGCGCAATTCGGGTGGAAGGTGACCGAGGTCGTTGTGGGCCACCAGAACGGGCGGCTTCGCCGAACGCACCCGGATGATGGTGAGACCGCAGTTCGCCTGGTTCAGTCCCAGCCACCGCCAGTTCGGTGCTCCGAAGGTCTCGCGAACGAACCAGCCGATGACGAAATTGTGGGTGATCAGCAGGTCGTGGCGGTCGTCGCGTGACGGCGTCATCCACTCGGCCACGGCATCCGCCATCTGTGCCTCGCCCGCCTCGATCTCGTCGGGGCGTACGCCGCCGAAGAACGACTCGAACGCATGCGGCATGTCTGGCTCGGGCCCCGACGGGATGCAATCCATGAGCAAGGCCGAAGGCTGCGGTTCCAGCGCCGGCATGCGCTCCGTCATGATGCGCGCCGTCTCTTGTGCACGCTGCAGCGGCGAGGTCCAGGCCTCGGTGAAAGGCACTCCGCCGAGGCGTCCCGCGATCGCCTGCGCCTGCCGCACCCCTCGGGGGCTGAGAGGCCCGTCGGGCAGTCCGTGCTCCGCGTCCTGCTGTTCACCGTGCCGGACCAGGTACAGGTAGCGCGACATCAGGCGGCCACCGTGGGTTCGACGAGTCCATCGAACGCGTGATCGTCGAGTGCGCCGACCGCCGCGACCGACAGCGGCCGCGCGACGAGGTCGGCGGCGAGCGCGCGCACATCGTCCACGCTGACCCCCGCGATGCGGCGGAGGGTCTCGTCGAGATCCGAGAACTCGCCGAACGTCAACTCGCTGCGCCCCAGACGCGTCATCCTCGTGTCGGAGTCCTCCAGCGCCAGCGCGGACGCTCCACCCAGCTGACCCTGAGCTCTCGACAGCTCCTCGTCGGTGATGCCGTCGGATGCGAGGCGGCGGAACTCGGCCATCATCAGTTCTGCGACCGCTGTCGCGTTCTTGGGCGAGCATCCCGCGTAGAGCCCCATGAGCCCGGCGTCGGCATAGCTGGCAGCGAACGAATACACCGAGTACGCCATGCCGCGCTTCTCGCGCACCTCCTGGAACAGCCGCGACGACATCCCGCCGCCCAGCACGGAGTTCAGCACCACGAGGGTGGCGCGCCGCGCGTCGGTGGCGGGAAGCCCCGCGACTCCCAGCAGCAGGTTCGCCTGCTCGGTGGGACGCCTCACGAGCGCGAGGGGCGAGCCCCTGTCGATGAGCCCGAGCACCGCATCGCGACGGGCGACAGGAGCGGCCGCGACCGAGAGATCCCAGCCTGCCGAGATCAACGCGGCCGTCACCCATTGCACCAGCTGGTCATGGTCGACGGCACCGGCGACCGAGATGACCAGATCCTGCGGGCGGTAGTTGGCGCGGTAGTGGGCGAGCACCGCGTCGCGGTCGACGGCGGTGATCGACGCAGGACTGCCACCGATCGGGCGGCCGAGCGGATGGTCGCCGAACACCGCCTCGAACAGCCGCTCGCTGACGACGTCGGAGGGGTCGTCGTCGGCCATCGCGAGTTCTTCGAGGATCACCCCGCGCTCCGCCTCGAACTCGTCCGCGTCGAGCAGAGAAGAGGTGAACATGTCGGCCAGCACGGCGACGGCCATCGGAAGGTCGCGGTCGCGGACCTTCGCGTAGTAGCACGTGTACTCCTTGGCGGTCATGGCGTTGTGCTCGCCGCCGACCGCATCGAAGGCCACCGCGATCTCGAGCGCGGTGCGCGTGTGGGTGCCCTTGAACAGCAGGTGCTCGAGGAAGTGGGTCGATCCGTAGGTCACCGGCTGCTCATCCCGAGACCCCACCGCGACCCAGTAGCCGACGGTGGCGCTCTGCGACCCGGGCACCTGCTCACTGAGGATGCGCACCCCGCTGGGCAGCACGGTACGGCGGACCAGACTGCCGCCGGATGCGGTGATCGTCAGCTCGGCCAGATCGAGAGGAAGCTGCACCGCGCCGTTCATCGGATCGAGCCTACGTCATGCATCCCCGAATGCCGGGTCGGCCGGGAGGGGCTGAAGCAGGCCCAACCGGACGCAAACGGACACCCGTTTTGGGGGCGTGCCCTGAGGACAAACAGACAAGTCTGTCTGTCCTCATGTGGTAATCTCGATTTCGAAGCCAGGGACCCTAGCCCCAGGCCTATCCCGGATGACACCCCCGCATCCGAGATTCACGAATCACCCGAGTTCGACCAGACCGTGCAGCCGTGATCGCCGCCCCCTGGCGGTCACGGCGCAGGGTCTGGCGTCGTGCGCTATCCCCTGACGCACGAAGCGACCATCCCCACCGAGAGAGTGACCGTGTCGATCGAGATCCCCCGCCCCACCGCGCCGCTTCCCTCGGCGCCGGCGAAACTGCGCATCCTCGAGACCGCGAACCAGCTCTTCTACGACGACGGCATCCGCAACGTGGGAGTCGACCGCCTCATCAGCGCCTCGAGCGTGACGAAGGCTACCTTCTACAAGCACTACGGGTCGAAAGACCGTCTCATCACCGAGTACATCGACTACCGGCACCGCATCGACGCCGAGTGGGTGAGCGAACTCGCCGCCGCAGATGATGACGCGCTGACCATGTTGCGCTCGTTCCAAGAGGGCATCACGCGCGCCATCGAGAGCCCCGGGTTCCGCGGCTGCCCGTTCATCAACGCCGCCGCCGAGTTCCCCGATGGCAATCACCCGGTCCGTCGCGCCGTGGAGCGCCACCGCGAATGGTACGTCGACGTGCTGGAGCAGTTGCTCCGCCGCATCGGGCACCCGATGTCGGGCGAGGCCGCCGACGACCTGATGCTCGCACGAGACGGCGCCATGACCGGCGGGTATGCCGGCGACCCGATCGCTTCGACCACCGCGCTGAACCGCGCGTTCGAGCGGGTCATCGCCGGCGCGCGCAGCAGCGTCTCCGCCTGATCCTGGGAGTCGCCTGGCTGTCCCCTGAACGGGGGCACGACCGCCGCTAGGGTGAGTGGCGGCGCGGTTCTGGGCTGCGCCAGTGGGCCGGAACGGCTCACTCGATGGAAGGACTTTCCATGATCTCCCTTCTCACCATCATCGCCGTCGCCGCCGGAATCCTCGCGCTCGTCGACGGCATCATCCGCGTCCGCGGACGCGGAACCGCCATCCTGGCGATCATCGAGATCATCGTCGCGGTGCTGTTCCTGGTGGCGTTCATTCCGCCGCTCGCCGCCGTGATCGCGACGCCGATCGCCCTGACCACGCTGGCGATCGTGTTGCTGATCGTGCTGGTGCTGCAGTTGGTGCTGCGCGGCTCGACCCGCCGTTCCGGTGCCGCTCTCACGGTCATCGCCATCGTGCTGCTGGTGATCTGGCTCATCGTCCACCTCGGCTGGGTCTCGATTCCGGGGCTCACCTGACCTCGCGACGCCGGTTGCGACGAGCCCCGCACGTCTCCGGACGCGCGGGGCTCGTTTCGTCCACGGCTCCCTAGACTGGCGCCATGCCGCAGCCTGCCCGGGACGATGCCGTTCCAGTGCGGCGGATGAGCCGGCGCACCCTGCTGGTCGGCGGCCTCGGCATCGTCGCCGCAGGCGCGGCCGGGCTGGCCGGCGTCGAGGAGGGTGTGATCCCCGGGCGGACCACGTTGCACGCGGTACTGGGGCTGAACGGCGAGGCGGGGCGGATTCCGGACGCGGAGCCTGGGCCGAAAGCCGAGGGCAGTTTCGTCTCCAGCGCTCGCGACGGGGCGACATGTGCATGGACCGTCTCCTACCCGCCGGGCGCGGCGGTCGGCGATCCCCTGCCGGTTGCGGTCGTGCTGCACGGATACGGCGGCGCCCGCACCACGGGGTTCGCCAAGATCGGACTCGACAGGTTCCAGGCACAGGCGGGCTCACCGTTCGCCCTCGCCTCGGTCGACGGCGGGAACGGGTACTGGCACCCGCGAGCCGTGGGCGGCGACAGCGGTGCGATGGTGGTCGACGAACTGCTTCCGGCGCTGAGCGGGCTCG
>JAODAS010000254.1 GCA_025463555.1 Schumannella sp.
GCTGAACGACGCCACCGGTCAGGTGCTGCGCAACGGCCTGGGGCTGCTCGGCGTCAGCGCACCCGACAAGATGTAGGGAGTGAGGAGCCACACACCATGAGCGACGACACAACGACACCCGAACCGACCGAGACCCCGAAGCCTCCGGCCGCCAAGAAGCCGGCGCGCAAGCCCGCGGCCCAGAAGCCGGCAGCCCAGAAGCCCGCGGGTCAGAAGCCGGCGGCGGACAAAGCCGAGCCCGGCCCGAGCACGCGCCCGATACCGGTCGTCCAGCCGAAGCCCGTCGAGCCTGAGGCGACGGCGGCGGCGGCCGTTGAGCCCGCAGCGACGAAGCCCGCGGCCACGCAGCCCGCAGCGACGCAGCCCACAGCGACGAAGCCTGCGGCCACGCAGCCGACCGAGGTTCTCGCGCCCGCAGCCGCCGCGGCGACAGCCGTTGCGCCCGAGCCGGAGGTCGTCGTCGTCCCGGCGCCGAAGCGCAAGCGCCGCCGGTGGCCGTGGATCCTCGGCGGCATCCTGCTGATTCTCGCCATCCTGCTCACGATCGCCTTCTTCGTCGGCGATGCCTACGCCAGGAACTACGCCCGCGACTACATCAAGCAGCGCATCGTCGCGGTGCTCGGCATCGAGGACCCCTCGCAGGTCAAGGTCGATATCGGGACCGGTTCTGTCCTGCTGCAGGCGCTCGCCGGACGCCTCAACGAGGTCGACATCGACGCCGGCAAAGTGACATTCGGCACGCTGACCGGCGTCGCGACCGTGCATGCCGAGGACGTTCCCCTCGACGCGAATGCGAAGACGTCCAAGCTCGACGTCACGTTCGCGGTCGCCGAGAAGGACGTCGTCGCCGCCGTCGGCAGCAACCTCAGCTCGCTGCCGATCGACTCGATCACGCTCACGGAGCCCGACATCGTCGTGAAGGCGACACTCCCCGTGTTCGTGTTCTCGATCCCGGTGGGCATGAGTCTCGAGCCGTCGGCGGTCGACGGTCAGGTCGTGCTCACGCCGTCGCACATTCAGCTGTTCGATCAGGACTACACGATCGACGAGGCTCACGATCAGCTCGGCGGCCTCGCCGACCAGCTGCTCACACCGCAGTCGATGTGCGTCAACGAGAGCCTTCCTGCGGCGCTGACGATCGTGGATGTCGACGTGGTCAAGAAGGATCTGGTCATCAAGATCAACGGGGACGGAGTCGCATTGGGCGGCACGGACCTCTCCACGCCGGGGACCTGCGCGAAGTAGCAGGGCGACCTGTGGCCGGGCTGCCGTTCGATACCGAGCGCCGCGACGTCTATGCGCCGGGCGAGCTGTTCCGCGGGTTCGATGCGGCGCGCCCGGTCACGTACGGCGACACGATGGACTTCCGCAGCTTCCGCTGGTTCGTCGAGACCGGGCGCGGGACCCCGGTGGATGCCGACGCGGCCGTCGCGCGCGCGGTGCATGACGCGCATGTGACCTTCGATCTCGGAGCGATCATCGCCGACCGGCGTGTGGTCGGAGTGATGGGCGGGCATCAACTGCCGCGGGACTCGCAGGACTACCTCCAGGTGGCGGAGCTGGCACGCGACCTGGCGCGGCGAGGCATGCTGGTCTGCTCGGGAGGAGGACCCGGTGCGATGGAGGCTGCGCACCTGGGTGCGACGCTCTCCCGTCAGGCGGATCCGGTGCTGCGGAGCACGATCGCCGCACTCGCGATCGCGCCGCTCATGCCCGACCTGCACGGCATCCTGCACCCGGACGGAACGCCGGACCCCGCTCTCGTGGACGCCGCGGGGGAGTGGTTCGCCCCCGCCTGGCTGGCGAGCCTCGCCATCGCCGATCCGGTGGAGTCGCTCTCCATCCCGACCTGGCATTACGGCCACGAGCCGACTTCGCCGTTCGCGACGCGCATCGCGAAGCTGTTCCAGAATTCGGTGCGCGAGGACGGTCTCATCACGATCGCGCGCCAGGGGCTGGTCTTCACGCGGGGGAGTGCGGGCACGCTGCAGGAGGTGTTCCAGGATGCGCAGCAGAACTATTACGCGGAGCACCCTGACTACTTCAGCCCGATGGTGTTCCTCGACACCGACTACTGGACGCGGATGCTGCCGGTCGGACCGCTGCTCGACGCCCTGTTCGCGACTGCCCCTGCCGGAGTACGGCACACCGCCGAACGGCTGCTGCTCATCACCGACGACATCGCGGAGGCGGCCGAGCACCTCGACCTCTTCGCGGCGACTCGCTCGCGCCTCGCGCACTGAGCCCCGCTCCTGAATCACCTTCAGGGCACAAAGGGGCCTTTGCCTGTTGCCGAAGGGGCCCTTTGCGCCCTGAGAAGCGATTCG
This sequence comes from Schumannella sp., assembly GCA_025463555.1. Taxonomy (GTDB): domain Bacteria; phylum Actinomycetota; class Actinomycetes; order Actinomycetales; family Microbacteriaceae; genus JBDSKH01. The sequence goes on from JAODAS010000254.1 coordinate 2,328, forward strand.
CGCGCGACGGGAGTGGAAACTCGGGGGCTCGGCCGCGGGGCCGGGTGCGCGGGGCGAACCTGGATTTTCGCTAAACTGGCCTCGGCTTCAGGGACCAAGCCGGGTTCGCTCGCCTCACTGTTCGATTCATATCCGTGAGGTTTACGTGTCCGCGAACCCGCTCGCTCCGGAGTGGCTGACCCTCCCCGACGATGCGAACGCGCTCGCGC
>JAODAS010000258.1 GCA_025463555.1 Schumannella sp.
TTTATGCGACCCGAGGCGGCGAGAGCCCTGGCCGCTTGATCTATCTGTAGCAAATTCCACAGCAAAACCGCAGGTCAGAGGCCTAAAATGGGAATGGGATACACTAAGGGTGTTAGTGAGTCGTGTACACTGAGATGTGTTGTGGCACAACGACTTTCAGGGTTTCAAATCCTGTGCAGCACAGTCGATTTCACCGCACCAGCACACGATGGCAAACGCCTCGGAATCTGGAACCGGCCCCTGACCTCGCTCGTTGACGGCGATGGGGTAGTGATGTGGCAAGTCCCCGCACCGGGCACACATCAGCCCAGCCTCCACACGCAGACTGAACCATCGGCGCAGGTACCGACCAGTTCCCACTCGTCTTGGCTGACCTTGCGCGAGGCGAACACGACTCCGGGCAGCATGCGCTCGAGCGTCGAGTAGTCGCCGAGGTTCACGACGTCCTGGCATCCTCGGGCGAACACTCCGGACGGCGCCTTGGCCACCAGGTTGCGGGCGATCTGTGCGTGGGTCGCGGCCATCAGCCGACCAGCGCCTTGATCTCGTCGGGGCGGTAACCGCCCCACATCCGGCCGCCGTCGATCACGACCACCGGAGCCGCGAGTACGCCATTGCCCATGGCGGCTTCCCGAATCTCGTCGTCGAGCTCACGCTCGGTGAACTCGATACCCAGCTTGGCCAGGTGCTTCTTGGTTGCCACGCACCCCCCGCAGGCTGGCTTGGTGTAGACGTCGACCGTCATAGTGGCATCGCCGCCGGGAGGCCGTGGACGCCGCCGTTGATGAGCAGCAAGACCAGGCCGACGAGCAGCAGCACGACGCCGATGGCGCCGATGACCTCGCCCGCGATGAGCAGGAACGAGGGACCGGCGACGGCGCGACCGATGCCCCAGACGACGAGACCGATGACGAGCAGGATGACTCCGTAGGTGATCATCACCGGATCTTAGCTAACTCGACGTGCGCCGTGACGATATTGCGCACACGTTGCGCGCAGGCGGGATGGTCGGCGCAGCGGAAGCCGGATCCCGGCAGATCGGTGATCTCCATCGAGCTGAGCGCATCGGTGATGTCGGCCCGCCGTCGGCACAGGCAGCAACGGATCATCCGACGACGTCCGACTGGAAGATCCGCCGGGTCGACCTGGGCTCAGCCGTCGAGAACGGCGACAGGAAGATGGGCTCGTTGCCCTCTTCGTCGTGGGCCGGAAGGCTCTCGGCGCCCTCGGGTGCCGGGCTCTGGAACATGTACTCGGGCACTTCGGCGACGTCGGGGTCGTACTGGGTCGGGCCGTCGACCAGGTCGCGGTAGACGCCGTTGGGCAGGTACCGCCCGAAGAATGCGACCACGTCATTGCCCTTGAGCCACGCGGCATGCTGAAAGTCGGCGTCGGCGATCAGCCTTTGGGCCTCAGATCGCCTCTCCCGCAATTTCTGGTGCAAGTGAGCCCAGCACGCCGCCATGACGCCGAGGAACAGCCAGAGGCCTCCCCAGCCCATCGCGGCGCACATCAGGGCGAAGACGCCGAAGGCCAGCACCCGGTTCATGGCTCAGGCCATCCCCTGCACCGAGGGCAGGCTGTTGCGGTGCATCTGCTGGTGCTCTTTGAGCATCGACTCGGGCAGCACGTGGTCGAACACCTCGAGCACTACCCAGATCTCCCTGGTCGGCAAGAGCTCGACCCCGGCACCGGCCTTGGCGCCGCGCTGCTCGATCCACGCGGTTTGCTCGTAGCCGCTGCGCCCGAGCCTGCACTGCTGGTATTGCTTCTCCATGTCAACACCATAGACATTGCCTCGATCGTGCGCTAGTCCTCCGCGCAGATCTCGTTCCAGAAGCCGTCGTACACGGTCACGCCGGACGCCGCCATGACGCCGTCGAGCGTGATCCCGTCATCGGCGTCGAACTCGGTCCAGAAGTCGATCATCGGCGGGACGGCGGTCGGTTCGCCCGGCAGGTCCGCGGCCAGCCATTTGCGTGCGGGTGGATCGACGAGCACCTGAACCAGCCGCAGCAAGGCCTCGACGCCGAGACGGCCGATGATCTGGTTGCACGGGCCGCAGAGCAGCGCGCGGACACACCGCGGGCAGCCCTGCTTGGGGTCGTGGCCGTGCTCGAGGGCGAGCGCGTGATCGTGATCGACGGCCAGGCGCTTGGTCTTGCCGGTGGCGTGCTGGCAGCCAAAACACTTGCCGCCTTGCATGGCGTAGATCGCCCAATACTGGTCGGCGGTCAGGCCGAAGTTGGCCTCGGTGCGCTTGGCGTGAGCCTTGTGAGATCGCACCTTCCTGGCGGCGCGGTGGTGGGTGACGCACCGCGGGCCGGGCTCGAGTGAGCCGTCGGTCTTGGTCGCGAGTTTGCGCTGGGTGACGATGCCCTCGTCGACGCAGTCCTTGCAGCGTCCGACGTTGGCGGCGCGGGAGTTCTTCTCGACCCGCGCGGCGCAGGCAGCGGCGTTCGCACAGGCCCAGCCTCCGGTGTCGACCGGAACGAAGCCATGGACGCCTTCGCGGATGCAATGGATGCAGGACTTCTTGGGCTTCTCGTCGACGACGTCGGTCATGTCAGAAACTATGACATAGCTAGGCGCTTGAGCGCCAGGATCACTTGAGTTCGCCGAGCGCCCTGGCGGCCGCTGCACAGCGGGCAGTGTGGCGCGATGTTGTCGCGGGTGTATCGGCCGCCGTCCTCGCCGGGGAAGATCCGATCGGCGACCAGGTCGGCGAGCTCGACGAGCACGTCGCACTCCCAGCACGGCACGGTCTCGCCATCGCCGCCCCATCCGGCCTCCGGCGAGACCAGCCACAGCTTGCGGCGCCGTCGCTCGTAGGACGATCCGCGTTCATTGGTGTTGCAGCGGCCATTCGTCGAGCTCATACGACGATCTCGAGCTCGTACTTCGCGGCGCGGGCGTAGCGGACCATCATCGCGTACTTGCCACACTCGGCGTGAGACCATCCGCGCCCGGCGAAGCGCCGGGTCAGGGCGCCGGGGCGGCGACCGAGGGTCCGCTCGATCTCCGCGACCGAGGCGCCGTCGGCGAGCATCGTCTCAGCGCGGGCGATCT
>JAODAS010000264.1 GCA_025463555.1 Schumannella sp.
CCCGCAGGCTCCGCGACGCGGCCTGGCCATGGGCATCCTGATCTTCGCGTCGTTCATGGACCTGCTCGATGCCACCATCGTGCAGGTCGCGCTTCCCACGATCCGCCGCGATCTGGGCGCCACGCCCGCGCAACTGGAATGGATCGTCAGCGGTTACATGCTCGCCTTCGCCGTCGTGCTGATCACCGGTGGCCGTCTCGGCGACATCATCGGTCGCCAGCGCACGTTCCTGATCGGCATCGCCGGCTTCACGCTCGCCTCGGTCGTGGCGAGCGCGTCGGCCACCGGCGACCTGCTGGTCGCAGGCCGGGTGGTGCAGGGGGCGTTCGCGGCGCTCATGGTTCCGCAGGCGCTCAGCACGTTGCAGGCCCTGTACGCGCCGAAGGAGCGGGCGCCGATCTACGGCATCATAGGGGGAGTGAGCGGCCTGTCGGCGGTGATCGCCCCGCTCCTCGGCGGATGGCTGATCGATGCCGACATCGCGGGGCTCGCGTGGCGCAGCATCTTCCTGCTGAACGTGCCGGTCGGCATCCTGATCTTCGTGCTCGCGGTCGTCGCTGTTCCGAACACGCGGGCGTCCCAGCGTGTGCGGCTGGATGTGCTCGGCGTCGTGCTGCTGAGCGGCGGGCTCCTGGGCGTGCTCTACCCGGTCGTCGAGGGCCGGGCCCTCGACTGGCCCGCGTGGCTGTGGCTGGCGGCCGGATGCGGTGTCGCGCTTCTGGGAATCTTCGTGGTCGTGCAGCGTGCGAAGCTCCGGCGGGACGGCTCGGCGTTGCTGCCGCTCGGCCTCTTCCGCAATCGGGGCTTCTCGGCGGGCGTGGTCACGCAGGCGGCGTTCCAGGGCGCGATGAACGCGTTCACCGTGGGCTGGATCATCTACCTGCAGACCGTGCTCGGGTTCGACGCGTTGACCACGGGACTCACGATGCTGCCATTCAGCCTGGGCGCCTTCGTCGGGGTCGGCATCGCCATTCCGCTCGCCGCAAAGGTCGGCAAGCCGATCGTGACCCTGGGAGGGCTGATCCAAGCCGGAGGCATCGTCTGGATGGTCGCGGTGATGACGGCCGAGGGCACCGCGCTCTCGGGCTGGCACCTGGTGATGCCCGGTGCGGTCCTCGGCATCGGGCTCGGTCTGCTCGTCGTGCCGCTGGTCGACATCGCGCTCGCGAACGTGCGGGTGCAGGATGCCGGCGCCGCCTCGGGGACGCTCAGCACCTTCCAGCAGATCGGTGCCGCCGTCGGCGTCGCGATCGCGGCGACCGCGTTCTTCGCGCAGGTGGGCGACGATTTCAGCCAGCCGAACGTGCTCGCCGCGCTGACCACGGCATCCACGATCGCGATCGGAGGGTACCTGTTGTCGGCGGCGGCGAGCCTGCTGCTGCCCAAGCGCGCCGACGTGCTGCGGCACCAGGCCGAGGCCGCGGCCGCGCAGGAGGCGGAGGAGGCAGAGCTGGCGGCTGCGGCTCCGGCCCACCCGTAGGCTGGAAAGATGACCACCCCCGCGCCGGTTCCGCTGGTGCGGGGGCGCATCCTCGCCTTCCTCGGGATCGCCCTCGTCGCCCTGACGATGCGTACCGCGGTCGGCGCCGTGTCGCCGATTCTCGGGCACATCGTCGCCGACATCGACATCGACCACCTGATGCTCGCGGTGATCGCGGCGGCTCCGCCGCTGGTGTTCGGCCTGTCGGGTCTGGTCGCGCCGCCCGCCTCGCGTCGGCTGGGGCTCGAGGGTGCCCTGCTCGCGGCGACCATCGTCGGAGGTCTGGGGCACCTGCTGCGGGCGATCGCGCCGGATGCGACGATGCTGCTGATCGGAACGGTGCTCGCACTCCTGGGAGCCGGCTCGAGCAACGTGCTGCTGCCGCCGATCGTGAAGCGCTACTTCCCCGACCGCATCGGGACCATCACGGCGGTGTACGTGACGGTCATGTCCGTCGGCGCGACCATCCCGCCGGTCGTCGCGGTTCCGGTCGCCGATGCGGCCGGATGGCGCGTGTCGCTCGGCATCTGGGCGATCCTCGCGGCGACCGCCGCAGTCCCGTGGATCTGGCATCTGCTGCTGAAGGGCAGGCACGTCGAGAACCTCGACACGCATGCCAGGGGCTTGGAGGCAGCGCACGCGGGCATCGGAGCCCGGTTGTTCCGCTCGCCCATCGCCTGGTCGATGGCCCTGTTGTTCGGGGCGACGACTATGGAGGTCTACGCCATGTTCGCCTGGCTGCCCTCGATGGTGACCCAGATCTCCGGGGTCGACTCCGTGCAGGCAGGGCTTCTTCTCGGCGCGTTCGCCATCTGCGGCATTCCCGCGGCTCTGATCATCCCCGGGCTCGCCGTCCGCTCGCCCTCGCCGTCGCCGATCATCGTCGTCTCACTGGGTCTCTTCGTCGTCGGCTTCCTCGGCTTCCTGCTGGCGCCCACTGCCGCTCCGCTGCTGTGGACGGTGCTGATCGCTCTCGGTCCCATCGTCTTCCCGCTCGTGCTCACCCTGATCAATCTGCGCACTCGCACCCAGATCGGAGCGGTCGCGCTGAGCGGGTTCGTCCAGGGGATCGGCTATGCCGTCGGAGCGCTCGGCCCTCTCGTCGTGGGAATCCTGCGGGATGTCACGGGCGGCTGGGATGTGCCGATCTGGTTCATGCTCGGGATCCTGGTGTTCTCGATCCCGTCGGTCTTCGTCCTGCGCCGTCCCCGGTTCGTGGAGGACGAGGGTCAGCTCGCGGGCAGATAGTTCGCGCTGATCAGCGCGGTCACCAGGTAGAACCCGGCGACCATCACGGCGAACGCGAGAAACGGCAGGAAGAACACGATCCGGCGTTGCACCGCGCGCACGATGAGGAACCCGAGTCCGAAGAACCAGGCGAAGACGACGACGGCCGTGCCGAGGATGACCATCCCCGACAGGAACCCGGGCGAGCAATGGGTGCCTGACTCGGCGATGCCCTCGCATTCGGCGCCGAGCCCGCCGAGCTGGTTCACCACCGAGAGCATGACAAGGCCCGTCAGAGCGGCGATCGCGGTCAACAGGATGCCCGCGATCAGGTCGACCCATTGCAGGGCGGTACGCGGGGCGACGGGCTCGGGAACTGTCGTCGGCATGGGGCCAGCGTAGCTGTCGCATTCCCCCGGTTCGGCCGCTCATTGCCGCGCACCGTCTCGTCCCGGTGCTCATATGAGCAGAAGCGCCCGATCCGCTTGACGGGGGAACGCGCCGTTTCTAGGTTTCCTTTGTACATGTTTGTCCAGAGACAGGGTTGTCACGGGTGATCGCGGTCGTCGGAGGTTACGGGGTCGGTCTCACCATGACCGTGCCCCGGTTTCCGCAGGCCGGGGAGACCGTCGCCGGGGGAGTGATCTCGCGCGGACACGGCGGCAAAGGATCCAACCAGGCGGTCGGCATCCGCAGGCTGGGCGTCGAGTCGGCGTTGTTCACCGCCATCGGTGCCGATGCCGCAGGCGACGACGCCGTCGCATTCTGGGCTGACGAGGGCGTCGAGGCGAGCGCCGTCGTGCGCCTCGATTCGCCGACGATGACCGGATTCATCCTGGTAGACCCCACCGGCGAGAACCGGATCGTCATTGCCGACGGTGCACTCGGGGTGGTCGCGGCGGATGAGGTGGACGGGTTCGCCGCGACCATCGCGGGTGCCGG